>JAIPHU010000014.1 GCA_021735045.1 Candidatus Omnitrophota bacterium | reverse complement strand
AGCGAATACCTTTATTTTTAATGACACTTAAGCCGAATTACTCGGCGTAGTGTCTTATACTTAATGCAATTATTTAGCGAATACCTTTATTTTTAATGACACTTAAGCCGAATTACTCGGCGAAGTGTCTTGTACTTGGTAAACTGTTATTATATTAAAAATAGACCCAAGAGTCAATGAAATGAGCTTTTTTTTTATACTTATATAACTCTTTGACTATAAATCTCTTATGTAAAAAAATACCTAAATTTTGACTAATAATCTAGTTTATATCAGACAATTTGGCTAAAATTTAGCTAAAAAAGGGGATTTTTAGATGATTATCATTGCATCACCAAAACTAAAAAAACGAAATTTATTTTTTTGGGCATAACAATAAGCTTTTTTTATTAATTCCAAAGAGGAAAATGAAGAAACTAAAACTAAATTAGTAGATAAAGGAGTATGAAAGTTAGTAATTAAAGCATCTACTATCTTAAACTTATAGCCTGGAATTATATAAAGACTAGTTTGGCCCTGATAATCAGTTAGTTGAGAGTTGTTATTAGCAGCACTTTCTAGGCTTCTTACCGCAGTAGTACCTACGGCAAATATTTTTTTATTCTCTGATTTAGCTCTATTTATAATTTCTGCTGTTTTTTTTGATATTTCTAGATATTCTTCTGCCATCTGGTGATCTCGAATATTTTTTTCTTTTATCGGCTGAAAAGTGCCCAGGCCACAGTGAAGAGTAAGATGAATTATTTTAACTCCTTTTTTTTCTAAATTATCAATCAAACTTTTTGTAAAATGTAAGCCCGCTGTAGGCGCAGCTACTGCCCCCGTATTTTTGGCATAAACAGTTTGATAACTCTCTAACTCTGATTCTTTTTTAATGTAAGGAGGAAGCGGTGTTTTACCTGCATTTTCAATCAACTTTTTTATGTCTTGAGGCTGAAATTGAACTATAAATAATCCTTTCTCGGTTCTTTCTTTGACTTCGGCTTGAAAATTTTCTAAAAAAAAGACTTTGCTGCCTATTTTTGCTCTTTTTGCCGGCTTGACTAAACATTGCCAAACTCCTTTTTCTAAATCTTGCAGTAAAAATATCTCAATTTTAGCTCCTGTTTCTTTTTTACCAAAAATTCTCGCTTTAAAAACTTTAGTGTTATTTAAAACTAAACAATCTCCCTTTTGAAAGAAATTAACAATATCGGAAAATACTTTTTCATCTAACTCTTTACTTTTTCTATCTAAAACTAAAAGACGTGATTTATCACGAGGACGCCTAGGAGACTGAGCGATCAATTCTTTAGGAATTTTAAAATCGTAGTTAGCTGCTGCTAAATTATCTTTTTCCATAATCTCATATTCTACCAGAAAAAATATAAAATGTGTATAACTAACACCTAATTTATATTTTAGACAATTGAGATAGTTTAGACTTTTTTAAAAGCAGGGTGTACCTTTGTAGGACATCTGCAAAGGTATACCCCATAATCTGGCTGTCTTATTTGCAATAACTTATAGCAGAGCCGAACGTCTCCCTTTAGAGGGTTCGTCTTGACTAAAGCCAGTAAATATGCTATCTAGTTACTATGGATAAAACTGCAGATAATAAAATAAAAAAACTAAAAAGGGAACTAAAAAGAGCTCAATCTCATCTAGAAATATTCTATGAACTTACCAAAGCAATGCGGAAAACTCTCCATCTAGAAGAAATTAGTTATATAATTTTGACCGGGCTAACCTCTCATCAAAGCCTAAGATATAATCGCGCAGCACTTTTTTTTGTTAATAATGAAAAAAAACAAATAGAAGGTTTTATGGGGCTTGGCCCGATGAATGGAAAAGAAGCTTCGGAGGTTTGGCAGCATATTGAAAAAGAAAAAAAAGACTTATACACTTTAATCGAAAACTATCATTTAATTAAAAAAAATAAGAAAAATCAACCTAGCTTTATGAAATTCATCCAATCACTTAAATTTCCTGTGGATCCAAAAAGCGGTTTAATCTTTGATAGCTTAGAAGGTGAAATCCTTTGGATAAAAAAAGGCAATAAGCAACTCAAAGATGACCCTTTAGTAAAAAAGCTAGATTTAGATGAGTTTATTATAGCCCCCCTAAAAATTAAAGGTGAGATTGCAGCTATACTAGTTGTAGATAACTATATAACGAAAAAAAATATTACTAAAGAAGAGTTTAAAATGTTTGAGATGTTTTCTGAACAAGCAGCAGGAGCTCTTGAAAACTCATATAGTTTTGAGCTAACCCTAACTAAAGCCCATACTGACTCTTTAACCGGCCTTTGGAACTACGGTTACTTTCAATACAAACTGGATGAAGAATTAGCTAAAGCTAAATCAACCAATCAAAATGTATCATTGCTGATGATCGACATTGATGATTTCAAAAAATATAACGATAATTTTGGCCACGTTCAAGGAGATAAAGCTCTGAAAAAAATTGGGCAAATCATAAAAAACAGTTGTCGAAAAATTGATATAGTTTGCCGTTATGGAGGAGAGGAATTTTCTTTAATTTTACCTTCCAATAATAAAAAAGAAGCTCATCTGCTGGCAGAAAGAATTAGAAAAGCAATTGAAAAAAATAAAATTTTAAACTATAAATTTACTATAAGCATCGGAGCTGCTAACTTCCCTAAAGACCATGCCCAAAAACAAGAACTTATTAAAAAAGCAGACGACTGTTTATACGAGGCAAAAAGAAAGGGTAAAAACTGCACAATAACCTGCTAAATCAATAAATTCCAATACATAAATTCCAAATTACAAACAATATACAATATTAAATACCAAAATTACAAATAGAATTATGGCATTTTATTAATTGTAATTTGAGATTTGTAATTTGTTTGGAATTTATTATTTGTAATTTGTAATTTTAGTAAGCTTATGGTTGGATTAAATTAGGTTTTTGCCTTTTCTTCTTTTTCTTTTTCTCCTGCAAACTTAACAGAAACTAATTTTGAGACGCCTTTTGTCTGCATGGTAACCCCATATAAGACATCAGCATTACTCATAGTTTTTTTGTTATGGGAAATTAAAATAAACTGGGCATTTTTAGAAAAATCTTTAAGGATATGATTAAACCTGTCAACATTAGCTTCATCTAAAGGTGCATCTATTTCATCAAGCACACATAAAGGAGAAGGCCGGACTGTAAAAATAGAAAAAATTAAAGCAATTGCGGTAAGAGCTTTTTCTCCCCCTGAAAGCAAAGATACATTTTGTAACTTTTTACCAGGTGGTTGAACCTCTATCTCTACTCCTGACTCTAGGAGATTATCAGGATCGATTAAAATTAATTTTGCCCTGCCTCCGTTAAACAAAAACTTATAATTTTTTTTAAACTCTTTTTCAATTTTTTCAAAAGTTTCTATAAACATCTGCCGAGAAGTACGGTTAATCTTATTAATTGCTTTTTTTAAATTATCTTTTGAGGTAGTTAAATCCATCCGTTGAGCCTCTAAAAAATCCCTTCTCTCTTTAAGTTCCTGAAACTCTTCAATCGCAACTAAGTTTACTTCCCCTAAAGAATTCATCCTTTTTTGCATTTTTTCTTTATTTTTATTGAGTTCTTCATCAGATATATCCTCTGGCTCTAAGGAAGAAAGGTCAATCTCTAAATTATATACTTGTTTTAAGTAGTCTTTGACTTTTTCTTTTTCATATTCTAGGCTTTGCACTTTAAGTTTTTGATTGTAAATAGTTTGCTGTAATTTATTAAGTTCTTGTTTAAGGTCGTCAATCTTTTTTCTTTGGCCCGATGTTTCCTCGTTTAAGCTCATCTCCTTTTTCTGAAGCTCTTCTTTCTTTTGAGCTGATTCTTGAATACTTTGCTTATCTTTTTCTATCTGCTCTCTTAACTCTTTTATTTTTTCTTCTAAAGAATTTACCTGTCTAAGGTTAGACTCTTTTTCCTCTTTTATCTGTTCGATATTTTTATTGAACTCATTAATTTCTTCTTTAAAAAACTCAACCTTTGAGCTAATACTGTCTTTTTCTTTATATAATGATTCTTTTTGAGCTACAGCTTGAGCACTCTGAATAGCTATCTCTCTTATAGATTGTTCACAACTCTCTATTTTATTTTGCAAAGAAGATAAAAGATCATTTGCTTGCTCTAACTCTTGATTGCTGCTAGTTGTTTCTTGTTCAGCTTGATCTTTCCTTGTTTGAAGCTTATCAATTTCAGCTATTGCATCTTTAGTCTCTTCATCTACCAATTCATATTCCTCTTTTAATCTTTTAACCTCCCGTTGAGCTGAATCTTTATCTTGTTGAACCTGACTAAGATCATTTTTGTAGCGTTCAATATTACTATCTTGGGAAGATAATTTTTCATCTAAAGACTCTTTCTGTTCAGATAAACTTTTGATATTTTCTTTTAATTGATTAATCTCAGTCTCGAGCTTTAAAATTTTTTGTTGTAGTTGCTCTTGGTCAAAAGCAATAACTTTAGCCTCTAAATTTGCTTTAAAAAAACTGCCTTCTTGGCTGAACTTTGTATCCTTTAGAGAAGCAACTAATTTGTTAATATTACCAGGGTCTTTATCAAAAAGAACTGTAATATTTTCTTTACGTGAAAAAGTTTCATATTTAGTACGAAACTCTTTTAAAAACTGATAAGAAGCGCTTAACTCAAAAAAATCTTTCTCTTTTGCTGATAATAAATCTCTTAACCTCTCATTTTTTTGGTTAATTTCTTTTTCCTGACTAGTCAAACCTTGCTTTGTTTCTTTTAATTGACTGAGTTTGCCAAAAACCTGCGAATAGTTAGATTCTGCTTGTTCTAATTTCTCTGAATTATCTAAAAGTAAATTATCAAGCTTACCTTTATCTAAAAGCAATCTTTTTTTCCGATTCAATAAAGTAGATATTTGCGCCTGTAGTTCAATAGTCGAATTATGGGTTTTAGCTTTTTGTTCCTCTAAGATTAAAATATTCTCTTTTTCCTTTTTTAAATCTTTTTGCGCTTCTTTTATTTTTAAACTATTAGTTTCTTTTTCTGTAGAAAGACTATTTAAAGTATGCTCAATTTTTTCAAATTCTTCCTTGATAGCATCTAGGCGCATAGCTTCTTCTTCTCTTCTTTGGCCTTGGGTATTAATTTTTTCTTTTAAACTTTCCCCAGATATCTCCAGTTGTTTGCTTCTTTCTTTTAACTCTTTTATCCGTTGCAAAGAAAAATCAATAGTGTTTTCGTAGGTCTTTATTTGAGCTTGAGTCGAAACCACTAGTGTATTGGCTTGATCAAGCTCATTTCTTAGATTATTTTGGTTTTGATTTATAGCCTCAAGCTCTTGGTTTAATAGAGATAGTTGATTTTCAATATCAGACTCTTTTTCTTTTGAGGAATTAAGGTTAGTAGTCGATTCATTGATTTTTTTGTCAAGGTTTTCAGCTGATTTTGCAGCTATTTTTTTCTCAACTTCAATTAATTTCTCTTTGGTCTCTTTATATTTTTCTGCCTTTTGGGCTTGCCTTTCTAGATACCCAATTTGCCTTTTTACTTCAGCTAAAATATCATCTAGGCGAACAATATTATC
Organism: Candidatus Omnitrophota bacterium; assembly: GCA_021735045.1. Classification (GTDB taxonomy): domain Bacteria; phylum Omnitrophota; class Gorgyraeia; order Duberdicusellales; family 4484-171; genus PXAH01. The sequence goes on along the minus strand of JAIPHU010000014.1, from coordinate 24,375 downwards.
ATCTGCTTCTGATAGCCTCCGCAAGGCTTCTCTTTTTCTTTCCTTATATTTTACTATTCCACTTGCTTCATCAAAGATTAAACGCTTATCCTCTGGTTTATAACTTAAAAATACTTCAATTTTACCCTGCTCAACAAAAGAATAAGTAGATTCTCCAATCCCTGTACCTAGAAAAAGGTTTTGAATATCTTTTAACCTTACTGGACTTTTATTTATAAAATACTGGCTCTCCCCAGAACGATATAATCTTCTGCTAATTAATACCTCATTATAATTAATTGGCAAATATTTATCTTCATTAGAAAAATTTAAACTGACTTCAGCATAGTTTAATGCAGGATAAGTTTCTGTACCATTGAAGATAATATCTTCCATCTTTGTCCCCCGCAAAGACTTGGGGCTTTGTTCTCCTAAAGCCCATTTAATAGAATCAAATACATTACTTTTTCCACAGCCATTTGGACCAACAACTGCAGTTATGCCAGAATCAAATTTAAGGGAAGTTTTTTCAGGGAAGGATTTAAATCCAAAAAGATTTAGCTCTTTTAAATACATTATCTTAAAAAATCAACTTTAGCGATTAAGTAGTTCTTTTAACTGTTTAGCAAAAAGAGGGATTACCTTAAAAAGATCACCTACAATACCGTAATCAGCTATTTTAAATATAGGAGCCTCTGGATCTTTGTTAATGGCAATAATTAAATCAGATGATTGCATGCCTACTAAATGCTGGATTTGTCCTGATATTCCACAAGCAATATAAATTTTAGGACATACCGTCCGGCCAGTTTGACCCACTTGATGAGAATAAGGAATCCATCCGGCATCAACACAAGCCCGAGAAGAACCTACTGCAGCATCTAAGCTCTTAGCTAGCTCTTCGATTATTTTAAAATTCTCTGGCCCACCTAATCCTCTTCCGCCGGATACAATTATATCAGCTTCTGCTAGATTTACTGTGGAGACATCTTCTTTAATAAAATCTAAAAACTTTATCCTTTTATCTATATTTTTTGAATCAAAATTCTCTCTAATTATTTCACCTTTGCGCAAAGAGTCTGGTTGTGCTTCCGGCATTACTTTATGCCGGACAGTTGCCATCTGCGGCCTGAAATCAGGTGAAATAATTTGAGCCATAATATTTCCCCCAAAAGCCGGTCTAGTTTGAACTAATATTTTTTTCTCTTTATCAATCTCTAGACCAGTACAATCTGCGGTTAAACCAGTATAACAGTTAACTGCTACTCGAGAGACTAAACTTCTCCCTGTAGTTGTTGCTCCAGCCAATAAAATTTGAGGTTTATACTTTTTTATTAATTCGACTATTTTAGCTGTATAGTTCTCTGATATATAGTGCTTTAAGTCTTTTGACTCAACTAAATAAACTTTATCTGCACCACGTTGAATCAACTCTTCTGCTTTTGGCTCAATATCTTCCCCCAATAAAATAGCAGCAACTTCTGTATCTAAATCATCTGCTAACTGCCTTGCTTTATTCAAAAGTTCAAAAACAACCGGCGAGATAACACCTTCTGAGTTTTCAGCAAAAACCCAAACTCCTTTATAGTTTGAAAAATCTTTAACTTTTTTTTCTAAAGTTTTTATTTGAATTGCATCAAATTTACAACTTTGTAAGCAAGCCTTGCAAAGAGTGCATTTATCAAGATCGATAACAGCTTTTTTATCAATAAGTTTTATTGCATCTACCGGGCAAGCTTTAATACATAAACCACAACCAGTACATTTATCCTTTATGACTCTGATTTTACTCATAATATATCTTTGATTTCTTTAACTAGCTTTTCAACTGTCTCAGCTGGTTCACCTTTAAATATCTTACCGCCTTCTTTTTTGGGCGGACTGAAAATTTTAACTACTTGAGTGGGAGAACCTTCAAGGCCAATTTCATCTTCTTTTATTCCTAAATCTTTATTCCCCCAACAATCTATCTTAGCACTTTTTGCCTTCATTTTACCCCGCAAAGAAGGCATCCTTGGTTCATTAATCTCTTTTACTACAGTAATTAAAGCCGGTAGTTGTACTTCCAACATCTCATAACCTTCTTCTAGTAATCTTTCTACTACAATAACTTTAGGAGAAGTATCTAGATGTAGGCTGTCTATTCTTCTTACATAAGTTGCTTGAGGTAAGCTAAGATGAGTTGCAATACCCGGTCCAACTTGAGCAGTATCTCCGTCTGAAGCTTGTTTGCCACAAATGACTAAATCAAAGTCATCTATTTTAGCTAAAGCTTTTGACAAGATTAAACTTGTTGACCAAGTGTCAGAACCAGCAAAGGCTCGATCCGAAACAAGAATAGCTGAATCGGCCCCTAAAGAGATAGCATCTCGCAAAACGGCCTCTGCCTGGGGAGGCCCCATAGTTATGGCTGTAACTTTTCCACCAAATTTATCCCTTAAGCGTAGCCCCTCTTCAATTGCATAAGTATCAAAAGGATTCACTATCGAATCAACCCCTTCTCTAATTAAAGTATTAGTTTCAGGATTAACTCTTACCTCTGTAGTATCAGGAACTTGCTTAATACAAACTACTATATTCATTTATTTCTGCCTTCTATCATCTATTTTCGGTAAGCATTTCTAAAGCTTGGTTATATTTATCACTAGTCTTTTTAACTATCTCCTCCGGTAGTTCTGGCGCCGGTGGTGTTTTATCCCAATCACAGCTTTCTAGATAATCTCTGACAAATTGTTTATCAAAGCTGGGTTGAGATTTGCCTGGTTTATACTCTGATCTTGGCCAAAAACGAGAAGAGTCTGGAGTCAAAGCCTCATCAATAATTATTATTCTATTATCATCGGTTTTACCAAATTCAAATTTTGTATCAGCGATTATTATCCCTTTACTTTCTGCTAATTCAGTAGCTTTTTTATAAAGTTGAATGCTAATATCTTTTAATTTTTCAGCTACATTTTCACCAACTTCTTTTTTCATATAGTCAAAATCAACATTTTGATCGTGGCCTGACTCTGCTTTAGTAGCAGGAGTAAAAATAGGCTCTGGTAATTTATCGGCTTGTTTGAGGCCTTCAGGAAGTTGAATCCCGCAGACACTACTTGTCTTTTGATAGTCTTTAAAACCAGAACCAGCTAAATATCCCCTCACTACACATTCAAAAGGAAAAACTTCGCATTTTTCCGTAATCATAAAACGGCCGGCTAGTTCTTTTTTATTTTGAGAAACTTCTTGAGGTAGATCTTTATCGTCAGCCGAGATCAAATGGTTAGAAACAAGATCTTGTAAGTAAGAAAACCAAAAAAGAGAAATCTGGGTAAGGATCTTGCCTTTATTGGGAATAGGGGTGGGTAAAACTACATCAAAACAAGAGATTCTATCGGTAGCAACAATTAATAATTTGTTGCCCAACTCATAGACATCCCTTACTTTGCCTTTTTTATAAAGTTTTAATTTACTAAAATCAGTTTTTTCTAACATTTTTATTTTTAAAAATCAGAAGGTTTAGGATAATCTCGGTGATTTTTTTGGCAATCTAATAGTCTTTCCTTTTGTTTTTCTAGCTCTTCAAACAAGATAGGAGGAATATTTTCTCTATCTTGATAGATATTGATTATTCTTTCAATTTTTTCTAAATTCTCAACAACCCTTAAAGTAAATTGAGTATTGTAATCTTCTTGTGAATAATCTTTTCCTAAATAATCTTTAAATAATATCTTTAGGTCTTGGTATTGAGGGATAAAACCTGTAGGAGTCTTGATTGCTTCTACTTTTTTATCAGCTCTCAGCTTAGCCCATTTAAGCCAAACCTGCTTATCCTTCATGCCATTTAAAAATTTTCCTTCTTTGTCTCTCAAAAAATAGTTAACAGAAAATATTAAAGGTACTTCCTCTAAATTTTTTTGAAAATCTAAGTTAGCTTGAATATATCTACCTAAAGGTACCGATAAAAAATCCATATTACTCATCGGATTAAATACTCTAACCCCTTCTTGGCCTAAGGTAGCCGCGGTAGTCTCTGATTCAAGGCTCGCAGCTTTAGTTATAATCCCATGTTGCCAGTTAAATGCTTGTTCAATTGGCACCGAAGTATCAGAATCTCTACCTCCATAGATTAACCCTTTGATCTCTACTCCATTAGGATTATTAAGATTCTCATCAACATTTTCAAGATCTCTTATCCTAATTGTAAAACGAGCATTCTTATGAGAAGCAGGAATTTCTTCTCCTTCAGTATCGGTTTTACCCGGAAACCACCGGCCGGAAAAATTTAGGCCTGCAGGAGGATGTTCTTTGCTTTTGCCTTCCCAGAAAGGTGTATTATCCTCACTCACTAAGATATTTGAAAAAATTACCTCTCCTTCTTTAGATAAAGTTTTATAGATAATCGGATCATCTTCTCGATTTACTCCTTTGATAATCCCAAAAGCACCCCGTTCTACATTAGTACCAAATACTTTTGAATCTTTTTTCTTTAGATAAGCTATATCGTCTCCAATTATAGTCTCACCTTCAATCATAGCAGTTGAAGTTTTACCACACATACTAGGATAAGCCCCACAAAAATAAGATTTATTACCTTCTTTATCTGATACCGACATGACAAACATATGCTCAGCTAACCAATCCTGGCTAGTTGCCTTATTAATTGCCAATCTCAAAGCTAACTTTTTCAAACCTACAGTATTACCAGCATATTGAGTATTGGTGCTATAAACTATTTGATCGTCTAAATTAATATAGACTCTTCTTTTATCAACATTCTTACTTACTCCATTTTCTAATTCACCTGCACTATGAATAAACTTAAAAAATTCACTCTTTTTCTTTATTTTCCTAAATTGATCATATCCAGGCCGATAGAGAATATCTTCGGAGTGAGCTACATAAGAAGAATCAGTAATTTGAACTGAAGGAAGAGAAAACATAGAATCATTAGGCCCAAGGCAAAAAAAGCAAATAAACATCTCTTTACCCTGCATAATATCTTTTAATATTTCTTTAATCTCATCTGTTCCTTGTTGTTTTCCAAGGCTATTTAGCCGACTCTTCTCTAAACTATCTTTACTAAGAAGATACTTTGTGTTTTTTTTGTCCCGAGCTTGGTCATTATAGCCATCAAAATGAACAGTGTGACCTTTTATAGCTAAAGCTTTTTCTTCGCCTAATTCTTTAGCTTTTTTTCTAATATAGGCTACATCTTCTTCTGAATCTGTGCGAACAAAGACTGAACTAGGATTACAAAGTTGGATAGCTTCAGCTATAAAATCAAAAAGATCCGGATTTTCTAAAGATTCAAGCTTTTGAAAATTTTTTTGATCTAATTTTTCTTTTAAAAAATCTAATGATTTTTCTGCCATATTTTACACCTCTTTTTTTAGTTAAATAAAAGCGGGAACTGTATCTACCTTTTAGCTCTATAGCTTGCAGGCTTTAAGGTTTTAGCCTAAGCGTAATCGAATAGTTGATTGGTAATTTACCATAATATAGCTATATTGGCAAGATTTTTTCAGCCCAAATCAACTATGTCAGATTGGTTATAAAGAGATAAAAAAAGTAGTAGATAATCTTGTATTTGTCTGGTAATGAGAAAATTATTAGCTACATGCCTTCTGCCGTGGGCCCCTAACCTTTTAGCATATTCAGGTTCTTGTATCAACTGCTTTATCCAATAAGCCGTCCCTTCTGTAGTATAGGTCAAAATACCAGAATATTTATGGGCAATTTGTAAGGGGATACCTCCTACAGCAGAAGCTATCACTGGTTTTTCTTTCCAAAGTGCCTCACAAACAGTAAGGCCAAAACCTTCACGTAAAGATTTCTGCAAAATTACAGTAGATGCTCTCTGTAAAGCATTTATCTCAAGATGGCTCTGAGCCGGCAAGTGCAAAATGAAAATATCTTTATCCAAAGCAGCCGAATTTTCTGCTTCTTTTAAAACTTCTATTGTATTAGGATCATCAGTTGCTCCGCCGCCAGCTAAAACTAACTGGCAATCAATATATTTTTTAACTAAACGATAGCTTTTTATAACTCCTAGCGGATCTTTTAAGTAATCAAACCGAGAAACTTGAGTGATTATCGGTTTATCTTTATCAATACCATACTTTTCTAAAACCGAATCAATCTCTCGCTGGTCTAATCTTTTATTTTTATCACTCAAAGGATCAATCGAAGGAGAAACTAAAACTTGTCTACAGTTAAGCTTACGGGCAAAAGCCGGAGCGCTAAATACAGAAGCGTCATAGTTTTGAATAAACTTTTTTAAAAAATTCCAAACATCTTGTTGCGGTTTTGAAAAATCTACATGGCAACGCCACAACCATTTTTTCCCTTGACCTTTATCTTTATCAATTAAAGCAATCGGCTGAGGATCATGGACATATACTATATCCGAATCAGTCGATAATTTTTTTTGATTTTTTTCATTTATTTCTAAAAAATAATCATATTCTTTACTAGTTAAACTAACCTCTAATCCATGTAAGGCATTATGGATTTTTTTAGTTATAGTAAAAAACTTATCTCCAGCTTCTAAACTATCCCAACTGACTGAAATCCCTAAATCTTTCATCAGAGGAATCATTCGAGATAATATTTCAGCAACTCCTCCTCCTGAATGCGTTGAGTTTATATTTTGAACTTTTATATTTTTTACTTTATCAGCTACTAAATAAAGTTCGTCTATAACTTGTTTTCCAACAACCGGAATATATTCTTTTATTGGCTTCATCTTTGTGTATATTTTGTTGCTAAACTGATTATTTTTTTACGTAGGCCTTCTAAGGTATGCGTATAAGGATCCAGGAAAGCAATTTGATCCGCTAATCTTTTAAATCCATTATCTTTAAACCAACGAGAAAAATCATTTTCATCTTTCTGCAGTCTCATTCTAGCCTCAAACATATGAAAATAAAAAGAATGTATTGTGATTTGCCTAAGACAACTAATAAATTCTTCTAAATTATGCGCTTTAAAAGGTGTGTTTAAAATAAACATCTTAGAAGACATAAAACTAAACTCTTCCCCTAAAATACAATTACGCAAAGAAGAAGTCCCTTTAAGATAAGTTTCGATAATTTTTATAAACTTATTTCTTAAAGATTCAATATCTTTAAATTGAAAAATCTCTACGCTAGCTATTATTTCACCTAACCGTTTTAAGCCTAAGGCAGTTGTTATCCAATAACTAAAATCATTAGGATGTTCGGGAGAAAAATATATATGCTGTTCTAGGAATCTATGGGTGTGATGATAAATACTTGAGGAAGGAACCGTTTTTATGTTTTCAACTAATTGTTTTAAGTTTTTTGCTTTTTTTCCTAAAAGCTCAATCTGATTTATACGGGTTCTAAAAATAAAGGGGTCCATATAGTGGCTACTGCTAGCTATTATTAAAAAGAAAGTTGATACTTCTTGCCTGGAAATAGTTCGTATGAATTTTTTGAAATTTCAACAATAACAGGGGATTTTTTTATATTTTTTCCTTTTAAATATACTTCAACATGTTTATTTTTTAAGATTATAAATATCTGATATCCTTGATAATAAAAATTATATTTAATTTTTTTAATCTTTCTGGGAGGCCTCGGCTCTATTTTTATCCTATCTTCAAAAGGCCTAATCCCACAAAATCTACGCATAACCACATCGACTGACCCGCCCATAACACCTGCGTGAATTCCTTCTGGAGTAGTCCCTCCTTGAGTATCATAAATATCAGATGCAAGAACCTGCTGAAACCAATCCCAGCCATTTCCTTTTTTACCAATAAGATTAGCTAAGTAACAGTGAGAAACTTTACTCAAGGTCGAACCGTGAGAAGTTCTTTTTACATAATAATTATAGTTTTTCGCCAAAATTTTGCGATTCATTTTATAACCTAACCTAGCAAAAATACCTTTTACCTCAAAGAAAGGAATAAGGTAAAAAATCATTAAAACATCAGCCTGTTTAGCTACTTTATATTCATCTGGCGATTTACCTTCAGCTTTTAAAATTCTGTCCATACGTTTAATATTTTTATATCTTTTTCGATAATACCTCCAGTTTATCTCCTTAAGATTGAAATATCCATCGAACTGAGATATTATTTTATTTTTATTTGTGATGATATTCATCTTCTTGGTTATATCATCCCAACGTTTTAACTCTTCTTGGGTAATATTTAATTTTTTCCTGATCCGCAAAGATTGGCTTTTAGGGATCATGGCAAGAGCTTTCTGGGTCTTTAGGATTGTCCAAACAATTAAAACATTTGTATAAGCATTATCAATAAATCCCCCTTTTTTTGCCCCGGGAATCTTCTCATGAAACTCATCTGGCCCCATTAAGCCTTTAGTATGAAAACGACCATCTTTCTTGCTAAATTTTGCTAAACTGGCTCCAAATTGAGAGATAGCAGCAAGCAACTCTGTTCCGTAATAAATTATGAAATCTAAATCAGCAGTTCTTTCCCAGTGCCTCCAAATATTATAGGCTATATCAAAAGAAATATGCCTCTGGATTTTGCTATAATCTGGCCCCCACTTACCCGATAAGGGGTTAAGGTGTATAACTTGGGATTCTTCCTCACCGGTTGATGAACTCTGCCAAGGAAACATCGCCCCCTTAAATCCGGCTTTCTTTGCTGCTTTTTTAGCAGCAACTAAGCGCCGATACCTATATAAAAGAATAGTTTTTGTCACTTCAGGAAGATGGGCATCGTAAAAAGGAGTAGTAAAAAGCTCATCCCAAAAAATATGCCCCCGATAAGCTTCACCGTGAAGGCCTCTTGCCGGAAGGCCAGTATCTAGGCCGATAGTATTAGTTGAAGCAATCTGAAGCAAATGAAAGATATGTAGACGTAAAACTTTTTGAGTAAAAACAGGCCCCTTTAACTCTATGTCAGATTTATCCCACAAAAACCGCCAAGCTTTTTTATGAACATTTAAAATATCTTTAAATCTTTTTGCTTTCTGAACAGAATTTTTTGCTGCAGAAAAAGGATTAGTAACATCTTTATCTTTTGATGTATAAAGAGCAACAATTTTTTCTAGCTGATAAACCTGTTTTTTCCTAACATTTAATTTAATCTCTTGATAGATACTTTTTTTGTCTTTTTGTATCTTTCTACGATTAGGTTTTATTTTCCTGGTTTTAGAATTGTAAATATCTATTTTTGCTGTCTCAAAAATAGTTATTTTTGACTGGCTGGTTTTAGCTTTCAAATAAATACAATTATTTGAAAAAGAATTAGAAGAAATTGCTTTTAAATGCTTGGAGTTAAGTTGTCGATACCGGGCTACCCCTGTATTCTCGACTGAACCGTCTAACCCTGCCCTAATTGTAATTTTGCCTTTATAGTTTTCGGGCTTAATTTGATATTTAATTGCAGCTCGATGGCAATCACCCATATGGACTAATCTTTCTTCTTTTATAGTTGTTTTCTTTTTATCCTGAGTAGAAAAAGTTACTGTTCTTTTTAATACTCCTGTTTTAAAATCAAGTTCTTGCTTCCATTTATGAATTTTTTCTGAGGCAGGATTTATCCAATTACCTTTTTCAATTCTAAAGGTAATAGGTAACCAGTTAGGACAATTTACTAAGTCTTCATTTTTTATAAGTTTCCCCGCAATACGCGTCCCTAATTTATTATAAACACCTAATATATACGTACCGGGATAATGAATTCTTGAAGCTGACGACTCAAGAGTTGCTCCTCTGGTCCCAAAATAACCATTGCCTAAAGTACACAGCGCTTCCCTTAAGTTCTCTTGTTGGGGTTTAAAAGAACTATAGGTAAGTTTCCAGCTAAAACCGGCTTTTTCTTTTCTATTTTTTGATGATTTGCTCAAACAACTCCCTTACTTGTTTTGGTGAATCTAATTTAAAATGTGCTAAAGAATGTTTATCTTCTTCTGAAACAAGAATGCCTGTCCCTCGTGTTCTTATCGCAGAAAAAGCATATTCATCAGTAGTATCATCGCCAATATATACAATTGAAGTAGTTTGCCAATCCACTTTCATAGATTCAGTAATCCACCTTATGGCTTTGCCCTTATCCCATTCCATGTTAGGTAATAACTCAAAAACTTTTTTTCCAGATAACAGCTTTAGGTTTTCTTTATTATTACTGATTATTGAATCTACTAACTCCTTTATTTTTTTAATTTCATCTTCTTCTTTGACCAAACGATAATGAACTGCAACACTGAATTTTTTTTCCTCTATAATTACTCCCTCTATTTTATCTAATTTAGAATGAAGATCTGTGATAATTTTTGTAACCAAAGGAATAACTTCTTTGGCCTTAGGTTGAATCACTTCAAAGTTCGGCCCTTTTATATCAAACCCATGGCTTCCAGCATAAAATAAATCTTTAATACCCACTAAACTTTGAACATCTTCCCGCATTCTGCCGCTTACAATAGATACTGGAAATTTTTGGGCCAGTTTCTTTACAGTGTCCTGCATAGAATCTGAAATTTTTGCCATATCAGGCCTCTCAACTATTGGAGTAAGAGTCCCGTCATAATCTAGAAAAAAAATAATTTTTTCTTTACTAAATAATGCATCCTTCACAGAACGCTTATAATATGAGTTAACTAATATCTTTTCATCTTGCTCAAAATCAACTACCTTGTCTTTGTAAGATTTATCTATCTTTTCCCAAGCAGAAAATAAAGGTATTGCTTTTCGGTTAAACCAATCATCTATTAATTCTACATTGATATTGGCAAAATTTGAGACTACAATATCAGCTCCTTGCCTAGCTAATTCTTCTTCATTATCGCGGCGCGCCACGCCCAAAACTAAACCAAAACTACCATTTCTTCCAGCCTGGACTCCTGACACTGCATCTTCTATTATCATTGATTCTAAAGGCTCTGCCCCTAAATTTCTTGCCGCAGTTGTAAAAATATCTCCTTCGGGTTTGCCGGTTAAACCTAACTCCGCAGAAATTACACCATCGACTCTAGTTTCAAATAAATCTAGAAGGCCGGCAGTTTCAAGTATTGGTTTACAGCTCTTAGAAGACGAAGCAACACCAATTTTTACTCCTTTGCTTTTAAGAGCTTTAATAAAATCAACTGCATTTTCATAAACTTTGGGTTTTTCTTTTTGTAAAACCTCTAAAAAACGTTCATTTTTCTTATTCCCTAATCCACAAATAGTCTCTTTACCAGGTTTATCAGTTGGATCCCCAAAAGAAAGCTTTATATTACGTGACTCTAGAAAACTCTTTACTCCTTCATATCTTGGTTTACCATCAACAAACTCAAGGTAATCCTTAGGTTTTCTAAACTCCTTAAATGGCTCGTTATCTCTTTTTTCTCTAAGGCGTAGGTACTCATCAAACATTTCTTTCCAAGCTTCTTCATGGACTAAAGCAGTTTGGGTTATGACACCATCAAGGTCAAAAATAGCAGCTTTTGGTAACATCTTTCTCCTTATTTATAATTTTTTTTAAAAATTTTTGAGTTTTTATTATAGCATAAAAAATTTAAGCAGCAAATATCCCACTTATCTACTAATTATCCAATAATTTTTTGGCCAATAATTCCCACTAAAAACCCTAAAGATGCACCTAAGGCCGGGCGCCAATTTTTTTCAATTTTTGCCAGTGGTGCAATATCTTGAAAGGTAAGATATAAGATTCCTGAAGCTGCAAAAAGCATAAGTCCTGCAATTATTTTAGGGAAACCACCTAAAAATAAATAACCTAAAACAGCACCGACTACCCCGCAAAAGCTTAAAGGTATAAATATTATCAATGCTTTTGTCTCAGATACTCCACTTTTGACTAGATCTGAAAAAGAGTTAAAACTCTCTGGTAGGTTTTGAAGTCCAATAAAAATAGCTAAAAGTAGGCCTAAGCTTTTATCATGAGCAAAGACTGCTCCTAAAGCTATTGCCTCGGGAATAAAGTCCATAAGCATAGCCATAAGCTGTGCCTTTGTCCCACCTTGAGAACTTATAAATCGATCAAAAAGAAAAAAGCAAACAGCTCCCGCAATAAAAATTATAATAATTGCCAAAAGCGAAAGTTCTTTCAAGCCTTTAGGAACCAATACTAAAGCCACTGCCGAAACTAAAATGCCTCCGCCAAAAGCAATTATACTATGTAAAAATTCTTCCTTTCTTTTGCCTTCAGGAAAATTTTCTATTTTCCGTAACAACCCTCCAAAAAATACTGTAATTCCGGATAAAAAAGAATACAAAATAATATCAAATAAATTATTCATATATTTCCTTTATTCTTATCGCTCCCCTAGCCCAAAAAAATTAACTAAAATAAAAATCATCTAAAAAAATAAATATAGGCTTAAAAAAGAAGGGCTACAAAGATTAAAAACAAACTTAAAATGCCTGTGAAATTCCGTAAGCAGCTGCTGCACTAATTGCTGTTTTCAAAAGAGCACAACCTGAAGTTAAGAATAAAAACATTCCTATTAACAAAAAATAACAAAACCTTTTAACCATTACTGCCTCCCGCTAAATTATTTCCCAATATTATATCACAAATACCCGCCTTTTGCACAGCTATCCTATTTTTTAAACACTTTAAACTGGAGAGGTTAAACCTCTTCAACACAACCCCTAGTCCCGCAGACGTCCTATATTCGGTAAAAGTAAGACGTCTGTAAACCTGTAAATACAGAGATTGACTCTGAGAAGCTTTAACTTAAAATAGTTTTATGACTTTAATTAAGCCTTTTGATCCTTGGCAGAGTTCACTTTGCAGTTGTCCGCCAAAATATAGTTTATCCGCTTATACCGGCTGCGGACACAGTTGTCTTTATTGTTATGCCTCTTCATATATTCCTAGATTTTATCAGCCAAGGCCTAAAAAAGATTACAGAGAAAGGTTAGAAAAAGAAGCTAAAAAAATACCGGTAGGTTCAACTATCGCGATATCTAATTCTTCTGACCCCTACCAACCTTTAGAAAGGAAGTTAAAATTAACTCATAAAACTTTAAAGATATTAGTAAACTATGATTTTAGAATAAATTTAGTCACAAAATCAGATTTAATTTTAAAAGATTTGGATTTGCTGAAAAAATTTAAAAAAATTTTAGTAACTATCTCTCTGACTACTCTTGACAAAAATCTCTCAAAAAAATTAGAACCAAATTGTCCACCCCCCTCAAAAAGATTAAAGGCAATTAACCAATTATCAGAATTTATGCCGATTGTTGTAAGATTTGACCCTTTGATCTATCCTTTAAACACTAAAAACATAGAAAGAGTTGTTGAAAAAATAAAAGAAGCGGGGGCTAAACAAATTATAAGTTCAACTTATAAGGCAAAAACTGATAATTTCAAAAGATTAAATCAAATATTTCCTAAATTCAACGAACTTTGGGGAAAAATATACAAAAAAGAGGGACAAAAAATAGGTAGTTATCTTTATCTAGAAGAAAAAAAACGAAAGATGCTGATAGAAAAAGTAAGAAAAGAAGCTTTAAAGGTAGGGCTGGAGTTCTCAACTTGCAGAGAAAAATTAGAAAATCTTAATACCAATAGTTGTGATGGAACTTCTTTATTTTAAGTTCTTAACCTATATCCCAACCAACTTTAAGATATAGTTTAATAAACCCCCAACTATCATAGCTGTAGATAACATAATCAAAATTGACTTTAACATATCTTTTATGCCAACTTCTTTAACTAACACTATAAAAGTAGCCATACAAGGAAAGTAAATCCCTAAAATTGTGGCCCCTACGATAAGTTGCCGCAGGGTTAATCCTAGTGGCCGAAGCATCCCTACTGCCACATCTTTACGCAAAAACCCCACTACTAATGCCCCAATTGCTTCCTGGGGAAGTTGCCAGATTTTTGTTATAACTGGCGAAAATATTTTAGCTAAAAAATTAATAACCCCTAAAACATTTAATAAATTTACTAACAACACCCCTAAAAGAACAAGCGGGATTGCTTCCTTAAAAAATGAGTTAACCCTTAACCATAATTTTTTCAAAGCACTCCCAAAATGCGGCATTCGATAAGGAGGAACTTCTATTAAAATTTCAGGGCTTTCTCCCTTGGTAAAAATATTCATCAACTTTCCTAAGCTAAACCAAACCAAAAATAAAGTCAAAAAAACAATAAATATATATTGGCCACCAAAACGCCCTAACAAATTTATAATCATCGCCGTTTGCGCCATGCAAGGAACTGCTACTGCAAGCAAAGTCGCAGCAATAAATTTTTCTCTTCTTTCTTCAAAAAGCCTTGTAGCTAAAGCACCCGGTACATTACAACCTAGGCCTAAAATCATCGGAACTATAGCATAACCATGAAGTCCTAACTTATGAAATAACCTATCTCCTAAAATTGCCAGACGAGGCAGATAACCCCAATCTTCTAAAAATCCTAATATAAGATAAAAACTAAAGATATAAGGCATAACCATCGCTATTGGTACATAGATACCGGTTGTTAAAATGCCAAATGAAACACCATAATCTATTGAACCTTCTATTAAATCTCCAATGAATAAACTGTGGAGAAAAGAACCTGGCCCAAACATTGAACTTAATTTCATCATCAAAGGCGTATAAAAATTGTTAAATAAAGGCTCTAACAGATAGTTAATTAAACCTTCTCCGACAAATCTAACTACAGAAAATGATAAAAATATAATGGCGGCTGCAATAAAAAAAGAAAAAGGCGGCCTAATACTTATTTCCTCTAAAATATCTAAAAAACTATGATGACGATGAGTAAGCTTTTGAACTTTTTCAACAATTTTTCCAATTTCTATCCATAATGGTTCCTTTAAATCTTTAAGATGAGACTTTTTGGCTTTATTAATTGCAAAAACTAAATCTTTTATGCCTTCTCCACTTAAAGCACAAGTTGCTATAACTGGAACTCCTAAAAATTCCTCTAACTTTTTGATATCTATATCAACTCCTTTATGTTTTGTTTCATCCCACATATTCAAAACAACAATTAAAGGCTTATCTTTTTTACGAATCAATTCTAAGGTAAGATAGAGATTCCTTTCTAAGTTAGTAGCATCAAGCACATCGATAATTAAATCGGCATCATCTACTAGATCAACTGCTACTTCTTCTGCTTTAGTTGAAGGTTCTAGGCTATAAGAACCTGGGGTGTCTATTACTTCGGCTTTAATATTAAAAAAATGCATCTTACCTTTAGCAACACTTACTGTTGTCCCAGGATAGTTTGAAGCAATAACTTTTGCTCCAGTAAGCCGATTAAAAACTACACTTTTACCAACATTAGGATTACCAGTTAATACTACCTTCATTATATCTCTACCATTATTTTCGAAGCCATTCCCCTACCTAAAGCAAGTTGGGTGCCATCAATCTTTATAACTACAGGCCCGCCACGGAAATAACCAGTTACTTTTTTTACCTGAGCACCTTCTCTAATTCCTAGATTATTAAAACGTGCAACCAATCCTCTACCACCGGCAATAGATATAATTTTACCGGATTGATTGGATTTAAGTTGAAGTAAATTAATCATTATTAATTTTTCCTCTTATTTACAAATTTTCTAATTATTAGATAAGTCTAATATATGGATCATAGTTTGTCAATTTACTTAACCACCTTTTTAATCACCTTTAGAGGCTTTAACTACAACGAAACTACCTTTGCCGTATCCAGTTTTTGGCTTATCCGGCTGGTTTAAACTATTAGGAAAATCAAACAAAGTTTGAAAATAAGAAAGGTCTTGAAAGGCTTGGCTGGTTAACAATTTTGAAATTGAATCAATAGAAAAAAACTTTGCCTGTTTATAAAAAGGACTCTGTTTTTTTTGATAAAATTTACCTAAAAAACTCATTTTATCTATAAATCCTATAATAATTTTTCCTTTTTTTCTTAAAACTCTTTTAGCTTCCCATAAAGCCTTGGCAGGATTATCAATAAAACAAATTGTAATAATCATCGTTAAGTAATCAAAGGAATTATTCCTAAAAGGAAGGTTCTCTCCTGAAGCAACAGTGCATTTTATCCCTCTTTCTTTTGCAATTTTTATCATATTAAAAGAGGGGTCAATTCCAAAATCTGTTTTTAACTCCTCAGCAAATCTAGCGGTCCCTACCCCTACCTCTAAGCCCTTTTTCTTTTTAGGGATTAATTCACGAAGTAAATTTAACTCTGATAAATAAGCAAATTTATTTCTTTCATACCAACTATCATACCTTTTATATTCCCTATCAAAAATACTCATTTTAATTAAAAAATTTATCTTTTTTTAATTTGATATTTTAACTCAACAAAACAATTAATAGAATTAGAAATAAGGCAATGCTTTTTGGAAAGCTCAATTATTTTAATTATCTGATTTTCTGAAACATCTTCTGGAATAACAATGGTAGGCTGAATAATAATTTCTCTAAATTTTAGTTTTCCTTCTCTTTTTTCTATAAATCCTTCTGCTTTGCTTTCATAATCTAATAATTTAATTTTTCTTTTCTGAATGAAAAATAAAAAAGTTGTCATTACACAAGAATTAACTGAAGCCACAAATAAATCTTCCGGGCTCCAAAAACCATCAGGCCCACCAAAGTCAGCAGGAGTAGCAATTTCAATAATCTCTTTTTTATCCGCAGAAAGTTTTCCAATTTTAGCTTTCTGCCAATTAAGTTTATGGCTATAACTAATTATTTTATCTTTATTTGCAGTCATATTTATTATCCTAAGGGGCAACTTCCTGTAGGACAAGATCCCGAAGAACCACTATCTGAATTTTTAGGTGTACTAAAAGCAGAAAATTCTTTTTTAATATTTTTGCTTCCGCATTTTTTGCAGATAATTTTAGGCTTATCTGTAGTCATTCCTAATAAAAGTTCAAATTTTTCTCCGCAATCTTTGCATAAGTAATTATAAATAGGCATAATATTTCTCCTTTATTTTGTAATTACAATCGGTTTACCCTTCCTGATTAAAAGAGTGTGTTCAAAATGAGCGGTCTGCGATCTATCTTTAGCGAAAACATCCCAGCCATTTTCAGCTACCTCAACTTCATGGCTTCCGGTAAAAGCCATCGGCTCAATTGCAATAACCATCCCTTCTTCTAATTTTACTCCTTCTCCTGGGCTACCAAAGTTAGGAATAGATGGTGCTTCATGCATCGACCTACCTAAACCATGCCCGCAATATTTTCTCATAACTGAAAAACCTTGACTTTCTATAACATTTTGGACAGTATAACCTATATCTCCGATAGTATTTCCAGCCCGAGAAACCTTAATTGCTGCATCTAAAGACTTTTTTGTTGTTTTAACCAATCTTTTTTCATCACGAGAAACTTTTCCTATTATATAAGTATAAGCTGAATCCGCATGCCAGCCTTGGTAGTCAACTACTATATCAACTTTTACTATATCCCCTTTTTCTACTGACTTTTCAGAAGGGATCCCATGAATAATATTCTCATTAAAAGATACACATACAGATTTAGGAAAACCTCCATAACCTTTAGAAGATAAATTATAACCGGGAAAATTTGTTTTTAAAAAATCTACAGCAAAATTATTTATATCTAAGCCAGTAACGCCTGGTCTTATAAACTTTCTTAATTTTTTTAAAATTAACGAAAGTGCATATCCAGCTTTTTTCAAACTTTTTAAATCTTCCTTTTTCATAATAAATTCCAATATACAAATCCCAAATTACAAGTGGATATCAAAAAAGCATATAGCTTCTGGTTTGTATATTGTCTATTGGGTATTGTTTGTAATTTGTAATTTGTTTATTGTCTATTCTTCCTTTGTTTATTGTTTATTTTCTTTTGTCTCTTGTATCTTTCGTTTTTCTCCCCAAGAGCTGTTTAGGGATAGCTATATCTACCACAATAACCTCTCCACAAAACTCAGGGCCCTCTTTTGTCACAAGGCCTGTTTTAGGAGCTGCAAAAGTCGCTGTTCTATTAGCTTTTATGCATTTACCTAAAGGGACTCCATCTGTTGCATCTAACCCAGAAGGAATATCCAGTGCTAAAGTTTCATTCTTATTTTTATTGATTGTTTCTATGATTTCTGAATAAGGCTCCTTTATTTTACCTGTAATACCTATTCCAAATATTGCATCAACTACTAATTGTGAGTTTATAATTTCATTTTTTAAGTCTGTGAAATCATCTTTTTTGGTTAACTCATAAATGGGGACCTTTATTTTTTCCAAAATAGAAAAATTTATTTTAGCATCGCCTTTTAATCTATCCCGGCTACAGGTTAAAAAAACTAGGATATTGATTCCCTTATTGATAAGATGTCTTGCGCAAACAAAACCATCGCCGCCATTATTTCCTTTACCGCAAATGCAAATTACTTTTCCTTTTTTATCTATAAGCATCTTATAAGCAATGTCAGCAGCAGCTCTTCCAGCATTTTCCATCAAGATTAAAGAAGGAATTCCAAACTCATCCATTGCAGCCTTATCAACTTTTTTCATCTGTCCAGCAGTTATCGCATTCATAAAACCCCTCGCTTATGCAACATTTTTGTTTGAACCTGTTTTGTTGCATAAGGTTTTATCTTCCTAAATTATTATCAATTGAACCATCCGGTAACATATTATCCGAATGCTCTATCTGTTTTTCCTCTAAATCAAATCTTTTGCATTTTTGCCAATTATTATGACAATAAAAATCAATCCAATGCCTAGCAATTTTCCCTTGCTCAAAAAATCTTTTCATCGGACAAACTTGATACCACTTGCATTCACTACCCATAATAATTATTTGTGCTGATGAACCTCTTCATTTTTTTCTTTTACAAACAAAAGCGGAAAAACTATATCACTTATACAACAAGGTAACCAAACAGCTATAAATAAAAAGACAAAAATAGCCAAATATAACCACGGATTAAGTTCTTTCCCTAAGGCCATAATAATATGAAAAAGCGAGGCCCAAGTGCTTAACAATACATGCCCGGCATGGGGAAATTTAGTCCGCGGCCAAAAATAAGCAATCGCTACCCCCAAAATTGCCAAAGGATTAACCAACCACCATTTTTCAATGAAACCTAAGTGAATTTCCCGGTTAGGTAATCCCAGTAAGATTTCAGCTAAATAGGGAATAATACAATCTGATAAAGTCGCAATGCCTATTGCTCCAAAATAACCAATTACCAGTAAAAACCAAACATTACACTTACGTTTTGAGACAGGGCAACTGTAGAAAGAATACATCGAGGTTGTAACTAATGCACTTAGCAGCACATGTATAGGATGCAAAATATAAAATATATTATAAGAGATTGCCGCAGGTAAATTTTTGAAAAAAAACATAACCATAATTCCAGTAATGGCTCCAAAAATAGTAAATCGGATATGATGCCTTAACTCTTTATAAATAAGTTTTAACATAATAATCAAACAGTAATGGTCTTTCCTACCTTAATAGAAATATATTTATTTTTAAAAACTTGCCTAAAAAATTGTTGAGCCTCATAGCCTGTACAGTGAGTCGGGCCAACATAATTTATACCTAAATCTTTTAATTTTTGTACGATTAATTTTATTTCTCTTTTTTCCTTATTCATCAGATGAAAACCACCGAAAACCAAATGGATATCTTCATCTTTAAAATTTTCTTTAGCTTTTTCAACTATTTTTACTACACCTGGATGAGAACAACCCGTGACAACAACCAAACCTTTTTTAGATTTTACTACCAGAGACTGTTCAGAAATATCCACAGACTTATAAAATCCAAATATTTCTCCAGTAGTATAAATATTAGATTTTATCTGCAAAAAACCACTGCTTTCGACAAATTCTGCACCTAAATCTTTTATTTTGTTTTTAGTCTGACTGGAAAAGCCTCGGCAGCCATAAACCTTTAAATCCTTTTTTAATTCTAGTAAAGACCAAAGGCCACCGATATGATCCCAATGATCATGAGAAATCACTATCTTTTCAATAGAATTTATATT
This sequence comes from Candidatus Omnitrophota bacterium, assembly GCA_021735045.1. Taxonomy (GTDB): domain Bacteria; phylum Omnitrophota; class Gorgyraeia; order Duberdicusellales; family 4484-171; genus PXAH01. The sequence goes on along the minus strand of JAIPHU010000014.1, from coordinate 4,486 downwards.
TATTCCTTCAGCTTTCAAATTAGAAAGTAAAAGATCTCCATCTTCTCCTGTATCAAATAAAACTCCGTCTATAAATACAGAAAATCCCCACCCGGTTTTCAAATTAGGGCTTATAGCATTTTTATCAAATAATATTTTAAAATCCATTTTCTAAATTATATCCCTTTATCAAAAAAATAAAAGTAACTACTCATATAACAAGATTATATCTTTTATCTTAGAACCAATATCTTTTGCCACTACCGGACACTTTGCCATAAAAAGAAAAAAAACAGGTCGTTTGCTTTTTTTATACAATGCTTCAAAATTACCTTGTCCTTTACTTATCACCATATCAACTGATTTAAATTTTTTTAAAAAATCTTTTGAGCATATTGAAAGAATTGTTCCCGGAGAATCACAACCACTTGAAATTATTTTTGCATAGTTATCTATACCGCACATATAAGCATCTTCGGCTAAAGCATCATTTATTATTGGTTTTTCTTTGACTACATATAGAATATCTTTTTTGGGATAATTTTCTTTTATCTGTTCAATTAAAATTTTATCAAAAACAATTTCTCCAGCATTATCACCCAAATAAATGATATTATTGGATTCAGCCAATTTATGCTTAAATTCCGGATAATTAAAAATAGCTTTTGATTCATGCCTTATAGCTTCGCTTTCTTCTGCTAAAATATTATCTAACTCTTTATCTACATCTAAACTATGTTTTACTCCATAATCAATAATATTTCCCGCAATAGCAAGTTCAAGTGAAAACAACAGAGGGTCTTTTGCATTTTTTACCTTATCTTTTAATTTTGGATAAAAATTTAAAGCTAATTTATTGCTTTTTTCCTTTATTTCTTTATAAGGATCACTTTTTTTAGTAATCTCTCTTACTTTATTGTAAATAAATTTACCCATCTGCGGCGGGCAACTATCTAAGGAAAAATTTTCTAACTCTTTAGACAAACTAATTAAAACCTCTCTTTGAACAGCTTCAGAGGCTTTGGCCAAACGGGCTGCGTCTAAGGCTTGTTTAAAAAAACAGGGGATACAATCCAGGTAAGTTTTCATAGTTATTCTTTTTTTAAAGCTTCTTGAGCAGCCAAAACCACCGGATATTTTGTCGGAGAACTAGTAAGATAAGGATGAGTTGCCATCTGTAGAGTTTCTAACTCTGTTGCTGACATCCGTTTTTGAATTGCCACCCCAACTAAATTTATAAGTTGAGCACAAGCCATACCACAACTAACTTGGCCTCCTAAAATAATCCCGGATTGTTTAGAAAAAACTAATTTCATTATGCTTTTTTGTGCTCCCGGCAAAGTACCAGGATGTTTATCCATCCCTTCTATCTGGCCAGTTATAATCTCAAAACTTTCTTTTTGCGCATTTTCTTCTGTTAACCCTGCTGATGATAAAACCAATCCGTCAACATAAGTAGAATAAACCGCAATTGTCCCTTTATTTTCTCTAACTACTTTAATCTTATATAAATTAGCTCCGGCCACTCTTGCTTCTGCAGTAGCAGTAGAGGCAAGCATAACCGGAACAGCCTTACGGGTAAAAAAATCCCTTTTGCAAGAACAATCTCCAACCGCAAATATATTCGGATCTGAACTTCTCATATATTCATCTACTAATATTCCGCCTTTACTACTTAAATCCAGGCCGGCATCTTTAGCCAAATCTGTATTAGGGCAAGCTCCAATCCCTAAGATTACTCCTTCAGCATCAATTTTTCTTCCATCAGAAAGATCTACTTGTTCAACCTTACCAGAGCCAACTATCTTCTCAGCTCTAGCACCAGTTATAACTTTGACTCCTTTCTTTTTTAATTTATCTTCAACCAGATGAGAAAACTCCCGGTCAAAAGAATTAAGCAAAAGATGGGGGCGCATCTCAATTAAAGTAACCTTTATGCCCTCAATATTAGAAATTTCATCGGCAAACTCAACTCCGATAAAGCCTCCTCCAACAACTAAAACATTCTTTTTCTTCTTTATTTGAGCTATAGCCTTTTTTAGGTAATCCATATCTTTATGAATAGGGAAAACTCCTTCTTTGTCTATTCCGTCAATTGGAGGAACTATTGGTTTTGAGCCAATAGCTAAAATTAACTTTTGATAAGAATATTCTTTATTGTTTTTAGTTTTAACTTTTTTTTCTTCTGAATCAATTGAGATTACTTGATCAATAAAAACTTTAACCCCTTTTTTCTCCAATGCATCAGTTTTTAATTTATTATCAGAAGGATCTTTCAAGCTAGAGAACATATAAGGAATACCACAGGGAATACATCCAGATTTAATACTCTTTATAATGGTTATACTTTTATCCGGATAATATGTTTTTGCGGTGGTAGCTGCAACCATCCCTGCTGGCCCGGCTCCAACTATTAAAATGTCTGATTTTCCCATCGTATCCCCCTAAATGTTTTTAATATTTTTAAATAACTTAATGGCAAGCTAACAATATTTTTTGAAATTTATCTCGGTATCTTTCTAACTTAAAACCTTTTTGGCTAAAGTATTTCTCCAATTCAGAAAAATCTATCCTTTCAGTTCGATGCCGATTACCTCGCTGTAGATGAATTTTATTTATTACCTCTAATCCTTCTTTAGTAAAATCAGCTAATAAAATTTTTCCTTTGCTTTTTAAAACCCTAGTAAATTCATTTACAACTTTAAGCGGATCATCAAGATGATGGATCATATTTACAGAAATGACTGTACTGAAACTTTTATCTTTAAAGCTTAAATTTTCCGCATTTTCAATTTTAAAAATAACTTGATTATCAAGGCTTAAATGTTTTAGCTTAAGATAGCCTATTTTTTGTTGATCATAAGAGGCATCTACACTAACAAAATTATACCCTCTCTTGGCTAAAATAACAGTAAAACTTCCTTTACCTGTTCCTACTTCCAAAATATCTCCAGATAAAGGTTTTGCTTTATCTAAAATAAAATTTCTTTCAGCTTCAATATCATAACCAAACTTACGGTAAAATTTATTTTTCTCAAGATATTCTTGATAAGTCTGTTTAGCTAAAAGGTCCATTCTAGCCTCTTACTAAAATCCCACCGCACTTAGGGCATTTCATCTCGGCACAAGGAGTCCCCGCTTTATGCTCCACACTTAGCTTACAAGCCGGGCATAAACAAAGCCCTCCTGGGCCTGCACCGGGACGTCCTCCTCTGCCTTGGCCGCCGCCTTGCCCTCTACCACCAATCGGGCCCTGCCCTGTTGGTCCTGTTCCATTTCCACCTGGCATAACTTACCTCCATTAAAAATGCAATTATTTAGCGAATACCTTTATTTTTAATGGCACTAAGCCGAATTACTCGGCGCAGTGCCTTTATACTTAATGCAATTATTTAGCGAATACCTTTATTTTTAATGGCACTAAGCCGAATTACTCGGCGCAGTGCCTTTATACTTAATGCAATTATTTAGCGAATACCTTTATTTATGGCACTAAGCCGAATTCTTTAGCGCAGTGCCTTTATACTTAATGCAATTATTTAGCGAATACCTTTATTTATGGCACTAAGCCGAATTCTTTAGCGCAGTGCCTTTATACTTAATGCAATTATTTATTAATTCATTCCAAACTTAGAATTAACGCTGGGTCCATCACCTGGTTTAAATTTACCTTGCTTATAAGCTTCAACAACTTCTTTAACTGTCCCAGATACACCGGAAATAATTTCAATACCAGCAGCTTCTAATGTCCTAAAAGCATTCGGGCCAACATTACCAGTTAAAACAACTTTTGCTCCTTTTTCTGAAATCAACTGGCCTGATTGCACTCCGACACCGCCCATACCTCCGGTATTAGGATTTTTAACTACATCTAATTGGTCCGTTTCTGTATCAGCAATAACAAAATATTGGCATCTCCCAAAACGCGGATCAACTTTTGAATCTAGGCTATCGCCTTCTGATGTAATACATAACTTCATTTACTCCTCCCTTATTAATATGTTTACAATCGAAATAACCAAGATACAAGATGTAAACAAATTCCAATATACAAATCCCAAATTACAAGTGGATATCAAAAAAGCATATAGCTTCTGGTTTGTATATTGTCTATTGGATATTGTTTGTAATTTGTAATTTGTTTATTGTCTATTCTCCCTTTGTTTATTGTTTATTTCCTTTTGTCTCTTGTATCATTCGCCCTTTCTATTCTTTGTCGGTTTTTTCTATCCCATAACCTTTGCCTCGGCCCGGTTTACAAAAACTTTCGCCTCCTTCTAACTTACCCTCAACTAATTTAGCAATTACTTCTTCAATTTTTCCACCTACACCTACAACTACCTGAATTCCACTTTGAGAAAATAACTCTAAAGCACGTTGGCCCATTCCTCCCGCAATAATTACACTTACCCCTTCTTTTTTTAAAAATTCAGGCAAGTAGCCTGGATGATGGCCCGGATTAGGTATTTCTTTTTTTTCTATTACTTTTTCATCTTCACACTCAACC
>JAIPHU010000025.1 GCA_021735045.1 Candidatus Omnitrophota bacterium | reverse complement strand
CTTTAATCTTCCAGCTTCAATAAACATTATGCGTTTAGCACTTTCTGCTAATTGAACATTGTGAGTTACTAAAACAATAGTTGTTTTATCTTCTTCATTAATTTTTTTTAATAAAATTTCAATCTTTTCTTGAGACTCTTGGTCTAAATTGCCCGTAGGCTCGTCACATAAAACAATAGCAGGCTTATTCACTAAAGCCCTAGCAATAGCAACTTTTTGCTTTTGGCCTCCGCTTAACTGAGACGGATAAAAATTACTTCTTTTTGTCAACTCAAAATATTCTAACAATTGATAAGCTTTTTGAAAAGCATATTTTCTTTTCATTTGAAAAGCAGCCAAAACTATATTTTCCAAAACATTCAACTCTTCGATTAAATAGTAAAATTGAAAAACAAATCCAACATTTTTATTTCGCCAACTAGCTAATTTACTTTCTTTTTGTTTATAGATATTTTTATTCCGGTATAGAACTTGCCCCTTATCAGGAGCTAAAATCCCTCCTAAACTATGTAAAAGAGTAGATTTTCCTGCTCCAGAGGGGCCAACAATAGATAAAAAATCTCCCTCTTCTACTGAAATAGATATATCTTCAATCGCCCTAACTTTATAATCACAGTTTTTATAAAGCTTAGTTAAATTATTTACTTTCATTAAACTATTCATAACGCAATGCCTCGGTTGGACAAAGGTGGCAAGCCCTCAATGCAGGCCAAATACTTGATAAAAAAGAAATAAATACCGCCACCAAACCAATAACAGCCACTTCAGCTAAATTTACCGTTACCGGCAGATACTCAGTAAAAAATACTTCTTGGGGTAACTTAATTACAGGATATTTTTCTAAAAGATGACACACCCCCAAACCTAACCCTACTCCTGCTAATGCACCAATTATTCCTAAGATCAGGCCTTGTAAGGTAAACACAGACAATATCTTGCGGCTAGTAAACCCAATTGATTTTAAAACACCTATATCTTTTGTTTTTTCAACTACTTTAACAGTTAAAGTAGCAAAGATATTAAAAGAAGCAATTATAATAATTAAAGTTAAGATTATAAATAACGCAATTTTTTCTAATCTAAGGGTAGCAAACAACTCTTGATTACTGCTAGTCCAGGTTGAAGCTATTATCTGAGGATTATTTTCTGATATTTCCTTAGCTAACTCATCAGCAGCATAAGGCTTATTAAGACGCAGGCCTAGAAAAAGATGGTAGTTAGGTGAAAGATTTTTTACTCTTTCTAAATCAGCTATTAGATAATAGTTATCTAGATCATATAAACCTGTTTCAAAATAGCCTCTAATCTTTTCTTTTTCTAAAGATAGTTTCTTCTTTAGAGGATAAAACTCAATTAAATCATCCAGATAAAACCTGCGTTGGAGGCCTCTACCCACAAAAAACCCTGAATCTCTAAACTCTTCTTTTATATATTTTGAGAAAAAATGCTCCTTGGTTAATTTACCTAAATCAAAACCCCTTACCACCAAAGGAATAATTGTATCATCAACTCTTGCAAAAACTTGGGTTCTTGCTGATAGAGACGCTTCCTTAACTTCTTCCTTTTTCCCCATTACTTCTTGCAAATTAAAAAGTTTGTCTTTATCTGCTGAATCTAGAACAAGATGGTATTTAAACTTCATTATCCTTTGAATTAATGAGCCATCTATGCCGTTTACAATCGAAACTGCTACAATTACCGTAGCCACACCTAAAACAATACCGGCAACCGACATTATACCGATAAAAGATAAATGTCGAGCCTGGCCCCGAAAAAGATAACGAAAGGCAAGAAAGATTTCTGTTAACATATTTTCTATTTAATTTACTCTGTTTCTTCTTTTGATTTTAAAAGAGGAAATAGGATTACATCCCGAATAGAAGGCTGATTGAGAAGAATCATTACTAATCTGTCTATCCCGATACCTAAACCAGTTGCCGGCGGCATACCATACTCAAGACTTTTTACAAAATCTTGATCTAATTTTCCAGTTAGATCTTTATCTTCTTGTTGTTGAAGAAATCTCTTTTTCTGTTCAACTGGGTCATTTAGCTCTGAATAAGCATTAGCAACCTCAATGCCACCAATAAATAACTCAAACCTTTCCACAAGATTCGGGTTATCTTGGCTTTGTTTTGCCAATGGTGAGGTCCAAGTAAAAAAATCAGTAATGAAAGCTGGTTTATTTTGCGGATAGTTCCTCTCAATTAACTCCTCACAAAGTTTAAGTATCTGGGTCCGGGATAATCCCTCTTTTAATTTAATTTTTTTACTAATCTTTTTTACAACTTCTTTTTTATTATCTTCGGGAATAATTCCAAACTCTTTTTTAAAAAGACTTGCTAAAGAAATCCTCTGCCAAGGAGCTGTAAAATCTATTTTTTTGCCTTGATATTCAAAAACCAAACCACCTTGAAACTTTTCTGCCAACTTTGTAAATAAATCTTCACAAACTTTCATCATAAATTGATAATCGAAATATGCAGCATAAGCTTCCAACATTGTAAATTCGGGATTATGCCGTCGCGACAACCCTTCATTGCGAAAACTTCTATTTATTTCAAAAACTTTATCAAACCCTCCTACCAAAATTCTTTTTAGGTACAGTTCAGGAGCAATCCTAAGATATACCTTATTTGCTGTAGCATTATGAAAAGTCTCAAAAGGGCGTCCGGCAGCACCACCGGGAATATGATGAAGCATTGGAGTCTCTACTTCAATAAAGGAAAGGTTTTGGAAAAACTTTCTTATCAAAGAAATTATTTCTGCTCTTTTGGTAAAAACATCCCGAACCTCATTGTTTGAGATCAAATCAAGATAACGTTGTCGATACCGTGTCTCAACATCTTTTAAACCATGCCATTTCTCTGGCAAAGAACGATAAGCTTTAGAAAGCAGCTTAATCTTATCTACCACCACAGTAATCTCTTTTGTCCGTGTAGTAAAAAGCTTGCCCTCTATCCCGACAATATCACCTATATCTAAACTTTTAAACAAATCAAATCCTTCGCCGAGACTGTTTAAACGAGCATAAATTTGTATTTTTCCACTGGAATCAGCCAGATGAGCAAAACCAGATTTCCCATGCTCTCTCTTTGAGATAACTCTTCCTGCCAAAGAAACCTCTTTTTCTTCCTTATATTGATCAACTATCTCTTTGATAGATAGAGGTTTAGGAAAACTTGTCTCTCGAAAAGGATTGCCAAATTTTTCTTTATTTTTATTAAACTCTTCTTTTTTCATGACTTGCTGATTATATAAAATATATAGGTAAATGTCAACGAAAACTGGTTTTTATTAAGTAGTTAACTTTTCTATTTCTATTTTCTCCTCGGATTTAATTGTTATCTTTATATCTTTTAAAAATAAACGATTATTTTCCTGTTCCAGTTCATCTTTAAATATCTCTTTATTTAAATCTATAACTTTATTTAATTGATTCTCAATCACAACTACTCCTGATAATTTTATATCTTTTATAAACACCTTACCCTCAATCGTTAAAAAATCTAGCTCTACGGTAGAAGTCCTGCCAAAGGCATTAATGCAATTTTCTAAATCTTGGTAAAAAGGATCTAGGTCAAAGCTAGGTAAGCTGCCTGGCCTTAGATTTTCTAATTTAAAATTATCCGGATTAAACTTAAAATGATCCGAATAAGCATAAAACCAGAAATCCCAAGCATATTTAATCGGAGTAAAAAACTTGGTTCGTCTATTTTTATCGATATTTATAATAACTAAAAAATCATCAATCTTATGCTGTTTTTTTAGATGCACTATTTTTTTATCCTCGGTTGTTTTAATAAAAGCTGCTAAATTCAAAAGAGCTGAAGCTAAAGCTCCTTCCAACTGAATATAAGCTTTATTGTTTTGGTTTTTTTCATTTTTTATTAAATCTGGACTAATAATTTTAGAAAAATCTTTTGGGCCAACTAAAGCATATAGATCTTTTAAAAAAGGCGAAACTACCGAGTAGTTAATTAAGGCGATATTGGTATTAAAATACTGCTTATCTGCTTTACCATAAACAGCTTCATTAAATCCTTTTATCCCAATTTTTCTAAATATATCTCTTTGCCCTTGTTCTTCGGCTTGAGCTAATTCTAAAATTTGGGGCCTTTTTTTCTCATCTTTGGTTAACTCTAATCCGATTTGTCCACCTTTTTGGTCAATAGGTGTTTTAGTAGAAGTAACCATAGCTATTGGTATTTTATTTTTTGCCATAAATCCAACTATTCTTTGATCAGGAAAATTGTTTGGTCCATCTCCATTATAGATGGCTCGAATTAAATTTTTCGAAGCAGATAACTCAGTTTTTGCAGCCTTGCCTAAAGCCATAGAGCCAAGTTGCCCATGCCCGCCGGGTGCAACTCTTTTAATGTTTAGCCGATTAGTTTCTTTGTCTATAGTAGGCAATGCCGCCTGAACAATCATTTCATCAGCTAGATCTATTTTTTTATTTTTTGCAATTAATTTTCGATAGGTTACTTTTTTGTTTTGCTTGCTATTATCTACTCTATCCCAAAAATTAATCGTATCATCTAAAAATTCATTAATTGAATCAATAGTTTCTTTATTAACTAATTCTTGGATAATAATTTTATTATAAAAAGATGCTGCTTGAATAGCTTGTAAATATTTAATTTCTGTAACACTTATTTTTTGGTTAGAATCATTGATTTTAATATCAAAATATAAATCTTCTCCTTTGGCCCCAAGATGAGGTTTCCCTTTTCTTTCTATTTTTTTCCAAATTTTTTTTAAATAACTAAGTCTTTGTAAAGATGAGCCCAAGCCACCATCCATAGGATTACAAACAAGAGTAACTTCTTTAGCAAATTTGTCTAAACTAGAATCCTTTCTAATTTGATCATAACCGACTACATTTAACTCTTTGGCTCTTTGACTTCCATTAAGAAATGCCGAAGGAACAAAATTATGGCCAATTTTTAATTCTTTATCGTCTTGCCAAAATTTTTGATATAAAGCATAAAGGTATAATACATCATAAAAAGCTAACTGCTTGATATACTTAGCTAGTTCTTCAGAAACCCCACCTTGCTTTTCCTCAATAAACTTAATTAATCCCTTTCTCGACGCCTCAACCATATTCACTCCCCCACTTCATTTTACAACAGAATATTGAAATAATTATAGCAGAAACTAATAGAAAACCAATAATTATTCCATTTTTGCAGTAGGATAAATTTATAGTTTAGGAATAGATTTAAGAAGATTTTGGGTGTAAAGATCAGAAGGGTTTTCAAAAATTTGCTCAGTTTGACCAGATTCAACAATCTTACCCTTCCTCATTACACAAACTCGGTCGCAAATATGCCTTACCACCGAAAGATCATGGGCAATAAATAAATAACTAAGACCCCTTTCTTGTTGCAAATCAATTAAAAGATTAATGATTTGAGCCTGGATTGATACATCTAATGCCGAAACCGGTTCATCTAAGACTAAGAGCTTTGGCGAAAGTACAAGGGCTCTGGCAATACTTATTCTTTGCCGTTGGCCGCCGCTAAACTCATGCGGATAACGGCCTAAGGCATCTTCTCCTAAGCCAACATCAGACAATACCTTAGTTACTTTTTGATAGAGTTCTTTTTTTTCGATTTTTTTTGAAAAGTTTATCAACCCTTCGGAGATAATACCAAATACAGTAAAACGCGGATCAAGCGAGCCAAATGGATCTTGAAAAATAATTTGCAAATCTTTTCTGATATTTTTTATATCTTTATAAGATAAATCAGTTATATTTCTACCGGCAAAATAAATAGAGCCAGTATCTGGCTCAATCAACCTTAAGATTGTCCGGGCCAAAGTACTTTTGCCACAGCCAGATTCACCGACTAAACCTAAAGTCTTTCCTGATTGAACCGAAAAACTAATTCCATCCACCGCTTTCACAAAATTATGGGTTTTAGAAAAAAATCCCTTTTTAAGCGGATAGTATTTTTTTAAATTTTTAATCTCTAAAATGTTTTCCATTTCTTTTTTTCTTATCTTTCTTGTTTTTCGGGCAGGCACAAAGGCCTGCCCCTACATTATTTTTATACATCTGACCCAATGATTAGACTCTACTTGCTCTAATTGGGGCATAATTCTTTGACACTCTTCTGTTTTGATTCTACAACGCGGATGAAAAAAACACCCCTTTGGTTTTTGACCTGGATCCGGCACATCACCAGCTATCACTTTCAGTTTTTCTTTTCTTTTCGTTTCTTGAGGCAGTGATGCAAATAAAGCTTGCGTATAAGGATGCAGCGGTTCTTTTATAATTTTATCTAAACTAGCCAATTCAACCAGTTGGCCTGCATACATAACTGCAACTCTGTCCGCAATTTGCGAACATAATGCTAAATCATGAGTAATAAAAATTAAACTAAAATTTTCTTCTTTTTGTAATTTTTTAAAAAGCTGAATTATCTTTGCCTGCACTGTTACATCCAGGGCAGTTGTTGGCTCATCGGCAATCAATATTTTTGGATTACAGCTTATACTTTGAGCAATCATCACTCTTTGCGCTTGGCCCCCACTTAAATTGTGAGGATAACTATTTTTTTTATTAGGGCTTAAGCCAACTTTTAAGAATAACTCTTCAACTTTCTTTTTTAGATCTTTTTGATCTATGTTTTTATTGTGGGCTTTGATCGTCTCAGCAATCTGAAAACCTACAGTATAGACTGGATTTAGGGCAGAATGAGGCTCTTGGAAAATTAGAGCAATATCTTTGCCTCTAATTTTTCGCAGTTGCTTTTGACTAATTTTTAATAAATCTTTATCGGCAAAAATTACTTCACCCTCTTTTATTTGTCCCGGTTTATCCACTAGGTTAATTATCGAATAAGCTGTTACCGATTTCCCACAACCAGACTCACCGACCAGCCCTAAAACTTCTCCTTTTTTTAAATTAAAACTAACCTCTTCAATAGCTTTTATCGTTGAATCTTCTAAATCAAAACAAGTAGAAAGATTTTTAACTTCTAAAATATTTTCCATAATTATTTTTTTATAAATTC
>JAIPHU010000013.1 GCA_021735045.1 Candidatus Omnitrophota bacterium | reverse complement strand
AACTTCCGATAATATATCTTATGTTAACTTTTATAAGTATTTGAAATAGGGGTTATCTGTAAGGGAATCAATGAGTTATAAAGTTTATTAAAAAACCTGTGAATTGCTCAATTCTTACTTACTTTTGGCATTGTTTAGTTACTTATAGACTAATTTATAGAGTTTTTATATTGGTTTGATATAAACTATTATCTATTGATAAATTATTCTTAAGGAAGGCCTAACCTATTATTTTTTTGCTCTCCCCTAGTAACTATTTTTTTAGAAAAAACAATAAAGGAGTTTTAAAATTTTAAAAGGTCAGTTGCATGAAAAAAATGGCTTTTTTATTGACTAGGCTAAAAGATAGTTTTATCTATCATTTTCTTTTAGGTAAATTCCGGCTAGATTTTCTTGAGGTCTAAACTCTTGGAACCAGCCATCTGGTTCTAGATCTTCTGTTATTTTTTTGATTTGATTGTATTCTTCCCAGGATAAGGAACGATTAATTTTAGAAAAGTTTTTTGCATTATAGTATGGCTGGTATTGAGACATAATGCTTATCGGTATATTAGGAGTATTTTCGTTAAGCCATAGAATTAACTGTTTTGATTCTTCAATGTGGTTAGGAAGGACTAAATGACGAATAATTATGGGGGTTATTTGGCCTCTATTTAGCTTATTTGGGCCGTTTCTTTGTTTATAGAGGTATAAGACTACCTCTTTAGCAATATTCGGATATTTAGGCGAATTGGAGTAATTTAGGCCAGTTTTTGGATTAATATATTTAAAATCTAGGAGCCAACAGTCGACGATTGGTTCGATAACTTTAACTATACCTTTTTTTTCATATCCTGAGCTATTGTAAACAATCGGCAGGTTTAGTCCGCCCTGAAAAGCTATTTTTAGAGCCTTTAATATTTGAGGTAAGAAATGAGTCGGAGTTACCAAATTTATGTTTTGGGCTCCTTTCTTCTCTAGATCAAGCATAACTTTTGCAAGTTCTTTCTCCTCCATTATTTTGCCATTGTCTAATTGGGAGAATTTATAGTTTTGGCAATATATACATCTTAGGCTACATCCAGAGAAAAATATTGTGCCACTGCCTCCTTTTCCTGAAATTGGTGGTTCTTCACCAAAGTGAAGAAATGAGCTGTAGATTTTTAGATTCTTATTTTGGCCACAATAACCTTTTTCGTCCTTTAGACGATTAACATGGCAGTTTCGGGGACAAAGCGTGCAGCTTTCTAGTTTTCTTAAAAGCTCGGGGTAAATTTTATCAATAACTTTTATTTTGGTTTTTGGGTTCATAGCAATTTTAATGTCATTCTGAGGCGAAGCCGAAGAATCTCTATGATAAATGAGATCCTTCGCCCTTTGGGCTCAGGATGACACCATAGAAAGATTGTCTGCCGGTAAGCAGACAGGCGCTTCTTTATATCTGGAGAGGTTAGACCTCTCCAGAATTCTCCAAACTTGTAGATTATTTGAGTGTTCAAAATAGATTATAATTCGTTGTTATTTTGTTCGATATAAATATCTCTTATTTTTTTAAAGATATTTTTATAAGTATCGGTTCTGTAATCAGGAAAAGTTGTTGGTAAATGCTGAAAATGACCATCTTTATAAAAAAGAGTGACTTCCGCATAAACTCCTTTTCCCAAATAGATTCTGTGGGCAAAGTCTTTGGTTGTGGTTAGGATTAATTTTGCTTGGTGGATATAGCCCGGATCAATATTAATAGTGCGTTTATTATTTTGGGCAAATTTTTCCTCTAATTTTACACAAAATAACTTAATTTTAATAAATTGAGCCGGATCCTTTAGCTTTTGAAAAGAAATAAATTTTCTAAATAATGGTTTACCCATTTCAGGTCGGTAATAGTTTGTAGAATCAAAATTAAGCTTATCAGATTCATAATCAATTTTTCCAAATTTTTTAGTAAATCTTTTTTTAACTTTATTGTAAGTGGTTTCGTTACTATAGATAAAGGCAGAGACAAACTTGACCGGTTTTGGAAAGTTTAATTTAAGCATAGGCTTTTTTGATTTTCATTTGATTCTGATGGCAGGTGTAGCCAGTTAATTGGTTTGGCTTTTTTGAAAAAATGAGTTTATATAGGAGCGCAAGAATTTTCTGTCTTGGTTATCAATTTCGTTAAAAAAGATACCAATTCGATAAGGAAATTTTTTATTATTTTCATTTTTTTCTTTTCTGACTACAACTCCCTGGCAGTCAATCTTTCTTACTTTTTTTGTTTTTGCTTTATGTATTGGGATAAGAATGACTAGCTTTAGCTTAGTCATTGGTTTAATTGATTTTGTAACTGCGCAATAGGCACCGCTTGCACTGATATTGGTGGTTTCAGTTGATATATCAAAATCCTTATCAGGGGTTTGTTTAAGCTTGATTGGGAGGCTTTTTTCTAAACGGGGATATCTACGCCGTTCTTTCATTATTTTTATTGCCTTTAAGCTTTTTTTGCCTTTTCTTTATTAGACTCTTGTTCAGCTTGTTTCTTTTTTTGAAAAGCATTGAAACAAGATTTATTGCAAAAATAACCGTTGTTTCTGTAGTACCAGTCAACTCGGCGTAATGACTTATTGCAGTTAAGACAATTTTTTCTTTTTGCTTCAGCTCTTTTGCTCATATTTTCCTTTTTTTTTATTTGGAGATGTTTCTAGGCGTTATATATGCTTTGGATAAAGTGAGAAAGTTCTTTTTTGTTTTCCTGATTTAGATTTTGAAATGTTAGTCCTGCTGAATATCTTTGTTGTCTTCTTTCTTCTTTACACCAAGCTACTTTGGCTTCTAAATCAATTACTTTATCTATTAGGTTTACATTAACTTTAAAAGATTCTTTTTTTGGTAAAAAGTTATTTGAAACTATTTTTGCTCCTCCTAAACTTAAATCTTTTGTTACAGTGTAAAAATATTTTCTTGAAGGTAAAGTAGTACATTCAACAGGAAATGATACACCAAATCTAGGGTATTTACGTCGCTCGTCTACCATCTTCTCCTCCAATTATAAAATATAACACATTTATACGGGTAAGTCAATAAACTACTTAATTTTTTTAAAGCTTTTCTTTAGGTTTTGAACTGTTACCTTGTCAGAAACTTCTACTTTGGCTATTTTTCGGATTAAGACCATTCGGATTTTACCAGCAGTAAATTTTTTATCGTAACTAATAGATCTTAAAACCTCTTTGGGGCCAAATTGAATTTTGGTGGGAAGATTGTATAGTTCTAATATGGTTTTAATCTCCTCTATTTCTTTTTCTGAACATTTACCTAGTTGTTTTGAAAGGTATGCGGCATAAAGCATGCCGATTGCGACTGCTCTTCCGTGTGATATCTTTTTATATCGAGAAGCTGCCTCTAGGCCATGGGCAAAGGTGTGGCCAAAATTTAAGATGGTACGAATTCCTTTTTTTTCTTTTTCGTCTTCTTCGACAATTTTTGCTTTTATTTTAGCTGACTTATATATTATTTTATTAATCAATGCTGGATCTAGGGCCATTATCTTTTTGGTGTTATTTTTTATAAGATAAAATAAGTCCTGGTCTTTGATTAAGCCATATTTTATTGCTTCTGCTAACCCTTCTTTAAAATCTTTTTTTGTTAAGGTTTTTAAAAAGTTAGGATCAATCAACACAACTTTTGGCTGATAAAAGGAACCGACTATATTTTTTGCTTCCGGCAGGTCGATTGCAGTTTTACCGCCGATGCTAGAATCAATTTGGCCGATTAGGGTGGTAGGAATTTGTACATAAGGAATGCCTCTTTTATATATCGAAGCTATAAAACCGCCGAGGTCTCCGATTGTCCCGCCACCCAAGCAAACTATAAACGGTTTTTTGTTTGTTTTGTCGAATTTAAGAATTGTTTTAATTATTTTAAACAGCCAAGATTTTGATTTAGCTTTTTCTCCATCGGCAGTAATAATTATTTTAAAGTTTTTGCTGGGAAAATTTTTCTTAATTGTTTTTTGATAAAATTGATAAACTTTAGGGGAAGTGATCACAAAACCCAGATTTCCTAATTTAGCTTTTTTTATATGCGTTAATAAATTATCTTTTAGGTTAGATTCTATAATTATTGGGTAGGGATTGTTTTTGAGTTTTAAATTTATTTTTTTCATAATCAAATATTTATATTAGATAAATTAAAAATGGCTTTCATTGAAATTAAAATAAATTTTCTAAATATACCAGTTTTGAATGAGATAATTATTAAAATAATAACTAGAATAATTCCGTAAGGCTCTATTTTAAGATATGAGCGTGATAATTTGTAAGGTAAAAAAGAAGCAACAACTCGCGACCCATCTAAAGGTGGGATAGGAATAAGATTTATTGTTGCAAATATTAGGTTTATGATTAATCCATATATAAGAAAAGGCTTAAAAGGAAAGTTTATCTTTATAAGGATAATGAAAACGAGTAATAATAACATATTGGCCATTGGCCCAGATAAGCCTATCCATTTGATGTCTTTTTTTGGATTTTTAAAATGATTAGGATTTATCGGTACCGGTTTAGCATAACCGATAGGAAATCCAGCCGTCATTGCTAATAAAATAGGTAAAATTATTGTTCCAAATAGATCAATGTGTGCTAAAGGGTTTAAGGTTAATCGTCCCGATTCTTTTGGTGTAGGGTCTCCTAGTTTAGATGCAGCCCAGCCGTGACAATATTCATGAAAGCATAACGAAAAAACAAGAATTGCAATACGTAAAATAGAAAAAATAAGTTCCATTTGTTTTTATCTTATTTGTATGAATTTTTTAAAAAAGTATAAGCTTTTTGTATTATATCATCAGAAAGTTTATTTTTTTTAGCTAAGTAATAAAAAGGTAGTTTAGGAGAATATTCTAAGATAATATTTTGTAATACATCAAGATAAAGGGCCGAATTTTTGAAAGAATCTGATTTTGCTTGGGCAAAGAAGTGAGAAATTAATTCGGGGTTGTTTTTGCCTTTTTTAGAAAGTTTTGTAATCTTTTTATAAGGATTAATTTTTTCCTCTTTTGGGGTAACTTTTTCTAGCAGTTTACTGTGGACCCAGCCACAGGCATAAGGATGGCAATTTATTTGCAGCCAATCCTTGTTCTCATTTCTAATTATAACTTCATTATTTTTATCCAATGATCCAATGATTGCTCCATCAAGAGAAGGCTTGCTGCGAATATTTATATTGGTTCCTTCTGCTATGCCTTTATCTTTGTTAATTTTTTTTACTAGATCAGACCAGACCCAGCAATTTAGTCTAGAAGGAAGTTTTATTTTGTACCAATTATATTTTTCTTGAACTACTTCAACTATTTCTTGGCTGTTTAAATTTCCAATTGATTTAGATGAAGTTGTTGAGTCGATACGGATATTAACTTTTTCTTTTTTGGCTTTATAATTTTTTGGAAAAGCGGGATTAGTTAACACTAAACCGGTAGTTATAAAAATAAACAATAAGGATATTTTTATAAAATCCATTGTTATTTTTCAGGCTTTTTCTTTTCCGCTTCTTTCGGTTGGCCTTCTGTTTTTTCTGAAGTTTCAGCAGTTTCTTGGTCTTCTTCTTTTTCTTTAGGTTTTTCCTTCTTCATCGCCTTCATCTTGACTACTTTTACCTTAGGCAGACCTAAAACAGAATCGCCTTCTTCCCATTTATCTTCTTCGATAAGGCGTTTGATTCTTTCTGAACGTTTTAACACTGAGCGTTCTCCGCCAAGTTTTTGGCCTCTTTTTAGTGATGGATGCAGTCCCATTATAACCTCCTTAATATACAATCCTTATAGATTTTTTTTAGTTTTTTCAAATCTTCTTTAGCTTCCTTTTTGTTTTCAAATTTTCCCGCATAAACCACTGAATATTTTCCTTTTTCTTTAATTTTTACAGGATAACCTTTTTTTCTCAATTTTTCAGCCTCTTGGTTGGCGCTACTAAGTTTTCGAAAAGAGGCTACTTGTATTCTGTATAAAGGATTTTTGGCTTCAACTATTTTATTTTCTTCTTTTGTTTCTTCTATTTTTTCGGCTTCTTTTTCTTTTACTTCTTTAATTGTTTCGTGATCGAGTTCGTTTTTGGCTACAATATTTTTTTCCTCAGAGTTAGCTTCTATTGACAAATCTTTTAATGTTAACCTTCTTCCTCTTTCGACTCCCCAGGAGAAAGCAATGATAAATAAAAGGATAATTACAACTACAAGCAAAATAGTTGTATCAATGGGCACAACTATTCCTTCTCTTTGGAGTTTCTTTCCTTTGTCTATTTTGGTTCCAAAGAGATGTAACTGTTTAGGCGACATTTCAATTATTATAGATGATATTGTTAAAAAATCAAGAGGCACATCACATTGCATGTAGGGGCACATTGCAATGTGCCCCTACATTAAATGCCAACCAATTTCAGAAAATTATCTTCTGAAAGAATTTTTACCTTTTTTTCTTTTGCCTGGCTATATTTAGAACCAGGGTCTTTGCCAGCGACTAGAAAGTCGGTTTTGCTGCTTATCGATGATGACCATCTCCCTCCTAACTCCTCCACCTTCTTTTGGGCTTGATTACGGCTGAAGTTGTTAAGTTGGCCGGTAAAAACGAAAGTTTTTTTGTTTAGCCGATCAGATTTTTTACCCTCTTCTTTTTTTGGTGATAGCCCTAATCTTTTAAATTCTTTTAATGTTTTATTAACAGATTTTTGTGCAAAGAACTTTACAATTGATTTAGCCATAACTGGCCCAATTTCATCTATTTTTTCTAAATCTTTTTCTTTTAAGTGAATAATTTTATCAAGGGATTTGAAATGGTCAGTTAAAGTATTAGCAGCTTTTTTTCCAACATGAGGAATGCCTAAGCCAAACAAAAGATTGCTTAAAGATTGATTTTTACTTTTTGAAATTGATTTTATTATATTGTTTGCTTTTTTCTCTTTAAATAACGGTAAAGTTAGTAAGTCTTTTTTAGTTAGTTTGTATATATCTGAAATATTATGAATAAGCCCTCTATTAACCAGTTCTTCAATTAGGCTTTCTCCCATTCCTTCTATATCCATTGCCCCGCGGCTGGCAAAATGAACTAAAGAGCGTTTAAGCTTGCTGGGACAGTTTGGATTAAGGCAAAAGAGATAGACTTCTTCTTTTTCCACTGCTCCATCACAAACTGGACATTTTTTTGGCTCAGTTATTGGTTTTTCTTTGCCATTACGCTTTGAGTTGATAACTTTAATGATTTTAGGTATAACATCACCGGCTCTTTCAATTAAAACTGTATCTTCAATTTTTACACCAAGCCGTTTAACTTCATCAAAATTATGCAGGGTTGTTCGTTTTATAGTTGCACCTCCGCAACGGACGGGTTGTAGAATTGCAACCGGGGTAATAATTCCGGTGCGGCCTACTCCGAACTCTACTTTTTTTATTTTAGTAGTTTTTCTTATTGCGGGAAACTTATAAGCTACTGCCCAGCGTGGTGATTTTTGAGTAGAACCTAATTTTTTTTGTAAATCTAGATCATTAACCTTGACTACTACTCCGTCTGCTTCATAGTTGAGGCTATCCCGTTTTTGCTGGAAAGTTCTGCAGTAGTTGATAACTTGTTCTAGGTTTTTGCAAAGTTTATTTTCTTTTTGGGTTCTTAGGCCCCACTTGGTTATTTTTTTAAAGAATTCTTGTTGTGAATTAAATTTATAACCTTCTATCCAGCCAAAAGAATGAATAAAACATTTTAGATTTCGTTTAGCAACTAGGCTCGGGTTAAGAAGTTTTAGTGAACCGCCGGCAGCATTTCTGGGGTTAGCAAAAGGATTTTTACTTTTTTCTAGACGCTGTTGGTTTAATTTTTCAAAATCTTTTTTGCTAATATAGACTTCACCTCTAACTTCTAAGTTTTTAGGATGATTTTTGCGCAATTTTAAAGGAACTGAAGGGATAGTTTTTATATTGGGAGTTATGTCCTCGCCTTTTTGGCCATCGCCTCGAGTTAACCCCCTAGCTAAGCGGCCGTTTTGGTAGTTAAGTGAACAACTAATCCCATCAATTTTTAACTCGCAGATGTAGCTAAAGGTTATATCTTTTTTTAAAATCCTTTTCATCTTTTTTTCCCATTCTTTCAGTTCCTCAATTGAATAGGTATTATCTAAAGAAAGCATTTTTGTTTTATGTTTTACTGCAGGGAATTCTTCTAGAAGCCCGCCACTTACTCTTTGAGTGGGAGAATCAGGAGTTATTAGTTGAGGGTGTTTTTTTTCTAGAGATTTTAAATTTTTTAGCAGGTCATCATATTCTTTATCAGATATCTGAGGGTCATTTTGTACGTAATAATGATAATCGGCTTCTCTGATTTTTTCACGAAGACCTCTAATTTGTGATTTAATTTTATTTGTTGCCATTTTTTTTTCAGAAGGTTACCTGAAAGTCTTGATAATGCTCTGTGGGTTTATTTTCTTCTTTTTCTAAATCAGAGATATTGTGTTTAAACCTTTCTTTTAATTCTGCGAGAAAATTATCTAAATTGTCTTTTTCGGCTTCAGCAATAAGCTCAACCCGCCCATCGGATAAATTTTTAACCCAGCCCTTCACTTTATGTTTTTGGGCTAAAGCCCGGGTGGTAAAACGAAAACCAACCCCTTGAACCGTACCAGAAAAAAATAAGTGATATTGTTTTCTCATAATTTAAAACGGTCTCCTTCTTGAATTTTGTGGCCGCAAACAAAAGACCATGCCGGCATTTCTTTTTTTCCTTCAGGTTTCACTTTTTTTATTTTCAATATGCCAAAACTTGTAGCTACATAGATTCCAGATTTGTCTATTTTTATAATTGTTGACGGTTTTTGTTCGTTTTTATCTTCTAGGCTTTCTGCTTCTGTTATTTTTAATATTTTATTCCTGTAGTAAGTATAGGCAGTAGGCCAATTCAGGGTTGCTCTAATTAAGTTCTTTATTTTTTCAGCGTTATTTTCCCAATTAATTTTTCCATCTTGTTTAGATAGTTTAGGTGCAAAAGTAGCTTTATTTCTATCTTGTTTTTCTAATTTTGGCGGGTTATCTTTTAGTTGATAGAGAGTTTCAATAAGAGCTTCTGTGCCTAAAGTTGCTAATTTTTTTGAAAGGCTAAAGTAGGTGTCGTTTGATTCAATTTTTATCTTTTTCTGTAAAACTATAGGCCCGGTATCAATACCCTTATCTAGTTTAAAAATTGTGGCGCCGGTTATTTTTCTGTTATCAATTAAAGTTCTTTCGATTGGCGCAGGCCCTCTATAAAATGGCAAGAGTGATGGGTGAACCCCCAGCGGTAAAATTTTCGGTATCGACAGTAGTGAATTTGGAATAATTTTTCCGTAGTCAGCGACAACTAAATAGTTGGGGTTAATCTTAGATATTTTATCTAAAAATTTAATAGTTTTTAAATTACTGGGCTTTGTAACTTCAATATGATTGTCTTCTGAAACTTTAGCTACTTGAGTTGGGTAAAGTTTCAGGCCCCTGCCCTTAGGGGCATCAGGCTTGGTCACAACCAATAGAGGTTTAATCTTAGCCTCTATAAGAGCTTGTAATATTTTTTTCGAAAAATTAGAGCTTCCAAAATAAACAATCTTATCCATATTTTTATTTTTTTTAACTTACTATTACTGCTGATTGGATTCCTTTTCTTTTTATTTTGTTAAGTTCAAAATAAATTGGTTTATCAGAATTAATTTTATCTTTAATCTTTGTTATTATACTATAACGATATTTTTCTCTAAGTTTATGAGGAGATTCTTTAAAAGGACCAAAACTATCATAGTTCTTCTTCTTTAATATATTGTATAGCTTTTCTCCATTTTTTAAAGCCTTCTCTTGATTGTTATGTCTTAGTATTATTTTTATTATTTTTACAAAAGGGGGTAGTTCCATTTGTTTTCTTAGCTGAAGCTCTTTATTGTAAAATTTAGTCCAATTCTGATTAAGGTGCTCAAATAAATAATAGTTAGGCCGGCTTGAAAAAACAAATAGTTTTTCTTTAAATAACAATGCTAATTTTTGAAGATAAATAAAAGTTTTAAAGGTAATATCGAAATCAAACTGGCTAAGATAAGAGTCGGCGTCTAAAATAAATCCCCTATCAAAAGACTGTTGCTGGTAAAGAAGATTTAAAATTTTAGAAGTAGAGATAATCAGTTGTGTTTTATCAGTATAATTATCAATATTTTTTAATTTTATTTCTGGAAAAAATTTTGTTAATATTTCTTCTAATTTTCCAACTCCCATCCCTTTGCCTTTAAGATACCCTTTTTTACATTCCGGACAAATTTTTGGATAAGGAAATTTTTTTTGACAGTAGGGGCATAAGAGTTCATCTTTATTTTTTTCTTCTTGTTGCAGAAAACTTGAACAATGCTTGCAAACTAAAGCATGACCGCAATTATTGCAAGATACCACTCTCCAGAAATGTTTTTTATTCCAAATAATCACTCCTTTTTTATTCTCTGAAATAGTTTTGCGAATTAATTCTAGAAAAATAGGATTAATATATTTATATTTTGTGAAGTGATTGCGGTTAACTACTTCTATTTCTGGGCCTTTTTTTGTTCTTTCTGGTTTGATTAATTTTGTTTGCCCTTTGTTAATTCTGTCATATGTATACAAAGAAGGATAAGCTCCAGAGAATATTAATTTGTTTTTTAGCTGTTTGGTTAAAATAAGAGAGGCTTTGCGAAGATGATAAAATGGTTGTACTTCTTGGAAATAATAAGGACTGGTTTCTTCCTCTATTATAATTAACCTTGTATCTTCGGGAAAGTAAAAAAGGGCCGATCTTGTTCCTATAATTAGAGATTTTTGTCTTGAGTTTATCCAATTGTTAAGTAGATCTTTATTTGGTTGTTTGCTAAAAAAATTAAAAACTTGATGCGGAAAATCTTCTTTAAGCATTTTGTTTATTTTTTTTAAAAAAGTAAGTTGAGGCAGGCAGATAATGACTGAGCCCTTTTTCAATGCTTTTTTGACTTCTTTTTTCCAAACCGAATAACGGTCATAGAAAAAATCGGATTTAATGAACTCTGTTTTTTCTTTTGTTAAGCTATTTTTATTATCATTTAAAGTTAAATTTATTTTTTGCTTACCTTTTTTTCGTAACTGAGGCGGAAGCATCATAAATAAAAACTTTGAGCTAGGATAAGGGTAATAGTTGCTAAGCTCATCGGCAAACTTGAAATGTTTAGTTGTGAGGACAGGTTTTGAGTCAATAATTTTATCTATTGACTTTAAACTATTAATTTTTGTTTTACTAGATAAAGAGCTAACTATTCCCATTTTTTCTCTGCGGTTAAAGTCAACTAGTACTCTCATCCCAGGCTTTAGTTTTTCCCCAGGAGGTATCTTGTAGTCAAATTTTTTATCGATAGTTAAAGGAAGTGTAATTTTAGCTATTTTTGTCATAGTTGTTAATGATTTTATCTAAAGGCTTACGAATATCTTGAAAATCTAGTGGGTAATTGTTTTTTAGGTTTTCTGCTTTTTTTGTTAGTTTATTAATAGATTCAACTAAAGTTTGCTGGTTAAAAGCGATTTCAGCTATTTTTCTTTTTTTCAAAAAGATCATATTGTCTTCTTCTTGGCCGGGAATAAAATGAGTAAAAACAAAAGGTTTTTTTTTATAGCCGCCTTCAAATACAGTAAGACCGCCGGGTTTTGTCACGATCAGAGCAGATAAGCTAATTAGTTCCCATATTTTTTGATAAAAAGGGAAGAATTTTACATTTTTAAGTTCAGCTTTTTCTAAATATTTTTTTAATTTGCTGTTTTTTCCATAAATTATCAATAAATTGAATTTTTGGTTAAGAGATTTTAGGGCTTTTTCTAAAAATCCAAAGTTGCCACTAGCTGAAGATACAAAAAGAATAGTTTGTTTAGTTGTTTCTAAGTTAAATTTTTTATATAGATTTTCCCGAGATTCTTTTTTCAAAAACCCTTTTCTAATTGATACATACCCAGGGATGATTTTTTGTTTACTGATTCCTAGTTCAGTTAGCCATTTTTTAGTTTGGTTTGTGGCAACAAGAAATTTATCTACTCCTTTATTAGCCCAAAGGCGGTGAGGTTTTATGTCAGTTACTACAGAAATTTGCATTATTTTTAATCTTTTTTTAATAATATTTACAAGGTGAGGTGGAAAAAAATGTGTTGTGATTATGATATCGGGTTTTGTTTTTTTAACATAGCCGATAAAAGAAAAATAAGTAACAAGATTAAAAATGTTTAAAATACTAATAACTGTTTTATGTTGAGATATGTTAAAGAGTAGCTTCCAAAGGAAAGGAAAATTGTTTGTAATCCAGAGATAAGAAGCTGATTGTATTTTTTTGACAAAGCCAAAAGTAAAATCAAGTAAATCGTAGCAAGGGGCTTTAAGATGAGAACTAATAGCTAAGGCCGCTTGTTTATGGCCCTGCCCAAAGCTTGCATGAACAATTATTATTTTAGGCATAATTGTTAAGTAAAAAGTTAGATGCTAAGAGTAAATTATCAAATATATAATCTGGCTCAAAATCCCAATTTTTTCTGTTTTTGAGGTTTTCTTTGCCTGACAATAAAAGTATAGATTGCGCGCCAAAATTTTTAGCAGTGTTTATGTCAGTAAAAGAATCTCCGATAAAAAAAGATAGTTCCACTTTTTCTTTTAAGCTTGTTATCGCTTTATTTAATAAACCAGTTTTAGGTTTTCGGCATAAACAGTTATCTTGGTCGCTATGGATACAATAATATATGCCGTCAATTGAAGTTCTATGAAGCCAGAGCTTAAATTTTAGTTTTCTGTCTATCTGTCTCAATGTTTTTTTAGAATATTTTCCTTTTGCCACTCCAGATTGGTTTGAGGTAATAAAAATTTTAAAGCCGGCTTTTTTAAGCTTTTTTATAGATTCTATAGTTCCAGGGAGTAACTTAAACTCTTTGAGGCAAGTTACATAGTTGCCATCACCCGGATATTGATTTAATACTCCATCTCTGTCTAGGAAAACTACTTTAGCCATTTTTTTTAAATATTTTTTGTATTTCAGAAGAAGAGATTACCCTACACTCCCCTTCTTTTAACTCATTGAGCCTAAGATTACCGATGCTTATCCTTTTAAGAGAAATTATTGGACAACCTAGTTTTTTAAATAAGCGCCTGAGATGTCTTTTTTTACCTTCAGTTATAGTTACTTTAAGCCCAGGAGGAAGTTTTGGCCAGCCACTATTTTTTACTTTTTTTATTTTTTTAACTTTAAGCAGTTCTCCTTGATCCAGGACGCCGATTTTTGCTTTTTGATAGTCAACTTTTTTTAGTTGCCTTGATAACTGGATAATGTATTCTTTTTCTATTTCAAATTTAGGATGAGTTGCCTTGTAGCAAAAATCTCCATTGTTGGTTAATACTATCAATCCAGTTGAGTTTTTATCCAATCTTCCGATAGGGTATATTCTTTTTTTGCCGGGACCTTTAATAAAGTTAATAATTTGTTTAGGGATTAAGTCTAAGATGGTAGTTTTTGCAAATTTATCAAAACAGGTGGTAGTAACTCCTTTTGGTTTATTGACCAATATGTATATATTTTCTGCTGGTTTTATTTTTTTATTATTAATTTTTACAATATCTGTGTTATTTACCTGATAGTAAGGCTTATCAACATATCTATCATTGATAGTCACTTTTTCTTTTTTTATTATCTCTTCGGCTTTTCGCCGAGAAGCAATTCCACTTTTAGCCAGATATTGATTAAGGCGCATAATAAAGTTACAAGATACAAGTCACAAGTTTTAAGTTATAAGTTTAGCAAAAACCTTGTTATTTTTGTCTACTTTTGTTATTTTTACTTTTGCTGCTGAACCAAGCTTTATCTTATCTTTTAGATTAACTTTTATGTAATTTTGGCTATAACCTGTAGTGTAACCATTTTTTTCTTCTTCAGCAATCATTTCAAGCTGGTGATTAAGGAAAAATTTGGAATAACTAAGTGAAAAATCTTTGGCCATTTTATCGAGAATTTTATATCTTTTTTTTACTTTGTCTTTATCCACTAAACTACTATTGGCCAAAGGGGTTTTTTCTCTTGGCGAAAAAGTAAAAATATGGATACGCATTGGTTTTACCTTTTTTAAAAAGCTAATCGTTTGTTGAAAAGTTTTTTCAGTTTCGCCCGGAAAACCAACTATTATATCACAACTTATTGCTGCATTTGGAGAAACTTTTTTTATTGCTTTTACTTTTTCTAAATAGATCTCTACAGTTTCTTTTTTATTCATCGCCTTAAGAATAGAGTTTTGGCCGTATTGAAAAGAAAGATGCAAATGAGGGCATAATTTAGGATGAGAAATTAAGCTAATAAGTTTATCATCAATAAGTGATGGTTGAAGCGAGCTGATACGTAATCGTCCTAAGCAAGCAAGTTTAAGAACTTCTTCTGTCAGGTTCGATAGAGTATCTTTGAGGCCTAGGTCTTGTCCATATAAGTTGAGATTTATTCCTGATAAAACAATCTCATGATGTTTTAAAGAGAGCCGTTTAATTTCATTAATAATATCTTTTTTTTTACGGCTAGTGGGCCTAGGGCGTAGATAAGGTATTTTGCAAAAGCTGCAAAAATTATTACAACCATCTTGTATTTTTACAAAAGCTCTTTTATGAGGGTAATTTTTAATTTTTAGCTTCCAAGGGCTTTTTGATAAAGGGAAAAAATCTTTTTTGCCTAAAACTATATTTATTAAATTTTGTTTATCTCTTTGGGTAATAATATAGTCGGCCCCTGTTTTTTTTATATAGTTTTTGTTTAGTTCTGCTAGGCAGCCGCAAACAGCAATTTTAGCTTTTGGATTTTCTTTTTTTGCTTGCAAAATATTTTTTCGTGATTTCTTGTCAGCTATTTTGGTTACGGTGCAACTGTTAATTATATATAGATCAGCCTTTTTATCAGTTATTTGATGCCCCAATGAAGCGAATTGTTCTGCAATTGCCTGACTTTCGTATTGATTTACTTTACAACCTAAAGTTTTAATTTTTATACGCATTTTTAGTTTATTAAATATTTGTATCTAATCAGGCCGGATATAAATATTGCTGCAGTTTCAGTTCTTAATATATTTAGGGACAATTTTATCGGTTTGCAGTTATTTTGTCTGAGATTATTAATCTCTTTTTCGCAAAACCCGCCTTCTGGTCCTACAATACAAAGAATATTTTTTGTTTTATAGGTATTGATCAATAACGGTAGGGGTGGCTCGTGTAGGGGCGCCTCGCGAGGCGCCCCTACTATCTTTAAATCAGCATTTTTTTTAATTAGTTGGTCAAGTGCAAGCGGCTGGTTTATCCTAGGAATCCATAATCGTTCTGATTGTCGGCAAGCCTCAATGATTATTTTTTGCCAACGTTTTATTTTTGAATCAGTAGGGGCGGCTCGCGAGGCGCCCCTACTTCTTGATGAAATAAAAGGAGTAAATTCCGAAACTCCTAATTCAGTAGATTTTTGTAAAATAAAGTCTATTTTTTTTTCTTGAGTTAAAGGAAATCCTAGTGTTAACAACGGTTTTTTTTCTTTTTTGTCTTTAGTTTTTTTTATTTCATTGATTGATATCTCATTTTTTTTAATTTCTTTAACTTTATATTTCCACTCCTTGCCCTTTCCGTCAAAAATGTAAATATTTTGATTTTTTGATAAACGAAGGACATTTTTGATTTTGTGTAGTGTATTGTTATTAACAATTTTAATTTTTTTCTTTATCAACTCTGGTTTTATATAAAATCGTACTCTTTTCATTGCATGTCACTATGTTATTATGTTAAGTTTAGCTGTTTTTTATTATTATAGAGATATTTTTTTACAAATAAAGAAAAATTTAAGGCAGAGATAAATAGGCAAGAAAAAAAAAGACGTTTGTTCTTTAATAACTAATAGTTATTGTTACTGGATCAGTTCCTTTGGGCCCAGAATTATCATCGGTATAATCAATATCTACGTTTAGTCCATTAATAGTAAGAGCGTTATTTCCGCTAGGATCGTTGTTTTTTCTTAGTTCTTCTATGGCGTGAATCATTCCTGCTTGAGCTGCAAGTATCCCTTTTTTTCTTTTTATTCTGTGTTCAGTTACCCTAGATTGTTGGCGCATAAGATTTATTGCAGCTACGGCAAGTAAAGAGATCACAATTAAAACCCCAAAAATAACAATTAAAACAAATCCTTTTTTCATTATTGATAAAATTTAGTTTTTTGAATCTAAACTTATTTTAGTGGTTTTATATTATGCTTTTTGTTTTTTTTGATTCAAATTTATGTGGTAGGTGTTATTTTTTTCTGCAACCACTATGTGTTTTTCTCTAGCCAACCAACCTAGACTCATAAGTATTAGTTTTTCAGGTTTATCTATACCATTTGTGATTTGAGCTAAAGTAGTTTCTCCATGTTCGTCTAAGAAGTTCCAAATTTCACCAGCTACAATCCCTATTTGAGTGACCATCTACTCACCTCTATTTAAACTTTCACAGTTAGGACATCTCCAATATCCATCTCGACTATTTACAAAAGAAAAAATTTCACATATTTCACATTTTTTCTTTTGTAAGTTTATATTTTTTTCTTTTTTGATAAACCAGATGTTATTTAGCCAATATAAAATAAAACAAATCAATATTGAACTATCAAGCAGAAATCCTATAACTACTGAAAGGTCTACATCTATCATTTTACTAAAACGTCAAATTTTGTCCAGAAAAATTTTTTTTCTAAAAAATAAGCAGATTCTTTAAGATAGTTATAACTAGATATATTTTTATGAGAATCTAAAACGAGTTTTTTGGGATAAAGTAATATAATCTTGCCATAAGGAGAAACTAAAGCTCGATAAGATATCGATTTTTTTTTCGCAGTCGGTTGAGGTTCTTTTTCCCACAAAAAGAAGATGTGGTTGTTGCTTTTTGTGTATTTTTTGAGTATATTTTTAGGTTTTAAATAGTTGTTTAAATCTTGGTTAAAAATATATTCATAGCTAGATTCAGGTAAAGGTTTTGAAAAGTATGCTTTTCTTATTTTTGCGGTCGAAAAATTTACTTCTTTAGGTAATTTAGCTATCTGTGATTTTGCTACCAAATCTTCTTTATTGAGAAGGTTGGGCCAGGCATTGATGTATGGATTTTGTTTGTTTGGGAGCGTAAGATTGATTTGAGAAAAAAATAAGATATGGAAAAAAGTTGAAAATAAAACAAAGATAATAAATATTTTTTTTATTTTCATCAGCTTATTTAGAATAAACTATTGATTTTGGGGAGTTGTTGCAATCCCGATTTTGTTGATTCCTAAATCTTTACAAATATCCCAAATAGTGACAACTGTTCCCAGACTAGCCCCTTTATCTGCTTTAATAAAAATAGATTCTATCTTTTCTTGACGAAGGTGGTCTTCTATTTCTTTGGCTGGATAGGGCTCTCCTTCTAGATAAATAATATCTTCTGAAGATATTATCAATGTTAAAGGCTTTGTGTTAATTTTTTGTGAACTTATTGCTTTAGGCAGTTTTATATTTATTCCCGGTACAGCAACAAAACTTGCCGAAAGCATAAAAAATATAAGAAGAAGAAATACACAGTCTACTAGAGGCACAATGTCCATCTGCTTTAGGCCGGCATTTATTTTGCTCTCTCTTTTAAACTTCATCAGAGTAGCCTCCTCCACTTAATATTTCTAGTAGTTCCGTAGAAGCTCTTTCTGCTACTAATGTTAGCAGCCTTACTTTGTGGATAAAGTAGTTATACATGATATAGGTTGGGATCGCTACAGAAAGGCCGGCAGCAGTTGTGATTAAAGCTGTCCAGATCCCTCCCGCTAAATCGGTTGGATTAACCATGCCAGCAGTTTGGGTAACTTGTTCTATGGTATAGAAGCAACTTATCATACCGATAACGGTACCCAGTAAACCAAGCAAAGGGGTGATGTGAGCTATAGTGCCTAAGAAATTTAGATTTTTTTCTAATTTAGGTATTTCATACAAAGAAGCATTTTCCATAGCTTCCTCTATAGCTTTTTTAGGTTTTTGATTTTGAGCCAAGCCTGCTTTTAAAATATTAGTGCCATAAAATGGTTTTTCCTGACAGAGCTCAATTGCCTCAGTTATTTTGCTTTTTTTGGTTAATTCGATTATTTGCGAGATTATTGAACTTTTATTGGTCCGAATTGATAGATAAAAAAAGATTCTTTCCAGTATTATTGCTAATGAAAATATAGAACAGAGAATTATCGGCGACATAAGCCAAAGTAATTGTTTGTTGCCTAAAATAAGTTCTTCCATGAGACCTCCTTTACTTTTAGTGGTTATCTTTTAATTTTTCTAACCGTACCTTTGCAATTTTTGATTCTTTAATCCCTAAATCTATAATTTTTTGATAGACTTTTTTAGCTTGATCTAAATTATTTTTGTTTTCATGGATTTTAGCTATTCGAAAATAAGCCTTTACTTTGTAGTTTGCTCCACTGTCATCTTTAGGGTTTTTAGGATAGGTGTAAATAAGTTTAAAGTATTGCTGCATGGCTTTTTGGTCTAGATCCTTTTTTTCCAGACAAATTCCTAAAGCAAATCTTATCTTAGGAGAGTTTATTCCTGCTTTGATAGCTTGCTTAAAAGTTTGAATAGCTTTTTGGTATTTTTTTTCTTCTTTTAATAAGAATGCTTTATCTGTTAAAGCAATTCTAGCTATGTTAGATTGAGAATCAATTAGTTGCTGGTATAATTTTAGGGCTTTGTCTGTTTGTTGATCTTGTTGGTAGACTTTAGCAAGATATAGCTTACTTTTTAAGCCAAAAGATGTTTGATATTTTGCTCCTTTTTTAAAATATTCTTTAGCTTTATTTAAGTCTCCTTGATTCCAAGCAAGATGGCCTAAGGCTAACAGCGCTTCTTGGTTTGTGAAGCTAGTTCTAGGGTTTTCAATCACTTTTCTGTAGTATTTTTCTGCTTGTTTAAAGTTAGTTTCTTTTTCACATATTCCGCCGAGGTAAAAATTGGCTGTATTAGTATATTCAGAATTAGGATAAATTTTTAAAAATTTACGAAAGGTGTCTTTAGCTTTATCAAATTTTTCTAAATTTAAGTAAGTTAAGCCAATATCAATATAAACAAGTTCAGAAATATCTAAATTTTTATATTTTCTTGTAATTTGTTGAAGAATTTCTAAGGCTTGATTATATTTTTTTTGATTAAAGAGGCATTTTGCGTAAAGATACTCAGCTTCTGGGATTATTCCTGAATTAGGATGTTTATTTATAAGGTTATTGAGTAGGCCTTCTGCTTTTTTATATTTATTTTGTGAAAAATAACCAACAGCTAAATAATATTCTGCTTCAGGGATCAATTTTGAGTTGGGAAAATTTTTAGTAAGATTACGAAAAGCTAACAATGCTTTATCTAAGATGTTCTTTTTTATAAAAATCATTCCAATTTGAAATTGAATATAATCGGCATATAAAGTATTGGGGTAGTCTTTTATTGTTTGGTTGTAAATATCTAAAGCTTTTTGGTATTGTTTTGATTCTTGATAGGCATCAGCCATTTGGATCCGAGAACTCATCTTAACTGCCGGATCATCACTATACTCTAAAGTTTCCTTAAATTCAGCTATGGCTTTTTTAAAGTTATTGTTTTTTAAATAGCACCAAGCTAGGCCGTAATGAGCTTTATCTCTTATATCAGAATAACCTGGTTTTGAAAATTTTTTTAAGACAGCACTATAAGCTGAAAGGGAATCATTAATTCTTCCCATTTCATATAAGATATCTCCTTTTTTTAAGTAGCTTTGAGCCAAAAACTTTCCTTGTGGGTATTTGTCAAGATAAAAACTAAAAGTTTCTAGAGCCTGGATTTGATCGTTTATGTTAAAATAATATAGTCCTTGCAAAAATAGCCTTAACTGGTCATCAACTATCTTATCAATAGTCCGTTTAGCCAGAGTAAGGTTTTTTTGTGCTAAGAAAGTTAGCCCCATGCCTCGATAGATAAGATCACGTAAATGGGTGTTGGTAGTTGTAGCCAAAGCTTTTTTGTAGTGGCCTAATGCTTCTTTAAGGTTGTTTTTTTTGCGATTAGCATCTGCTAGGTAAAAATATATGCGGTCTTTTATTTCTGTTTGAGGATTGTTTTTTAGATATGTTTTTGTGGACGAAATTATTTTATAAAAATTATTGTTTTCGCTATAAATTTGAAGAAGGCTTTGGTAAGAAGCATCAACTAGATCTTGTTTTTCCGATTCTTTAATAATTTTTTCTAGACTTGATTTTGCTTTTTTTAATTGTTTTGTTTTGATATAAGCTAATGATTGAAGGTATTTTGCTTGTTGATAAAGTTTTGATTGACTATTTTCTGTTATTTTTTTGATATATTTTAAGCAGTTTGAAAAGTCCTTTTTTTCAAAAAATATTTTTGCTAACCAATAGTCAATTGGATCTTTTAATTCGGTAATCTGTTCTTTTTTTAGCTCTTTTAATTTAGCTAAACCCTGTGAATACTTTTGTTGATGATAAAAGCATTTAGCGATATAAAGCTTGGCTTTTGGAGTTAATGGATTTTGGGGGAACTGTTTAATAAAATTTTTAAATAAAGATAATGCTGCTTGATAAAATTCATCAGAGAAAGCTCCTGATGCTATTTGAAATTTTTCTTGAGCTAAACTATCATCTTTAGCAAAAGTAAAAGGTGAAAAAATAGAAACTACTAGAAAAGATACTAAGGTAATTTTTATAATTTTGCTCATATTATAAGTTTAGCTGGTGAAAAATTGGGATAACAAATAGTATCATTTATTAAATTTCTGTCAAATATAGGTTTTATTAATTAAGTATTTTTTTTAAAAAATTTCCTGTATATGATTTTCTAGATTTAGATATTTTTTCTGGAGTTCCAGAGCTAACTAGTTTACCGCCGTTTTCTCCACCTTCTGGGCCTAAATCAATAATATAGTCAGCACATTTTATCACATCTAGATTGTGTTCTATCACACAAATTGTATTTTTTTTATCAACTAGTTTTTGCAAAACAAAAAGTAGTTTTTTTATATCTTCAAAGTGCAAGCCAGTGGTAGGTTCATCAAGAATATAAAGAGTTTTTCCAGTTGCTTTTTTGCGCAATTGTGATGCTAATTTTATTCTTTGAGCTTCTCCGCCAGATAAGGTTGTAGCTGGCTGACCTAATTTTATATAACCTAAGCCAACATCTTTAACGGTTTTTAAGATATTAGTTATTGAGGGGATACTGTGAAAGAGTTGATAAGCCTGGTCTATATCCATATCTAGTATATTAGATATATCATTTCCTTTATATTTTACTTCTAAGGTTTGTTTATTAAAGCGCTTGCCTTGACAAACTTCGCAAGGGATATAGATATCTGGTAAGAAATGCATTTCGATTTTTTTGGTTCCTTCACCCCGGCAAGCTTGACAGCGGCCACCGGAAAGATTGAAACTAAAACGAGATTTTTTAAAGCCTCTAGCCCGTGCTTCTGGTAGTTTAGCAAAAAGGTCTCTGATTGGGGTAAGTACTCCGGTATAGGTAGCAGGGTTGGAGCGAGGTGTTCTGCCAATTGGTGATTGGTCAACAATAATTACTTTATCGATATTTTTTAATCCATTGATTTTTTTAAATTTGCCCGGCTTAAGGCGTGAATTATAAATATTTTTTGCTAAAGCTCGATAAAGTATATCATCAACTAAAGTAGATTTTCCTGATCCAGAAACACCAGTTACACAGATAAAACTTTCTAGAGGAAATTTTATATTTATTCTTTTTAAATTATGTTCAGAAGCACCTTTTATTTCTAGGAAGGATTTATTTTTGTAGTCTCTTCGTTTTTTTGGTGTTTTAATTTCTTTTTTCTGGCTTAAATATTGTCCAGTTAAGGATTTAGATTTTTTGATACCGTTTATTTTTCCGGAATAAACTACTTTTCCTCCATCGACTCCGGCCCCTGGACCTAAATCAATAATATGATCAGCAGCATGAATCATTTGTTTGTCGTGCTCTACTACTATTACTGTATTTCCTAATCTTTTTAATTTTTCTAGAGTTTTAATCAAATTTTTATCATCGCGGGGATGAAGTCCAATAGTTGGTTCATCAAGAATATAGATAACTCCTGATAATGCAGAACCAACTTGTGTGGCTAATCTAATCCTTTGTGCTTCTCCTCCTGAAAGGGTAGATCTGAGCCGATCAAGACAAATATAGGAAAGGCCCACAGTTAAACAAAATTGTAGTCTTTTTTTAATTTCTTTTATTATTTCGTGGGCAATTTTTTCTTCTGAGTTTGTAAGCTTTAATTGAGAAAAAAAATTAAAAGCAGTTTTGATATTCATTTGAACTACTTCCCAAATATTATATTTTCCCACAAACACCGAAAGAGCTTCTTTTTTTAGTCGCATTCCCTTGCAAATCGGGCAAGACAGCTTTGACATGTAGTTTGCAATATCGTGTTTGCGATATTGAGATTCAGTTTTATTAAATATTCTCTCTAGATGAGGAATAACTCCTTCGTAGGGTTTTGACCAGACGTAAATATCGTTATTTCCATAAAGAATAGTTTTTTGTATTTTTTTGCTAAGTTTTTTAAATGGAGTATCCATTGAAATGTCAAGTTCATAGGTTAATTCCTTAAGGAGCGCACGGTAGTACATCATAGATCCTCTACTGCCTCTTCTAAAGGGTTCAATAGCTCCTTGAGCTAAGCTTTTATCTTTATTGGGTATGATTAAATCAGGGTCAAACTCAAGTCGGATTCCGAGTCCATTACAAGCAGGACAAGCTCCGTAAGGAGAATTAAAAGAAAAAAGCCTGGGCTCAAGTTTAGGGAAAGATATTTGACAGTAAGCACAATTTAGATGGGTGTTGAATAAAAACTCTTTGTCTTTAGTTAAATTATAAATTAACAGATAACCCTCTGAATATTTGAGTGCTGTTTCAACCGAAGAAGCTATTCTTTTTTCGTATTTTTTTGATATTTTTATTCTGTCGACTAAAATTTCGATATCATGAATCTTATAACGGTTGATCTTTATTTTTTCATCCAGATTGTAGATCTGTTTATCAACTCTTATTCGGGAAAACCCTTCTTTTAGAAGTTTTTCAAATAAGGCTTGATAGGTTCCCTTTTTACCGCGGATGATCGGTGATAAGATAAAAATCTTATCACCGTTAGATGATTTTAATATTTGATCGATTATCTGTTGGGGTGTTTGTTTGGATATTTGCCGGCCACATTTAGGGCAGCGGGGTTTACCGATTCTTGCGTATAAAAGACGCAGGTAATCATATATTTCGGTTTGGGTGGCAACGATTGAGCGTAATGAGCCGCCAGCTTTTTTTTGTTCAATGGCAATTGCCGGCGAAAGCCCTTCTATATGCTCTATATCAGGTTTTTGAAGTTGTTCTAAGAATTGTCTGGCATAGCTAGATAAACTTTCTACATAACGGCGTTGGCCTTCAGCATAAATAGTGTCAAATGCTAACGATGATTTTCCTGATCCAGAAAGACCAGTAACTACTGTTATTTTATTTTTAGGGATCTTAACATTTATATTTTGAAGATTATGCTCTTTGGCACCTTTTACTGTTATGTAATTATACATGGTTAATATAAGGATAAAGGTTCAAGGTTGAAGGTTAAAGAGATTTTATTTTTAATTATTTTCATTTTACCCTTTATCCTTTTTCCTTGAACCTTGTTTGTTGTATTAGCTTCCTATTTTTACGGAAGAAAAAATTTTCTCAAGTAATGTTTGGGTTGAAAGAATTGTCAATGCGCTTGTTTTAGGGTTTATTTTTGAAGAAACATTTTCAACTTCTGTTTTTATCCTAGCTTCATCTGCTACAGCTTCAACTTTATGAATATTTCTTTTGATCTTAGGGTTTAGTCTAATTACTACCTTAACTTTATTGAACTTAGAAGCAAAAAGTAAAGTTGCAGCTACATTGATATTTTTAGGAAAATATTTTATAGCTTCTTTAACTCCTCCGGAAAAGATAGTAGTAGGTTTTTTTAATTTGTTTATATCGATATTTTTGCTTTTTAGATATTTTGCGCCAGCTAATCCAGCTGGAGGTTTTGAGGTTGTAATAGTTAATTTTTTTATATTACCTTTAGCCAGAGCGCCTAGGCCATCTACCCCAGAAATTGCGCCTGAAGGTATATACATATTTATATTTTTTATTTGAACTTCTTTTAAGATCTTTGGTTCTTTTATTAAAGCCCCTACACTTAAGATAATTATATCTTTTTTATAAATTAAAATTTGTTTTATTGTTTGATAAGCAGCAGTTTGTGAGGCGGTTTCAACTACTAAATCTACTTCCTTAACCAAGTTTTCTATGGTTTTAATTTTAGCTTTTTTTGTTAATTTTTTATTAAGAGTAGTTGCTGCTATTTTCTTTTTGTCGGCTAAAGCCGTAATAGTAGCTTGCTTAGATAAATTTTTATCAATAAATAAAGCGATACCTTCTCCAATGGTACCACAGCCGACTATTCCTATTTTTTTCATTCTTTAAGCTCCTTTTTAAATGCAAATAGCTAATATTATACAAATAAACGCTAATTTTTGTTAACGATAATGTTGTCAATAAGACGGGTTTTGCCAAAATAAGCAGCCACTCCAATAAAAACTTTTCCTTCTATCTTTTTAATTTTTTCTAAATTGTTTGCATTACGAATTTCGATATAATCGATTGAGGCTCTAGGCCTTTTTTCTATTATTTTTCTCATTTCAGCGATTATTTTTTTTGGATTTCTTTTGTTATTTTTAATCATTTGTTTTGCTTGGGACAAAGCCTCGTATATTGCTTTTGCTTCTTTTCGTTCCTTTTGGTTAAGATATAAGTTTCGTGAGCTTAAAGCTAGTTTATCTTTTTCTCTTATCGTTGGAGAAGTTTTTATTTTTATAGCGAAATTTAGATCTTTTACCATTTTTTTTATAATTAAAGCTTGTTGATAATCTTTTTGACCAAAAAAAGAAAGATCTGGTTGAACTATATTAAAAAGTTTTGCGACTATTGTGGTAACGCCCTTAAAGTGACCGGGTCGAGATTTTCCGCATAACTTTTTGCTTAATCTAGTTTCTTCAACAAAACTAGAAAAATCAGGACCATACATTTTATCAGCTTGAGGATAAAATAAAAGGTCAACTTTTTTTTTCTCCAAAATCCTTTTGTCTATTTTTATTTTACGAGGATAGCTTTTGAAATCTTCTGAAGGGCTAAATTGTAAAGAGTTTATAAAGATGCTTACCACCAGATAATCACTTTCTTTTTTTGCTTTGTTGATCAAAGAAAGGTGGCCCTTATGCAAGGCCCCCATGGTAGGTACAAAACCTATTATTTTCCCATTATTTCTAGCCTTGCTTACAGACTTTCTTATTTTTTTAATGCTTTTTGTGGTAATCATTTTAAGGTAATTTTAAGTTTGGTTTAATTTCGAATAAAGATTTTTTAACAAAATCTCTGATTTTTAGCCTGGGATGAGGTATTGTTAGTTTATTGGTTTCTATTTTTTTATCACTATACAGTAATATATCTAGATCAATTATGCGCGGTGCATTTTTAAAGCTAGGCTTTCTTCCCAATTTTTTCTCTATTTTTTTTAATTCATCAAGTAGCTTTTCTGGTGCTAAACCGGTATCTATTTTTATTGCGCCATTTAAGTAATCGGGCCCAGGAGCTTGATGGGGTTTTGTTTCAATTAAAGAAGATATTTTTTTAACTTGTGTTTTTTCTACAGAGTCTATTTCTTTAATAGCTTTTTTTATATTTTTCTTTCTGTTCCCAAGGTTTGAGCCAAGACCTATAAATACATCTGTCATTTTAACCCGTAAAGTTGTTTGTTATCGGCATTCTTCGATCTTTACCAAAAGCTCGTTCGCTGATTTTTATTCCAATTGGAGATTGTCTTCTTTTGTATTCAGAAGAATCTACCATTTTAATAATTTTTTTAACTATTTTTTGATCAAATCCTTTTTGAATAATTTCCTGTAAGTTTAGATTGTTTTCTATATATAGATGTAATATCTTATCTAGCAAGCTATACCTTGGTAAGTTATCGGTATCTTTTTGGTTAGGTCTTAGCTCTGCTGACGGGGCTTTAGTTATTATTGATTTTGGTATTATATTTTTAGAGTTTTTTTTATTAATAAAACGGGCCAGTTGATAAACAGATGTTTTGTATACGTCTTTTAGAATTCCAAATCCTCCAGCCATATCTCCATAAAGGGTGCAATAACCACAGGAAATCTCGCTTTTGTTACCAGTAGTTACAACTAAATGGCCAAATTTATTTGAAAAAGCCATAAGTAAATTTCCTCTGATCCTGGCTTGGAGGTTTTCTTCGGTGTTATCGGTTGCTAGATTCTTAAAATGGGGCTTTAGGTTTTTGTTAAAATTATTAAAGATATTATCAATCTCTATTTTATAGTATTTTATGCCTAAATTTTTACAAATTTTGACAGCATCAGTTAAGCTTTTTTGAGATG
Organism: Candidatus Omnitrophota bacterium; assembly: GCA_021735045.1. GTDB lineage: Bacteria > Omnitrophota > Gorgyraeia > Duberdicusellales > 4484-171 > PXAH01. The sequence goes on along the minus strand of JAIPHU010000013.1, from coordinate 7,634 downwards.
AGTAACAAGAGGGCATAATTAAAGCATTTACCTTATTTGAACCAATGCTTTTTGCAACAATTGCTAAAGTTACAGCGGAATCGATCCCCCCGCTTAATCCCAGGATAGCTTTCTGGAAATTATTTTTGTGCATATAATCTTTTATCCCCAAAGAGAGAGCCGAATAAATATTTTCAATTTTATTTGATTTTATTTTAACCGATTTTTGCCTGTATTTGTCCGGGTTAAAATAAAGTATATCAGTTGAAAACTTTTTGGCTTGTTTTAAAAGTTTCCCTTTTGGTGAGTAAATTAAGCTTCTTCCGTCAAAGACTATCTCATCTTGTCCTCCGACGAGGTTACAATAAAAGACAAAGCTTTTTGCAAACTTGGCTACAGAAGATAAAATCTTTTTTCTTTGTTTTAATTTTCTGATGCTAAAAGGTGAGGCGGAAATATTTATAATATAATCAAGGTTTTCACTTTTTAGTCTATGTTGGTGTTTTTTTGTCCAAATATCTTCGCAAATAGTTACAGTAAATTTTTTATTGCCAAGTTCGTAAATAGGTAAAGTTTTTCCGGGCTTAAAATATCTTTTTTCGTCAAAAACGCCATGATTAGGTAAATAAAGTTTATGATAAATATCGATTATCTTTTTATCTTGAACTATGGCGCAGCTGTTATAAGTTTTAGATTTATTTCTATCCACAAAACCTAAGACTGCTGTAATACCAGTAGTTTCTTTTTTTATTTTGTTTAGGAATTTGATATTTTCTTTGATAAAGTAATCTTTTAGTAAAAGATCCTCAGGAGGATAGCCGGTTAAGGCTAATTCAGGAAAAACTATGAAATTTGTGCCCTTTTTCTTAGCTGTTTTTATAGATTCGGTGATTTTTTTAGCATTTTCACTAAGATCACCAACAATAGGATTAATTTGAACTAAAGCTATTTTTATCATAGTAAAAATATTATACTTAATTTAGGAGTTTATTCAAGCAATAGTAGTTTTAGAAGTATTGATCAACTTTCCACTGTTTGTTGATCCATAGCCCTACTACTTTAATTTGAGGGTAGTTTTTTTTAATAAATTCAACAGATATTTTGATTTGTGTTTTTTTTGTTTTTTCGCTAGATGGGTTTGCGGCACAGTCATAGTGGCTGGATATAGCTATTAGTCTGGAGTTGTGTCTATTTATCGAGATATCAACTCGTTTAATAATTGAGTTGATTGTTGTTTTATCAATATTATCAGCAATAATTTTACAAGGGCCTGGCTCGGTTATTGTATCAATATAGGGTATTTTATAGCTATCTTTTAAGTATTGTATTATTGGTTCTTGTATCCTTCCGTCCATGCAATGAATTGAAGTAGCGAATTTCATTTTAAAAATTAATTATAGTTTGATCGTTTTTTGCCTAAAATTATGATTGCTAAAAAAATTAGAATAAGAGATATCCATTGAGAAGTTGAAAAAATAAGGAAGAATCCTCTTGGGTCACCTCGGAAGAATTCGATAATAAATCTAAATGAAGAATAGATCAAAAGGTAATAACTGCTGAGGCTACCAATTTTGTTTATTTTATTTCTGAATGTAAACAAAAATAAAAATAAAATAAATAAAAAACCAGCTGAAATTAATTGAGTTGGTATGACCGTTGTTTCTAATCTGCCAGCTGGTGATTCAATAGGGAATTTAATTCCTAAAAATGATTGAGTGGGCAATCCGTAACAGCAACCATAAAAAAAGCATCCCAATCTTCCCAGGCTGTGAGCTAAGGGGATAATTAATGCAAAGATGTCGGTAATTTTTAAAAATTCAATTTTATATTTTTTAGCAAAAACAAAGATGCTAAGTAGGCCAAAGACCACTCCTCCGTAAAAAACAAATCCACTTCGGCTTAAAGCTATGGTCAAAGGAGCTTTGATAAAAATTTGCCAGTTAACAAAAATATAAAAAATTCTTGCTCCCAGAAAGCCGATGATTAATGTCCAGAAAAATATATTAGAAAAAAATTCTTTTTTTATACCAACTTCTTGAGCTCTTTTTTTAGAAACAAGATAGCCGGATAATACTCCCAGGAATATAAAAAATCCATAAGTATAAATTGTGATTGGGCCAATTTTAAAAAGGATCGGATGCATATCTGGTTTTTAGCTTTGTTCCGAGAGACGAGAGACGTTCGCTTCGCTAAGACGATAGACGATTTCGTCTTTTCATCCGTCGTTCTTCGTCCTTCGGTGCTTTTATTATATTTCTAATATAATGTTTACTGGGCCATCGAGTTCTAACTTTATATCCATATGGGCTCCAAATATTCCCGACTGAATATTATCTAATTCATTATGAAGTAAATTTAAGAATTTATCAAATAATTTTTTGGCTTTTTCTGGTTTCATTGCTTTTTCAAAAGATGGCCGCCTTCCTTTTTCTGTTGAAGCACAAAGAGTAAAATTAGGGATACAAAGCACCGGGAGCCCTGCTTGTTTAACCGATCTAGACATCTTACCAGTTTTATCTTCAAATATCCTTATATTTACAATCTTTTTTGCAGCAGTAACAAGGTTTGATTCGGTATTACCAGCTTCAATCCCCACAAATACGGCCAAACCTTTATCGATCGAAGCAATAACTTCTTTTGCTACTTCTACTTTACCTTTATTTATTCGATTAATTAATACTTTCATTTTTATCTAAATTTATTCATTATGCATCTATAATCGATCAAGAGGGGGCGTTTCCCTCTGTTATAAGTCACTGCAAATAAATAACTTATAAAACAGTGTTTTTCGCAAATAGTGTAAAATGCCAGTTTATAATTCATTGGCCGGTAAAGGGTTGTAAACGAGGGAAACGTCCCCTTAGTTCAGTTCGCCCGAATGAGTTGTTATCTGGGTTTATTTATAATTTTTTTATTAATTTGCACAATCAGTTTCTGAAAGTATTCCTCCTTTTTCTATAGTATATATTTCAGTTCCTGTAGTACCACAATTTTCAGGAATAGCTACACATTCATAACTATTGGAGTCAAATTCACAACTAAACTTATATCCTTGATGGGTGCCGGATGTATAATTTTCATTAAGGTATGGTGGTTCTGCTGAGGTTAAACTGTATGCAGAAAAAGGATATTCTCCATTGTTGGCTGCAGCATAACTTTCAGCAGCTGTTGAAAGTATTCGTAGGGTTGCTTTTGCGTTGGCTTCACCGGCATTCATCCTTGTCCTTAAAAGATTTGGTATAGCTATTGCAGCAAGCATTGCAATTATGGGAATTAAAACAATTCCTACACCACCAAGAACAATGCCAGAGATGGCTAAACCTCTACCTTTTAAAGTATCTTTATTACTAGAAATTTTATTTAAAGCAATAATTCCTAAGATAATAGCAGTTATAGCAAAGGGTATGTTTAAAATAGGGATAAGAATCAAACATCCAAAAACTAAACTAGCTATTGCCATGCCCAAAGTTTTTTTCTGAGTTTCACTCATTCATCTCCTCCTTTTTTATTTATTTCTTACACATAACATTCGAACTCAGCGGCCGAAAACCGTCCGCAAGCCTAAAAGGCCGCGGTTTTAGATCCGCTGGAGTGAGTTGTTGTGTGGTTATTTTTTCTTCCTTTTATTGTTCCTATTCAATAGAAAACTATCCCTACTTCTGTTTATGGGCCCCCGTGTTTTTTGAGTAAGTTTACTATTTTTATATGTCCTTTAGCTGCTGCCCACATTAATGCTGTCTTACCATTTTTAGCTCTTATGTGAACAGTTGCGCCTTTGGCCAACAAAGCTTTAGCGGTTTCAAGATGACCACCAAATGCTGCCTGCATCAAGGCTGTCACATCATTTTTAGTTCTGGTATTCACATTTGCTCCTTCGGAAAGCAAAATCTTGACGATTTTAGTATGACCATTAAGTGCCGCCCCCATCAAGGCTGTTCTACCATTTTTAGCTTTCGCATTCACATTTGCTCCTTCAGCTAATAAAACCTTAGCGGTTTCAGGATGACCCCGAAGTGTCGCAAGCATCAAGGCTGTCACATCGTTTTTATTTTTCGCATTAGTATTTGCTCCTTCAGCTAATAAAACTTTAGCGGTTTCAGTATAGCCCTTTCCTGCTGCCAACATCAATGCTGTCAGGTCTTCTTTAGTTCTAGCATTAACATTTGCTCCTTCAGCTAATAAAACCTTTACAGTTTTAGGATCATTCCCAAGTGCTGCCCCCATCAAGGCTGTTAAACCATATTGATCTTTAGCGTTGATGTTTGCTCCTTCAGCTAATAAAATCTTAGCGGTTTCAGTATAGCCCTTTCCTGCTGCCCACATCAATGCTGTCACATTTTCTTTAGTTTTTGCATCCACATCTGCGCCGTTAGCTAATAATTTTTTCACCGCTGCGATATTTCCCTGTTTGGCTACTTCTAACAACTGCTTGTCCAAACCATCTGTACAAAAAACAGACAAGGTTATGTTAAGTATTAAAACTAAACTCACTATTCTTTTCATTTTCTTCCCCTATTTATTCAATTTTATACACATAACCTTTGAATTGAGCTGCCCTACGTAGCTCGTAGGAACTGTCCCCAACTCCATCTAGGGCGAAGTTGGGTCCGCTGGAGTGAGTTGTTATGTATTTATTAATATTTTATCTAAATCTATCAGCTACAAATGATACAATTGTTTCCCAATTGTCCCAAAACATTGCTAGCGGGATGCTATGCCCGTATCCTTTATTAATTTTAGCTGTAAAAGGTTTATTAAACTCCTTAAACCACCTTTGTAATTGATATAAAGTATTAATAGCGTTATCTTTGGTTCCGGCTAGTACATAGGTTTCAGGCAAATTTACTGCATCTTTTTTAGTAAAATTTCTAGGCATATAGCCTGAATTAATCACTAGTAATTTTATTCTATTATCCAACGATGCTACTTTAAGGGCAATGGTCCCCCCTAGAGAGTACCCTATTAATCCGATTTTTCTTGGATTAGCATTGTGAATATTTTTAATATAATCAATGGTTTTGGCAATCGTTTTGAGCCAACTTCTTTTACTGCTGTCAAAGTAATGGACATTTATTGCAATAATTCCCTTTTTCATAAGATCAGTAGCGAATCTTTTATATCGAATAGCTCTGTCTCCTTCTATACCAGCTGCTCCGTGAATTAAGATTACAACAGGGCAATAGCTTTTGCCGGGATTATATATATCAAGCTGTACTCTTTCGTTGTCATATTTTAAAAAATCGACTTCAGCAGAAAGAATCTTTGATTGAGATAAAACAGTACAAGCTAATAAGGTTACTGTAAACGTAATAAATATTTTTTTTAATTTATACATAGCATATAGAGCTAAGCCAGAGGGAACGGTCTAAGCGGTATTTGGCTTAAAAAATGCGCGAGTTCCCGATTGGCTTCAGCGATTGGTTAGGTGCCTTTATTGTCTTTACTTCTATGTTCCTCCAAATTGCTTCTCACCCTCTTCAAAATATCTTCTTATTTTAGGTCGGAAGAAATATACAAGAAACACCATATTCCATAACAAAATCATGCCAAAAAGAACGCCACCTATAACCGGCAACATTCTCTCTCTTTTTTGATATATTTGTTTTAGTTGCTCGATAGATTCTTCTTGTTGGTCTGGCTTATATTTTTTTTCAATTTCGCTTTTCCTTTGCTCAAAGTCAGCTTGCTCACTTGCCAAAATACTTTGCTTCGTTTCGATAAATCTATTTTTCATGTTCGCAACAACCAAAATAGTTGAGGTAACAAACAAAATCAAAACTAGGTTCCTTCCCCATTTTTTTGATTTTATCAGTGCTATGCCCGCAATAAGACCAACGATTGGAGATAAACTATTCCACCAATAGTAAAACATGTTTTTGAAATTCACGACTTCTATATTCTTAAATACTTTTATCTGAGTTCCATTTATAAACCTTAAAATCATAATAATTCCAGAAATAACAAGCAACCACCCGAGAATATTAATTCCAATTGGCTTCTTCTTTTTCATAATTCTCCTTTTAATTTATTCTTTACACCTAACATTCGAACTCACCTGCCCGAGCTTCAAGAAGCGCGCTGCGAAGATCAGGTGGAGTGAATTTTTATATGTTTAATTGATTAAATTTTATTATTGTTATTATTTTATTTTCATTAAAAAATAAAAGTTAAGGTATAGTATTTAAAATTCTTTTTATATCTTGGCTTATAGATATTTCTCCTTTTTTAGAACTAAGATCGAAAGCTTTTTGCAGATTATTTTTTGCCTTTTTATAATCTCCAAGACGATAGTATAATTTACCAAGTGTAGAATAAGGAAGCCAGTCGTTAGGATTATTTTTAATGGATGTTTTACAAAATATTATAGCTTCCTGAGTTTTACCTAATTTAATATAAGCACCTACCATAATATTGTAATATGCATTAGCCATACGCGGAAATTTATTTACAGCTTCTTTACAAATTTTAATTCCTTTTTCTTCTTCTCCCAAAACTATATGCATGCTAGCCATTCCTAGATAAAGACTTCCATAAAGGCCTGTAACTTTTCGACTGTTTGTTTTACTTAAAGGATAACAGTCTTTAAGTGTATTGAGGGCTTTTTGGTAATAGCTAAGAGCTTTGTTAAATTGGCTGCTTTGTTGATATTTACTGCCCTTTATTCCAATTTTTTGAGCTTTTTTGAAACAATCATTTTCAGTATCACTATCATTTCTCTGGGTATATTCTGTAACGTTCTGCACTAATTCAGCTGTATCTATTTTCCAAAATTCTTTTTGTTTGATTAATCCAATATCATATTTAATATCTATGTCAATTTTACTATCTTCAATATTTTTAGCGACAAGACCTTTTTCTTTATAATGATAAGTAATTAGGGCCCTGTTGTTTTTATCGTTAAATTTTATATTTTTAATATTCAATTGTTTCGGATAAATTCCATACTTTTTCCATGTTTTGAATTTTGGATAATATTTTTTATGCTCAATAGCAGGCATCCCGGAACGTCTCGATTTGGAATCATCTATAAATTTTTGTGAACAAAAATCATGCACTACTTGTTGATATTGTTTGTAATTTTCACATTGATATACCTGTATGATAAAATTTTTAGAAATTGTAAAGATTTTTCTTTCTACTTTTGAAAATTCTTTGCTATCTTTATTGTTTATTAATATTTTTTTTGCATGGTTGGTATTTTCATAAATAGTTTCTATATCATCAAAGTAATAAGTTATAGGTATTTCTAGACTGGTATCTACTTTTATATATGAATTGGTTTTTTCTATAATTTTTCCTTCTATAGTTTTTCCTGATTTTAGTTGGATGTTTTCGGCAAAGGAAGGTAAAACAAGTAGTGAAAAAAGGATAAGTGTGATTATTTTTTTCATGACACCCCTTTTTTAATTATTTTTTACACATAACATTCGAATTGAGCTGCCCGCCTCCACAGCCGAAAGCTGGCGGGCGAGGTCTCGCTCGAATGAGTTGTTAGAATTTATATATATCTTTTCTGTGGCCGATTTTAAATATTTGTATTTCAAGTTTTTTGTTGTCTATAAAATACACTACTCGATAATTTCCTTGGCGTATGCGGTATAAGTTATAATTTGATAGTTTTTGTGACCCAACCGGTTTAGGGTTATTAGATAGTT
>JAIPHU010000024.1 GCA_021735045.1 Candidatus Omnitrophota bacterium | reverse complement strand
TCATAGGCATATTCAATAAATATAATTCCTCTGTTTTTTTGGCTAACTTTTGATATAATGGGGTTTGCTTCAATGATTTGACTATAATTTTAACCGGGATTTCGGCTGCAGTGCGAATTGGTTGCAGGCGGGTCCGTTTTTTGCAAAGCAAAAAACGGAGAAGTCTCACCCGCCTCACTAAAATTGTTCCAATTTTAGTGGGCGAGGTGGACTCTCCGTTACTTGTTAAATTATTCTGTAATATAGTAGAGTGGCAAGATCCGCTATTTGTGTAAGATAAAAATGTATTTCGTATACATTCTTTTAAATAAAGCAAGGACAAGAACCTATACAGGTGTTGCTGAAGATGTTAAGAAACGATTAAAAGAACACAATACAGGTAAGGTTAAATTTTCCCGTCCATACCGTCCTTATGAAATTATTTACACTAAGTCTTTTGAAACATTAAAAGAAGCACGGCAAAAAGAACGATTTTATAAGTCAACAACTGGTCGTAGAAAATTGAAGGAAATGATTTTTAACTGATCCTACTGGTAAGAATGGAAATTTTATTCAATATTTCATTATTTGTTTTAGGTTTAATCTTACTTGTATTTAGCTCTAACTGGCTAATCCAAACTTCGGTTAAAGTATCTTCATTTTTTAGGCTGACTCCTTTATTTATTGGATTGGTGATAATTGCTTTTGGTACTTCTGCTCCTGAGGCGGGAGTAGGTATTATTGCTACTTTAAAAAATCAAGAAGGGGTTGCTCTAGCAAATATAATTGGGAGTAATATTGCAAATATAGCTTTAGCTTTAGGTTTATGTTCTATTTTTATTCCTTTAAAAGTGAATAAAAAGATTTTTAAAAAAGAATTTCCTTTTTTAGCTGTATCAACTTTAGCTTTGTATTTTGCTAGTTTGGATTTTACAATTAGCAGAGCAGAAGGTGTAATTTTTCTTTCACTTTTGTTAATATTTTGTTTTGTTTTTATAAGAGGTTCCAGAGATGGTTTTATCGAAGAAGAGGTTAAAAATATTAAAATAAATAAAATGTTTGATAAATTCAAAACTCCTTCTTTGCTAATTATTTTTTTTATTTTGTCGTTAATTGGGATAGTTGTTGGAGCACACTTTATGGTTGAAGGCGGGGTCCATTTAGCTAGATTTTTTGGAATTAGTCCTTGGATTATTGGGATAACTTTATTTGCTTTGGGGACGTCTCTTCCGGAGATAGCTTCGTCGGTGGCTGCAGCTATCAAGAAAGTTCCTTCAATCAGTATTGGTAATATTATCGGTAGTAATATCTTTAATATTTTATTAGTTATTGGGGTGGTAGCTTTAATCAAACCGCTTTCTGTGGGCCCTTCGGTGGTGAAATTTGAACTCCCGATTCTTTTAGGCTTTACCTTTCTTCTCTTTACAGTAATGTTTACTCACTATAAAATAGTTCGCACAGAAGGGTTAATTTTAACGTTAAGTTATCTGGGATTTTTAATTTGGTTAATTATGGGAAGAATATGAGCTATTTAGCGTTTGCTTTAAAATATAGGCCGCAAAACTTTGATCAAGTAGTGGGACAAGAACATGTAGTTTCATCGTTAAAGGAAGCGATTGCTAAAAAGAGAGTCCATCATGCTTATCTTTTTAGCGGCCCGCGTGGTGTAGGTAAAACTTCTTTAGCTAGAATTTTAGCTAAATCCCTTAACTGCGAAAAAGGTCCCACAGCTTCACCTTGTCTGAAATGTCCCAGTTGTGTTGATATCGCCGCTGGAAAATCATTAGATATAATTGAAATTGATGGAGCTTCAAATCGTGGTATTGATGAGATAAGAACTTTAAGGGAAAATGTAAAGCTTTCTCCTGCTGCTGGGCGTTTTAAAGTTTATATTATTGATGAAGTACATATGCTTACCAAAGAAGCATTCAATGCTTTGTTAAAAACTTTAGAAGAGCCGCCAAAACATGTAAAGTTTATATTTGCAACAACTGATCCGCATAAAGTTTTACCTACTATTTTATCTCGCTGCCAAAAATTTCAGTTTAATCTCTTAAGCCTTGAGCAGATTGTAAGAAAACTTTCTCAGATTACAAAAAAAGAAAAAATAAAGATAAAAGAGAGACTTTTATACACAATTGCTCAAGCTGCTGATGGAAGTATTCGAGATGCTGAAAGTTTGCTTGATCAAATTTTTCCGGTAATTTCAGCCGGTAAAGATATTAAAGATATATTTTCGTTTTTAGGGATAATCGATGAAAATACTATGGGTAAAATGGTGAGTTTTTTATCTGAAGGTGATCTATCTGGTCTATTGGTTTTTGTTGATAACGTTAATAAAGAAGGTAAAGATCTAGGAGTTTTTCAGGATTATTTTCTTAAGTATCTACGAAATTTTTTATTAGTTAAAGTTGATCCTAAAAGGTTTAAGGAAGTTGCTGAAGTTTCGCCTGAAAGTAGAGACTTAATTATAAAACTTAGTGGCAAATTTTCTTTAACGAGGCTTCTAGAGCTAGTTGATCTATTAATTCAAGCTAAAGAGAGTTCTAAGCAGATAAATTCAGCCAGGATTCCGTTTGAACTTGCTTTAATAAAATTTTTACATAAAGAAATTAATCTAGATAATCCTAAGGATAGTTTATCAGATAATAAAAAAAATTCTCTGCCTGATGAAAAAACCAAAAAAAATAATCCAATTGAGCTTAAGAAAAAACAAACTAGTTCTAATGAACCAAAAAAGCCCAAAGAACTTAAAAAGCAACATAAACCAGAAAATAATAAACAGTCGGACCTTAAAGAAAGAAAAGATATTGATACAAATAAACTAGTGGAAGATGATTTTTTAATACAACCAGTTCGCCTAAAATGGAAAGATATTTTATCAACTATGCAGAAAAAAAGGATGGCTGTAGCTTCTCATCTTTCTTTGGGAAAGCCTAGTTCATCGTCAGGGAAACAGGTTTTTATAGCATTTTCGGCTAAAGATAAGTTTCATAAAGAGGCGTTAGATGATGAGCGAAATCGTAAGTTTATCGAAGATGTTATTGAAAAAGCTATAGGTAAAGAAGTTAGGATTAAGTTTAAAATCATAGATACAGGGGGAGCTAAATCTTTTAAAGAAAAAAAAGATTTAGTTCAAAAAGATCAAGGTTCACAAGAAAAGATAGAGGATAATTTTTTAAACGAACTTTTGGATACTTTTGACGGAAAATTTCATAGTGATGAGTAGTTTTAATAAAATTTTTAGTGAAGCAGTAAAAAATATTTCCCATTTTCCTGGGATTGGAAAGAGAAGTGCGGAAAGAATTGCTTTTAGTATCTTAAAGATGAAGGCAGAACTGGTAGAAAGAATTACCCAAAGCATTAAGGATTTAAATAAACATATAAAACCTTGTAAGTTGTGTAATAATTTCTCAACTCAAGAAGTTTGTTCAGTATGTTCAGATACCCGGCGGAAAAAAGATATAGTTTGTGTAGTAGAAGAACCGACAGACATTATGGCGATTGAAAAGACTTCACAATACAAAGGGCTCTATTATGTGCTTTTAGGCTCAATTTCACCTCTAGAAGGAATTAATGAAGAATCTTTAAATATAGGAAAACTAGTAAATAGGGTAAAAAAAGGCCAGATTAAAGAAGTAATAATTTCAACTGATCCAGATACAGAGGGAGAACTTACTGCTCAATATGTAATCCAGAAGCTTTCTCGTTATAAAGTAAAGATTTATCGAATTGCAATTGGTGTGCCTTTGGGCACAAAGATTGAATATATTGATTCAGCAACTTTAGGCCAAGCTTTGACCAAACGACAACTTATCTAACAAAAGATTTGGAGAGGTTTAACCTCTCCATTTTTCACACCTTGGAGTTGGGGATTGGTTGGATATTGACGAGATAAGATAAATCAGTTATAATTAGCCTTCAAAATTAGCAATAATTGTTCTTTTGTAATTTGTTCCCGCGGAATACGCGGGATTAATTCAACTAAGTACTTTGTTACGTCTTCGACTTACAAAGTATAAGTTTCATTGAATTCCCCGGTAGCTCAGCTGGTAGAGCGGTTGGCTGTTAACCAATTTGTCGCAGGTTCGAATCCTGCCCGGGGAGCCATGATTTTTTATATTCGAAAAACCCGTGCCTTCGGCACGGGTGTTTTTATTTTTGGCCCCTGAATTTTTTGGCTGATAGAAAAGATTTATTTTTATTGAATTTATTGAATAAATTATTGATTCAAAGAATTTTTTGGCCAGAATATTTTTCTCAATTCCCCGCGAAGATTGAAGGGATTTTGCGGCCCGGGAGAGGGTTTGCGCGAAAATTTTTCCGGAAATTTTCGGGGAATCCGGAGCAGCTTCCTCAAAATTCGAGTCCTGCTCGGTATCCCGATAGGCTGTTTTAAGGGGGTTATTCGAACTTTTTTCGTTTTGTCCCAGGATGCCAATGCGGCCGCCATCCCGCCGGCTGTTAAGAGAAAAGGCCAAGTTATCAATATACTGCTTATCCAAAGATATCCGCTCTAGGTTATCTAGAATATAGTTATCCAACCGTTTGCTGTTTATTTGTTTTATCTGGCAGTTGTTCCAGTCTTTTTTAAAGGTGCTTGTGCAGCGGTAGTAATAGTAGCGCTTGGTGTGTTTGTTTTTCTTTTTGTTGGTGTGACACGGTGTCATATACGAGCCGCATTCTTTGCATTTAAGCAGCCCGCCAAAGGCACAGTTTTTATGAGACCGCAATTTTTTGTTTAATTTTTTATGCTTACTTTGGGCAAGGTGAAAAACTTCTTCTGAGATTATCGGCCGGTGATTACCTTGCCAGGGCTTGCCGGCATATTTAATTTTTCCTGCATATACAGGGTTTCTTAGCAGTGTATAAACTCTGCTTTTATAGAGCTTGCTGATTTTAGATAATTCAGATAGAGTAGTGCCGGATAGATAATCTTTATATATTTTGCGCACAACTTTTGCTTCCTCTTTATTAACCGACAACTTTTTATCAACTGACTTGTAGCCAAAGGGTACAAGGCCGCCGTTCCACATTCCCTTTTGCACGCGCTGGATCATTTTGTCTTTAGTTCTTTCTGAGGCAAGCTCGCGCTCGAATTGAGCGAAAGTAAGCATAATGTTGCGCAAGAGCCTTCCCGAAGGAGTGGATGTATCAAAGCGTTCTGTTACAGAGATAAAATTTACCTTATATGCATCAAATAACTCTATCAATTGATAGAAGTCTTTAGGCGATCTAGTTAAGCGGTCTATTTTATAAGCGATAACTAAGTTAATTTTTTCTTGCTTAATGTCGCTTAGTAACTTGGTTAGAGCAGGTCGGTTGAGATTAGCTCCGGTAAAACCGGGATCAGAATAAGTTTCATATATAGACATATTTTCTTGGCTATCGATAAAGGATTTAATTTTTTCTTCTTGCGCGGCACAGGAGTTATATTCAATTTCAGCTTGGTTATCGGTGGATACACGGGTATAAATAGCACACCTTAAATTACTTTGCATTTTTACCCCCTCGAGTTAAAATAATTCAATAAAATAAGATATAGCTATATAGTATTGCAATACTACCTAACAGTCAAGAAAAAAATGCTTCTTAAAAACTTAGTAAAAATACGGAAGAAGAAAAAATTAACCCAACGGCAACTCGCTAAGAAATCAGGAGTTTCTTATAATACAATTATAAAAATGGAACGTGGAGGGATAAAAAATCCCAAAATAGAAACTGCTATTAAGCTCGCCAAGGCACTTAAGGTAAAAATTGATGATTTAGTTTGATAATTTCTTTTTATCGGGAACCATGAGAAAAGCACGTGTATTTATTAGTTGTGGGCAAAAAACAGAGAGAGAAAAGAAAATCGGACAAGATATCAAAGATTATCTTGATAGCCGTGGTTTTAATACTTATTTTGCTGAAAAGGTACATTCTTCGGATGCTTTAACAGAAAATATTTTTAAATTTTTAGAAAAATCAGAGTATTTTATATTTGTTGATTTTAAACGAGATACTTTGCCTGAGGGAGAAATTAAAGGCTCTTTGTTTGTAAATCAAGAAATTGCCATTGCAACTTTTCTAGGTATAGAAGCAACGGGATTTCAAGAAAAAGGGGTAAAGCGGGAAGGAATATTAGATTATCATATTTACAATGCGTTACCTTTTGAAAATAGTAGTGATATTATAAATCATTTAGAAGAGCAAACTAAGAAGTGGGATTGCGATTCAGTAGATGAATTAGATATAATTTTTAAAGAAGATATAGTTGATAAAGATGTTTTACTTAATAAAAAGGTGATGTCAGATTGGTATCATCTAGAAATCAAAAATCGTTGTAAAAAGAAGCATGCTTTCCTTTGCAATGCTTATGTTACGAAAATTAGTGATCGTAAAGCAAAAAAAGAAATTGAAATCCCTTCTAATGAATTAATTTGGGCTGGAACAGGGCAATGGGTTACTAATATTCTGCGTAATTCAGTTAAAGAATTAGATGCTTTTTGTATACGAGAAGGAAGTCAATATATTGAATTTAATCAGAGAGCACTATTAACAAATAATCCACGTTATAGAATTCCATCTTTGCCTTCAGGTGAATATTTGTTAGAGTTTACAGTCATTTCTTCTAATTTTGAAAATGTCTCTAAAGAATTTATATTAAAACACAAGGGGAATAGAGAAAGCGTTGAATTTTATCCGTTTTCTAACGACGTTAAATAATAGTGATAGATTAGGTGTTTTATAAATAAGATATAAAAAGTTATATACTGCTAGGGGTAAAATAAGGGAAAATAACTAAAAAGGGAGGGGATAATTAAATATGAAAGCTATGATTATTTTATTGCTTCTTTGGAGTTTAGTTTTGATCTACAATACTGTATATAATTTTTTACCTGTAGATATTCAAAAGATAAAATTGATAAAAATATTAGCAATCGTCGCTTCTTTGCTTATTCTTTTTATCGGTATAAAACAATCGATACAGAAATACCAAAATTATAAGTTTGCATACATTTCTGCACAAGATGGAAAAGTTTTAGCTCGAAAAAACTTTCCTTGGGATATAACTAAAACTACTACACGTGATGATAAAATTGGTTATATTATCAACGAAAGGTACGGCGATGCTTCTGAGATACAAGTTAAGCCTGACAAGAAAATAAATGAATACGTGATCTATAATGCTATGGATGGAGTTGGAGTAAAATTTTTATGTCCTGAAGAAAAAATACCTAATTTCAGAATAATTATTACAAAATAGTTATGTGCAAGCAAGAGTTGTCTTTTTTAGCATTTGGTGTGATAATCAGTTTTGTAATTGGGTTATGCAATGCAGAAGATTTACAAATGAAAGAAAATAAAATCAGTTCTTCTATTTTGAGATATAAAAAAGGTCTCGCTTTAAACCCTAATGATGCAGATCTACATTATAGTTTAGGCTTGCAATTTTATGCCTCAGGTGACAATGAGAATGCAATAAAAGAATTGCGTAGAGCGAAAGAATTATATATAAATCAAGGAAATATCGAAGCTGCATTGAGAGCCGAAGAGGCTATAAATAGTCTTACTCCGTCAGAGACAGTGAAAGAATTGCAGAACAAAATTGATGAGGTAACTAGAAAAGTGGACGAGATCCGACATATTTTGCAGGTTAATGGGTTGATGCCAGGAGAAGAAACAGAGAAAGACGAGCAGTAGTTGTTTGGTAGAAATATATATATTTTGGATTAACGTGAAGTTTTAGTATGTGGTGGCCGCATCGCAAATCCTCTCTTTGGCCGCAAAATCTCTTCAATCTTCGCGGGGAATTGAGAAAAATATTTGTGCCAAAAAATTCTTTGAATCAATAAAATACTCCCAAAATTCAATTCAAATCAATCTTTTTTATTCTTTTGCCAGAGGGAAAATTCAGCCAAAAAATTCAGGGGCCAAAAATAAAAACACCCGTGCCGAAGGCACGGGTTTTTCGAATATAAAAAATCATGGCTCCCCGATTGGGGTTTATTCAAACATTATTATACCGCTTATTATTCCAAACACAATACATCAGTCCAAAAGAAAGAATCTTTAGCTTGTTCCGCCCTGCTTTTGCTCCTTGAACGGTCGCTCCAGCAGGGCTTGTCCGTTGGCCCT
>JAIPHU010000012.1 GCA_021735045.1 Candidatus Omnitrophota bacterium | reverse complement strand
TTTTTAATGACACTTAAGCCGAATTACTCGGCGTAGTGTCTTATACTTAATGCAATTATTTAGCGAATACCTTTATTTTTAATGACACTTAAGCCGAATTACTCGGCGTAGTGTCTTATACTTAATGCAATTATTTATTCGTTTTCCTGGCCTTTTTTATCCGAGGTTACCTTAGCCAGTTCTTTTTCAACTTTTTCTTTTAATTGACTGTCTTCTTTAAGTGTTTTTCTTAACTTTTCTTTTCCTTGAGCTATATTTTTATCTCCTAAAGAAAACCAACTTCCTGATTGAGTTAACACACCCTTTTCCATTGCAGCATCAATTAAGGCTCCTGTTTTTGAAACTCCTTCATCGTACATAATTTCAAACATAGCTTCACGAAAAGGAGGTGCTACTTTATTTTTAACTACTTTTGCCCTTACTCTGATACCAACAACCCCATCGTTTGTAGTCAAAGTTGCCCGTTTCCTGAGATCGATTCTTACCGATGAATAAAATTTTAAAGCTCGGCCACCTGGTGTTACCTCAGGCGAACCAAACATAACCCCAACCTTTTCTCTAATTTGGTTGATGAAAACAACACATGTTTTTGATTTGCTTACAACTGCCGTTAACTTACGCATAGCCTGACTCATTAACCGAGCTTGAAGAGCTATCTTCGAATCTCCCATCTGCCCTTCAATTTCAGCTTTCGGCACAAGCGCCGCAACCGAATCAATAACTATCATATCTACTGCATTTGAGCGAACTAAGGCTTCTACAATATCTAAGGCTTGTTCCCCTGTATCTGGCTGAGATATTAAAAGATCTTCTAAATTAACTCCGATCAATTTTGCATATTTAGGATCAAAGCTATGCTCAGCATCAATAAAAGCAGCTACGCCATCTTCAGTCTGAGCTTGAGCAATAATACTTAAAGTAAGAGTGGTTTTACCTGAGCCTTCCGGCCCATAAATTTCAATTGCTCTACCTCTAGGAAGCCCACCTGCACCTAAAGCATCATCTAAGGAATAAATTCCGGTAGGTATTACCGATACATCTAAACTACGCCCTTCTCCCATCCTCATAATTGCTCCTTTGCCAAATTGCTTTTCTATTTGCGAAAGTGCAAGATTTAATGCTTTTGTTTTACCATCCTGATTATTTGATTTTTTTGCCATAATATCACCTCTTTTTTTTAATGAAACTTATATTTTTTAAGTTGAAAAATGAAAAAAAATATGTAGTTGAATTATACTCTTATAAAATAAAAGTGTCAAACCCCACTAAAATCTATTTTCAGTTCCTTTTAAAATCCTTTTGATATTATTTTTATGCCTAATTAAAATCAGTAAAAAAAGCAACATTGCTAAAATTTTTACTTCAATCAACGAAGACAAAAATAAAGACAACACTACAAAAGTAAAACTTGCTAAAATAGATGCTAAAGAAACTACCCTCGATAATAAAAACACAATTACCCAAACTCCTAAAGATAACGGTAATATTAACTTAAAGGAACTAAAACAAAAAGATAATGCAAATAATACTCCTAAACTAGTAGCAACACCCTTTCCACCTCTAAACTTTAAAAAAGGCGTCCAGTTATGGCCTAAGATGGCTAATACTCCTAAAACAATGAAAAAATAAGGCTCAAACTCTCCCAGAGAATAAGCCAAAAAAGGGATAATAAAACCTTTAGAAAAATCCAAAACAAATACCAAAAAACCCCAGCCTTTGCCTACTGTCCTAAAAACATTAGTTGCTCCAACATTTCCAGAACCAAACTGACGAATATCAATACCTCTGATTATTCGAGCAGTTACATAACCAACTGGAATAGCCCCAAAAATAAAACTAGCTATCAGAAGAGTTAACTTTAGCATTTAAAGCTCTAATCCCTCTCAAAAAATAATCTAAGCCTGAAATTAAAGTAAAAATAGCAGCAATTAAAGAAATATAAAAATGATACGGTACTTTTAATAAAATCCAAAGAATCGTTGCCATTTGAGAAAATGTCGTAAACTTCCCCCAAGATGAGGGAGAAATCTCTACTTCAACTTCAAGCATTCTTAAAATTGCAAAACCAAACGATATAATTAAATCTCTACTTACTACAATTAAAACCAACCATAGATACATCGGATATTGCTTAAGAAGCAATAACGTTATAAAAGCAGTCAAAAGAAGAAGCTTATCTGCCAAGGGGTCGATGATTTGGCCTAACTCAGATTTTTCTTTTTTAATTCTGGCTACCATTCCATCAAAAAAATCACTCAAAACAGCTAAAATGAAAACTGCCACTGCAAAATACCTCATAGTCGGATGGGTTTTTGAATAAATAAGCAAAGATACAAAAACAGGAATGAGAATTATTCTAATTGAACTAATTTTATCAGCAAAACTCATATTGGTTGCCTCCTTGCTATAAACTTAAGTTTTAATTTCATCTTAATTACAAATTGCAAATTTCAAATAACAAATCAATTCCTAATTTCAAATTTCAAATTAATTTGGAATTTTGATTTTGTCATTTATTTGATATTTGGCATTTGTCATTTGTTATTTGTCGAACTTATTATTTTCTCTAATTTTGCGCCATCATAAGGACATTTTTCTAAAGAACCCTGATATCTTCTTTTGCAAACAGGACACTGTTTGATAAAGTTATTTTTTTCTAGATACGAACCTATCCACTCTTCTTTTTTGGGAAGCTGCTCGATTTTGGCTTCTTCTCCAACCCTCTTAAAAGTATTATCCTTATAAACATATTCTTGAGTTTTAACACAACCAGCCAAAAACAAAAAGATTACAAATGATAATACAACATTTTTTATTGACTTTGGACTTTGGACTTTGGACTTTGGACTTTTCATTATTCGATCATTCCGATTCTTTTTGGAGGCCACCAAATAAAAATTGCTTCTCCAATTATCTGTTTTTTATCAACAAAACCCCAGTAGCGACTATCCTTAGAACTAATACTATTATCTCCTAGACAAAAATATTTATCATCTGGCACTAATATTTTCTTTCCTACTTTTCCATAATCACCTTGGTTATAATAAGAAAAAACAGCGATCTCTGGCGCTAAAATTTCTTTGTCATCTACATAAATATTTCCTTTTTTTATTTGTACTGTTTCTCCGGGTAAACCAATTACTCTTTTTATATAAGGTTTCCGCCGGTACCAAGGTTGTGTTACCTCTTGCGGTGGAACGAAAACTATCACGTCTCCTCTTTGAATCTTGCTAAAGCCTGGCAAGCGAAAAAAACCAAAAGGAAGTTTCGGTCCATAATTTAATTTACTGACAAAAATTTTATCCCCAGGCATAAGAGTAGGTACCATCGAGGTTGTGGGGATTTTATACATTTGGAAAAAGAATATTTTTAGAATTATTACTAAAACTGCTGCAACAACTATTGACTCAACCCACTCTCTAATTACACTCTTCTTTTTCATTTTTTTTCCTTTTTTTGAGCAAGAGCAAACCCTGCCCTTACATTTACCCTTAAATCATTTGTGTGTATCCGCATTATCTGTGTGAATCTTCTTATTTACATTTTTAATACTTCGAGAAATGCCTCCCGCGGCACAGAAACACTACCTAGCTGTTTCATCTTCTTTTTCCCTTTTTTCTGCTTTTCCCAGAGCTTTCTTTTTCGGCTAACATCTCCTCCATAACACTTAGCAGTAACATTTTTTTTCATGGCTCTAACTTTAGTTGATGCAATAATTTTTGACCCAATCGCGGCTTGAACTTTAACTTCATACATTTGACGCGGAATTAATTCTTTTAATCTTTCTGCAACAGCCCGGCCTTTACTTTCAGCCTTATCCTTATGAACTAAAAGCGAAAAAGCATCAACTTTTTTCTGATTAAAAAGTATATCTAATTGAACAATATCTGTCTCTTTATATCCGGAAAACTCATAGTCAAAAGAACCATAACCACGAGTTACAGATTTTATTTTATCATAAAAATCAATAACTATCTCCGATAATGGTATCTCAAATATTATATTCAATCGATCTTTGCCCAAATAATCCATCTTTATAAAATTCCCTCTTTTTGATTTAGCTAAATCACAAACAGGATCAATAAAATCAACCGGAACCATAATCGTAGCCGATACATATGGCTCATATGCTTGTTCCACTTCTTGTTGATCAGGAAATTGATGTGCGCTTTCGATTTCTTCTATTTGCTCTTCTCCTTTACGTTTTATTTTATATTTAACGTTAGGCGATGTAACTATTAAATCAAGATTATATTCTCTTTCTAATCTTTCTTGAATTATGTCCATATGAAGAAGGCCTAAAAATCCACAACGAAACCCATATCCTAGGCCTCCCAAACTATCTGGCTCATAACTAAAAGAAGAATCTGAAAGGTTTAACTTTTCTATTGCTGCCCGCAGGCTTACATAATCTTGTGAAGAAGAAGGAAAAATCCCAGAAAAAACCATCGGTGACATCTCTTGATAACCTTCAAAAGGCGATTTAGCAGGATTAGAACTTAAAGTTACAGTATCACCTACATCAATTTCGTTAGGATTTTTTATATTGCAACAAATATAGCCAACCTGTCCACAAGCCAAACTTTCCTTTTTTACCGGTTCAGGACAGAAAATACCTATCTCTTCAACCCGATACTCTTTTCTTTGGTGCATCAATAAAATTCTATCTCCTATTTCAATCTTACCATCAAAAATTCTTACAAACAGTATTACTCCCCGATACAGATCATAAGCAGAATCAAAAAGTACTGCTTTTGTCGGTTTATTTGAATCACCCGAAGGCGGCGGCACTTCTTCGATGACTTTATCTAATAACTGTTTGACCCCAGTCCCATTTTTAGCTGAAACTGTTAAGATTTCTTCTTTCTTAAAACCAAAAATGTCAAATAGTTCCCTATAACACCTTTCTACATTTGCGCTAGGTAAATCAATCTTATTAAGAACCGGAATAATCTTTAGATCTCCTTCTAAAGCCAAATGAAAATTGGCTACCGTTTGTGCTTCAACTCCTTGAGCTGCATCGACTAAAAGGATAGCTCCCTCACAACCTTTAAGAGACTTAGCCACTTCATAGCTAAAATCAACATGACCAGGAGTATCGATAAGATTTAAGATATAACTAGCTCCACCGGCCGAATAAATTAGCCGTACTGCTTTTGCTTTAATAGTTATACCTCTTTCTTTTTCTAAGTCCATACTGTCTAACATCTGCTGAGAAACTTTTCCTTTAGTCCCGGTACCGGCGATTTCTAAAAACCTATCAGCTAAAGTGGATTTCCCGTGATCAATATGAGCTATTATACAAAAATTTCTAATTTTACTGTTTTGTTCCATATTTTTTTATTAATTGAAATAAGGTATGCCCTTATTTTTTTGGCCTGACGATACTAAACAATTTCTCAACCACTTCTGGAATTAAAAGATTGGTCGTATCGATATAACGAGTTTCCTTAGTTAATTTAAGAGAACCTACTTTTCTATTTTTATCTGATTGATCTCTTTTTACCAGATCAGCTTCGACTTCTTCTGAATTAACAACTTCTCCTTCTTTAAGCAACTGTTGGACTCTTCTTTTGGCCCTTATCTTTTGATCAGCATCAAGATAAAATTTGAATTCTGCATCAGGAAATACCACCGTGGTTATATCCCTACCCTCGACAACAGAATCTTTCCCCAAAGTCTCTTTTCTTTGTAATGAATTCATTACTTTTCTTACCTCAATAAAACCAACAACTTTTGAAATATTTTTATCTATTCTTGGTTTACGAATCTCTTTGCTTATATCGATACTTTTTAAATACACTTTATTATTATCAATTTTTAAATCTAGGCTAGCGGCTAGATCAGTTAGCTCTTTTTCTGATTCTAAATTAAGATTATTTTCTAAAGCTGCATAAGTTAAGGCTCGGTAAGTTGACCCTGTATCAAGAAAAAAAAAGCCTAATCTTTTAGCTAACCTTTCTGCTACTGTAGTTTTACCTGAACCAGCTGGGCCATCTATAGCTATAATCATAAAATCTTATTTCTTTTTTTATTAGCTTTTTTTATTAGTAGTTTCAATTTTTTCTTATCTTCTTTTATAATTGAATCCTTGAGTTTATTGCTAATTTGATTATATTTATCTATGTGCTTTAAGATCTTGCTCTTATTAGTTAAAAATATATCAGCCCATAAATCCCCCGAAGAAGATGCTACTCGAGTCAAATCAGCAAACCCTGATGAACTAAACTCTAGGTAGTTATCCGGTATAGCATTAATCAAGGAAAAGCAAATAAAATGAGGAAGGTGAGAAGTTAAGCAAGTGATATTATCATGGGTTTTTGGGCCAACTCTCACAACCCGGGAACCAACCTTTTTCCAAATTTTTTCGACTAGATAAGAAGCTTTGTTGCTTGAAGTAATAAAACATATAGCTCCTTGATAAAGATTTTGTTTTGCTTTTTCGGCTCCTCTTTTTTCTGAACCACAAAAAGGATGGCAACCTACAAAAGAAACTTCTTTAGGAAGATTTTTTTTGGCTACTTTTTCTATCTCCTCTTTGGTACTGCCTAAATCAAAAACAATTGCTCCCTTTTTTAAATAAGAACCCATTCTTTTTAAAAAATCAACAATTATTCCCACTGGTGTAGCTAAAATTAAAATATCTGCCTCTTTAGCTATTTTTTTATCAGATCTTTCTATCCTGTCTACAACTTTGGCTCTTTTGAGCCTTTTGAATGCCTTATCACTTCTAGCATGTCCAATAATCTCAAAGTTGCTAAAACTCTTCTTAAGAGCTAAGGCTAAAGAACCTCCCATGAAACCAACTCCAATAATTCCGACTTTTTTAATTTTTTTTAAATCCATTTTTTTTGGATCCATTTTTTAATTTTATCGGGCGAAGACAAGCTTCGCCCCTACATTATAATTCTCTTCCCACTGATTCGGCAACTTGTCTTGTTTCCTTTATCAAAATATCAAAGTTTTCCGGTAATAACTGTTGCGGCCCATCACTTAAAGCTTCTTTGGGGTTAGGATGAACTTCAACCAAAAGCCCATCTGCCCCCGCTGCTACAGCTGCCTTGCTTAAAGGGTTAACCAAGCCCCACTTGCCTGCAGCATGAGAAGGATCGACAATAACCGGAAGGTGAGAATGCATCTTGATAACCGGAATAGCACTTATGTCTAGAGTATTGCGGGTAAATTCACTGAAAGTTCTAATCCCCCTTTCACACAAAATTACATTAAAATTTCCTTCAGATAAAATATACTCAGCGCTCATTAGCAGCTCCTTTACCGTAGCAGTTAAACCCCTTTTTAAGATAATTGGTTTTTTTGTTTGTCCTACTTCTTTTAGGAGATTAAAATTTTGCATATTTCGTGCTCCAATCTGAAGCACATCTGCATAACGAGCTACAAGTTCAACATCTCTTGTATCCATAACCTCAGTTACAGTAGGTATATCAAACTCTTTAGATGTATCTTTTAAAATTTTTAAACCTTCTTGCCCTAATCCTTGGAAACTATAAGGAGAAGTTCTTGGTTTAAAGGCTCCACCGCGGAGCAAAGAGCCTCCTGTCTTTTTTACTCTTTCTGCTACTTGATGAAGCTGATCTTTTGTCTCAATTGAACAAGGGCCGGCAATAATTGTTACTTTTTTTGCACCAAACTCAACTGAATCTCTTATCTTAACTACACTATCTTCTTGCTTAAACTCTCGAGAAACTAACTTATAAGGAGCTAAAACTGGCATAACTTTATCTACACCAGGATAAGCTTCCAAGGGTTGAAGCCGGATAACATCTTCAGGGCCAATCACCCCTACAATTGTTCTCTCTTGTCCTTGTGAGACCATCGGCTTAAGCCCCAAACTTTTTACCTTTTCAAGTAAACTATCAATATCTTTTTGTTTTGTGCCCTTTTTTAAAACAATAATCATTTCTTTTTCCTCCCTATATAATCTTTTAGCAGTTTAATAAACTTTTGGTTTTGTAGATGAGTACCAATGGTTACCCGAAAATGATTAGTTAATCCCCATCCACTTAATTCGCGAATTATCATACCCTGGCCTAACATATACCGATAAAGTTTTTTTGTATTTTTTTTAAAATTGACTGTAATAAAGTTGGTTGCACTATTTATATAAGAAATTCCTAATTGATCAAATTGGTTATAGAAATATCTTTTTTCTTTATTTGTAAAATTAATAACTTTTCTAACAAAACTTTTGTTTTCTAGAGCTACTCGCGCAGCTACCTGAGCTATGCGATTTATATTAAACGGCTCTTTTACTTTGTTAATCAAATCAGCTATTTTTTTATTAGTTATCCCGTAACCAATTCTTAAACCTGCCAAGCCATAAGCTTTGGAGAAAGTACGAGTTACAATAATATTCTTCCTTTTTTTTAGAAGTTTAACTGTTTTTGGAAAATCATTGGGAGCAAATTCAAAATAAGCTTCATCAAAAAACAAAAGCACGTTTTTTGGTACTTTTTCCACAAAATTATTTATTTGATTTTGATCCAAGTAGGTCCCGGTAGGATTATCCGGATTAGCAATAAAAATAATTTTAGTTTTTTTTGTGATTTTTTTTCTAATACCATTTAAGTGATATGCATATTTCTTCAAAGGTACCTCAACTACTTTCGCCCCAAAAATACGCGCTTGTATCTCATAAATCAAAAAAGAAGGAGAAGCGACAATAACCTCATCTCCAGCTTCAATAAAAGTACGGAGCACTAAAGTAATAATTTCATCTGATCCATTGCCAAATACTATTGAATTAGTTTTTACTTTTAATTTTTTCGCTAATTTGTTTTTTAAGTAAAAACAGGAGCTTTCTGGATAGCGATTTATATTTTTTAACTCTTTATTTACCGCTTTATAAATATAGGTTGGTTTAAAAGGAATTTCGTTAGAAGCTAACTTATGAATCTTAGTTAATTTTTTCTCGCGCTTTAGTTCTTCAATCGGTTTACCTGGTTTGTAAGCATTGATTTTGTCTAATTCTTTTCTGTATTTCATATTTAATCTTATGATTTTAATTATTTCTCTTTCGGATAAGACCCTAATACTTTAACAAAAATACATTGTTCTTTTAGTTTATCTAATGCTTTTTCAAGGCGTTTTGAACTCTTATGGCCTTCTAAATCTACAAAAAAATAATATTCCCAAGGCTTCTTTTTAGAAGGACGAGATTCTATTTTTGTAAGATTTATTTTATTCTGGCCAAAAGTAGATAATACATCATATAAAGCTCCCACCTTATCTTTTACTGAGAACAATACAGAAGTTTTATCATTTCCTGAAGGAGCACTATCTAAAGGGGCAATGACTAAAAATCTTGTATAGTTAGAAGACAGATCTTCAATTGAACTAGCTATTATCTTTAAATCATAAAGATCAGCTAGGATTTTACCTCCAATACAAGCACCCCAACGGTCACTTTTAGCTTGCTGAGCAGCTTTTGCAGTTGAAGTCATTGGTATCAATTCTGCATCAGCAAGATGCCTAGCAATCCATTTTCTACATTGAGGAAAAACCTGAGGATTAGAATAAATTCTTTTTATTTTAGAATTAGTTCTTCCCAAAAGAAAATGGGAAATATTTAAAGTAACCTCTGCACAAATACTTAAATTGGAAGTAAAAAACATATCCAAGGTATGATTTATCACTCCTTCAGTAGAATTTTCTACAGGAACTACTCCAAAGTTTGCCTGATCCTTTTCTATTTTATAGAATACATCAGATATGCCTTCGGCTGGTAAGTATTGACATTTTTTTCCAAATTTCTTTCTAGCAGCTAGATGAGTAAAGGTACCTTCGGGCCCAAGATAAACTATCTTAAGCTCTTCTCTTTGTGAACGAGACGCAGAAAGAATTTCTATAAATATATTTTGAATATCCTCTTTGTTAAACGGTCCTTCATTAATTTTATTTAATCTTCTGATAATTTTACTTTCTCGTTCAGGAGAATATCGTCTTATTTTATTCTTCTTTTTTAAATTTGATATTTTTAAAACTTCTTTGGCTCTTTGATTTAGGTCTTTTAAAATTTTTTCGTCAATTTTGTCTATTTTTTTTCTAATTTCATCAATTTTCATATTATCCCCCGATTATACATTGAGAAAGTTAAAAAAGTCCTTATCTAAAACTTTTCGCAATTTGCTTTTTAAGTATTTTTCTACTTCTTTAGCTGTAGAAAAATTAACCGCTTTTTCTGCAGCTGCTTTAGCATCACTAAATTTTACCCTTTGAATTAACTCTTTAATTTTTAATACCTGTGGCGGTGGCATACTAAATTCATCTAAGCCAAGGCCAAGAAGAAAAAACGCTAGTGTAGGCTCAGCTGACATCTCGCCACACATCCCCACCCAAATATTAGCTTTGTGAGCATCTGCAACAATGTTTTTGACTAACCTTAAAACTGCCGGATGTCCCGGTTCATATAAATAAGCAACTTTTTCATTTGCCCTGTCTACAGCTAAAGAATATTGAATTAAGTCATTGGTACCAATACTAAAAAAATCACATTCTTTTGCTAAAATATCAGCAGTTAAAGCTGCTGAAGGAACTTCAATCATTGCTCCTATTTTTATATTTTCATCAAACTTTTTCTTTTCTTTTTTTAGTTCTTTTTTACAACTAGCAACTATTTTTTTTGCCTGAAGCAGCTCTTCAATCCCTGAAATCATCGGAAACATCATTTTTACATTTTCTTCGGCTGAAGCTCTAAGTATCGCGCGAATTTGAACTTTAAATATAGCCGGACGAGCTAAGCAAAAACGGATTGCCCTCCAGCCTAAAAACGGGCTCATCTCTTGGGGAACATCAGAACGGGATAAAAATTTATCACCACCGATATCAATAGTTCTAATTATAACCGGTGCTGGTTTGCTTTTTCTAGCAACATTTAAATAAGCTTTATATTGCTGTTCTTCTGAAGGAAGATCTCTTTTGCCCAAGAAAATATATTCTGTCCGGTAAAGCCCTACTCCATCAGCTCCATATTTTTTAACCAGTCCCAGTTCTTCAGGTAACTCGATATTAGCAGAAACATCTATCTGCCTGCCATCTTTAGTAACAGCTTTACCAATTTTAGGCTTCTTAGCAGCTTTTATCTCTTTAGAGTATCTGTCTATTTTTTTCTTATAATTATCAAGCGTTTTTTTAGTTGGTTTGACAATTACTGTACCAGAAAAACCGTCGACTATTACATTATCTGCTTCTTTAACATTTTTTGTAATATCTTTAAGCCCTACTACAGCTGGAATTCCCAAACTTCTTGCAATAATCGCAGTATGAGAAGTCCTTCCTCCTACATCAGTAATAAAAGCTATTACTTTTTCTTTAGGAATATCTGCAGCTTGTGAAGGAGTTAAGCCATGGGCCACAATAACTCTTTTTTCTTTTAGGCTCATCAACTTTGCACTTTTTTCTTTAAGCATAGCTTTTATTACCCGCCGAGCGATATCTTTTATATCTACTACTCTTTCCCTTAAATATTCATCGTTAAGTTTAAGTAAAGTGTCTATGTATTTTTTAATACTTTGAGAAAAAGCATACTCTACGTTTACTCGATTATTTTTTATCTGTTTTATTACGTCTTCTATTAATACTCTATCTTCTAAAACAAGAAAATGAGCTTCAAAAATTCTACCATGGTCAAAACCAATTTCTTTTGATATTTTTTCTTGAATATTAGATATCTGGCGGCGAGTTTTAATCAAAGCTTCTTCAAACCTATAAATTTCTCTTGATATTTCACTATAGGCAATACTCTTTTTAGGCACAAAAAGATCATCTTCTCTAATTAGGTATGTTTTTCCTATACCTACTCCACCAGAAGCAACTATCCCCTTGCGCTTAATCATTTTTCCTCCCTGTTTTATTTATCGGCTAAACTCAGCCATTTTCTTTTATAAATGTTGCCAGCTCTTCTAGGGCTTCTTGAGCGTCCTCGCCTTCAGCAATAATTTTAATCTTTGCCCCTTTATTAAGGCCTAAACTTAAAATAGCAATTATTGATTTTCCATCAACAACTTCTTTTTGATGTTTTATTTTAATCGATGAATTAAATTTGTTAGCCAGCTGTACAAACAAAGTAGCAGGCCTTGCGTGCAACCCATGTTTTCTTTCTATTAAAACCTGTTTCTCAAGCCTAGCCATTTTTTCCTTCGTTTATTATAAATACGAATTATTTCTCGAGCTGTTTTATAAGGATTATGCCTTAGATAATCAGTCTTATTTATTACATCTGCTTCATAAATGGAAACACCCATTTTTCTTAATCTTTTTCGGTCAAACAAAACAGGAAATGATTTTTGCTGAGCATACTTAGATAGTAAATCTGAAGTTAATCGACCCGAGTTGACAAGACAACAATTTATAATATTGTCATTGGTATGTGAAACAATTTGCCGTAGATGGTCTGCAGCAGTATAGTCGTCTGTTTCTCCTTCTTGGGTCATAACATTGCACACATATAGTTTCATCACCTGTCGCCGTGCTATTGCATCACGTAAATCTTTAATTAATAAATTTGGAATCACGCTAGTAAACAAACTACCTGGCCCAAAAATTATTATATCTGCTTCGTTTACTGCGGCAATTGCTTCTGGATTAGATTTTGCATCTTTAGGCATCAGGTGTAATCTTTTTATATTACTTTTATTTTTTGGAATTCTATCCTCACCTTTAGTAGTTGTTCCGTCTAAATAATCAGCCTTAATCCGCAAGTTCAAAAGCGAAGAAGGTAGGACTTTTCCCCTTATAGCTAAAATAATACTGGATTCTTTTATTGCATCTTTAAAGCTTCCGCTAACTTGAGTCATGGCAGTAATAAAAAGATTGCCAAAGCTATGTCCTTTAATCCCTTGTCCTTCTTTAAAGCGATACTGAAAAAGATCTCGCATAAGTTGAGGGGTTTCAGCCAAAGATACAAGACAATTTCTAATATCCCCAGGAGGTAATATTCCAAACTCTTCCCGCAGGCGGCCTGAAGAACCTCCCTCATCAGCTACAGTAACAATTGCTGTAATATTTGCGGTATATTTCTTTAATCCATCCAACAATGTTGAAAGACCAGTTCCACCGCCAATTGCTACAATTTTAGGCCCTTTTGATAAAAATCTTTTCTCATATATTAAATCAATCATCCCCTGACGGCTCTGAGGATAAACTACCTGGAAAAAACTATGCAACAAAGAAGAAAATCCTACAGCCACACCCACAAAAGAAATAACTAAAAGAAAGATATCAAAAACTTTTAGGAGAAAAATAGTATCAAAAGAAAGACGGACAGCAGAAAAAATAAGAAAAAATAAGCTCACTAAAAGTAAACTTACCCATCTTTTAACCCGTAATCCAGGGTAAAACCACTTTATAAATTTTACAAGTTTTTTCATCAGATAATTAGCTCACAGCCTGTTGCTGCTTGTTTAATAAATTAATGATTTCTTCTCTATCCTTTGTCTTTTTTAAAGCTTGAACAAAATATTTATCTCTTAACATTCTAGCTAAAAAAGCCAAAGCTTTAAGATGGATACCTGCTTGCATCTTATTGGAAAGAAGTAGAACTATAATATTGACTGGTTTCTCATCAAGTGAGTCAAACTCAACTCCGTCTTCAACTATACATAGAGAAAGTAGAATATTTTTAACTGAATTGATCCGGGCATGGGGAAGAGCAATATTGCCGCCGATAGCAGTCGAACCCATCTCCTCTCTTTGAATTATAGTAGTTAAAATGTCTTTTTTATTTCTTTTAGTTAATTTACTACAAGATACTAAATTATCTAGCATAAAAGAAATGACACTTTTTTTATTTTTTTGCTTGGAGCCAAAAACAATATTATCTTTATCTAGGTAACTGACTATATCCATATTAATTTAGTTAGCTGGTTAATTAGTTATCATTAGCGAATGCAGATAATCATCGAATTTACTAATCTCCTACGAATATACGAATGGGATTATGAATATTCGTACATTTGTAATTGATTCGGATATTCGTTGATGATTGTCTTTGTAAAATCGTTGATTATTCTACCCACCACTTAACCAATTTATAATGAAAAAGCGGGCGAGGGGTTTCGTAAACAATCTTCGCCGCAGGCGAAGTGTCCCGAAGGGACTATAATTGTTTCCGAAAACTCTCTCAAATTACCCACAGATTATCTCAAGGCCTCTTTCAACCAAAAAACAAAAAAAGCGGGCGAGGGGTTTCGAACCCCCGACCTTCACGTTGGCAACGTGACGCTCTACCAGCTGAGCTACACCCGCGAAAAACGCAATTATCTAGAGTATTCCTCTGTTTTTCGCGGCACTAAGCCGAATTCCTCGGCGAAGTGCCTTATTAAAGCTTATGCAACATTTTTGTTTGAACCTGTTTTGTTGCATTAGAATAAAGAACGTATAACTGCCGCGGGGGAGAGTCGAACTCCCACCTCTTGCGAGACTGGATTCTAAGTCCAGCGCGTCTGCCAATTCCGCCACCGCGGCAAGTGAGCCGCCCGAGGCTCGAACTCGGGACACCCGCCTTAAAAGGGCGGTGCTCTACCAACTGAGCTAGCGGCTCTACCATTTAAAACTCTTTTAATTCTTTTTCTTTTTCTTCTAAAATAGTGTCGATTTTTTTTATATATTGGTCGGTCAACTTTTGTAGTTGTTCTTCTGCACTGTATTTATCATCTTCTGAAATTTCTTTTTTCTTTTCTAAATTTTTTATATCTTCCCTTCCACCTCTTCTTATGGTTCTTATCGATACTTTTCCTTCTTCAGCTATTTTCTTTACCATTTTTATCAGTTCGTCTCTCCTTTCTTCTGACAAAGGTGGTACTACCAAACGAATTATCTTACCATCATTTATTGGAGTAATACCCAAATCTGACTGTAAAATAGCTTTTTCTACTTCTCCTAGAGAAGATGGGTCATAAGGGCTGATAACTAACATTCTAGCTTCTGGAACACCTATAGTAGCAAGTTCTTTAAGTAAAGTAGGAGCACCATAGTAGTTAACCCTAATCCCTTCTACCATTTTGGGATTTGCTCTACCTGAACGCAGTTCTGAAAACTCTCTTTTGGTAGCTTCAATGGCTTTTTCCATATTTTTTTCTATTTCCGCTATTAACTCTGCAATCCTCATTCTTCCCCCTCTTTAATTAACCAATTGACTACTCACCAATTAACCAATTAACCAATAAGTGTACCTATCTTTTGTCCGGAAACAGCTTTTTTTAAATTACCAGATTTTGTAAAGTTAAAAACAGTAATCGGCAGTTTATTCTCCATACATAAAGTAATTGCTGTTGAATCCATGATTTTAAGTTCTTTGTTAATTACATCAATGTAGCTAAGCTGCTTAAACAACTTAGCTCCTTTATCTTCTAAAGGGTCACTAGAATAAACCCCATCAACTTTTGTTGCTTTAAATAAAGCATCTGCTCCAATCTCAACACTGCGTAAAGAAGCAGCAGTATCGGTAGTAAAATAAGGATTTCCCGTGCCAGCCACAAATATAACAACTCTTTTTTTCTCAAGATGCCTCATGGCCCGTCTCCGAATATAAGGCTCTGCCACTTTATCCATCGATATGGCAGTCATAACTCTAGAATCAATATTTTCATTCTCAAGAGCATTTTGTAAAGCTAAGCCATTTATAACTGTTGCGATCATCCCCATATAATCGGCAACAGTTCTCTCCATCTTAAACTCTTTTGACTTAGGCATTCCTCTGAAAATATTTCCTCCACCAACAACTAAAGCAATTTCAGTGCCTAACTTAGTTAATTCTTTGATTTGTTTGGCAAGATGAGCACATATTGCAGTATCAATCCCATGAGAAAACTTCCCCAAAAATGCTTCTCCGCTAATTTTGAGCAAAATACGCCTATATTTAGCTTTCATCGTCTTCTCCGACAACAAAACGAACAAAACGCTCTATTTTAATATTTTCTCCAGTTTGCGAAACAACTTTTTTTAAATAGTCAGAAACCGTTAGTGAAGAATCTTTAACAAAAGGCTGTTCTAGCAAACAGTTCTTTTTAATATATTCTTCTTTATTTTTTACTTGTTCCAAAATCTCTTGAGAAACTTGATCTTTACTTACATACTCAGGTGATAAAGCTGCAACATGCATAGCTACATCTTTTGCAAACTTTTTAAATAAATCATTTCTGGCTACAAAATCAGTTTCACAATTAACCTCAACTAAAACTCCAATGTTGCCACCAAAATGAACATAAGACTCTATTACCCCTTGGGAAGTTGCCCGCTCACCTTTCTTTTTTAAAACATCTGCACCTTTAGCTCTAAGCACCTTAAGCGCTTTAGAAAAATCTCCTTCTGCTTCTTGTAACGCCTCTTTACAGTCATTTACACCTAATGAAGTTTTTTCTCTTAGTTTTTTTATATCTTCTAAACTCATCTATTCCTTTTCCTCCTCTTTATTTTCTTTTCGGTCTTCATCCTCTTTTTCTTTTGTCTTTTTTTCTTTTTTATCTCTAGTTTTATTTTCTTCTGTTTTTTGATTTTTAGCTTCTTCTTTTTTCTCTTCTTCCTGATTTTCTGTTTCTTCTTCTTTTTGAAGATCTTCTTTTTTCTCTATCGTATGATATTGCTCTCGTCCTTCATTTACTGCCTCGACTAAAGAACTAACAATAAATTTCACAGACCTAATTGCATCATCATTACCAGGTATAGGATAATCTACCTCTTCAGGGTTGGCATCTGTATCAATTAAAGCTACTAAAGGAATAGACAATTTCGCAGCTTCTCTCGCACAAGCTTTTTCCCTTTTTGGATCCACAACAAATACACAATCAGGTAAAGTTTTTAAGGTGCTCAGCCCACTATAATTTTTATCCATACGGCTAATTTGACGATTTAGGCGAACCACTTCTTTACTGGGAATATTATCAAACTCACCTTTTTGACGCATATCAAGAAGTTCTAGATATCTCTGCAGGCGTTTTTTTATAGTAGAAAAATTAGTAAGTAAGCCTCCTACCCATTTTTGGTCTACATATGGCATATCACAAGAATTGGCTAACTCTTTTATTACCGGCCTAATTTGTCTTTTAGTACCTACAAAAAGAATGGTTCCACCTGATTTAGCTGTTTCCTTTAAAAATTCTTTAGCTTGATCAAGCATTTTAGTAGTTTTTTCTAAATCAATAATATAGATATTCTTTTTCCTACCAAAGATAAATTTTTGCATTTTAGGGTTCCAATTGCGCTTAAGATGGCCAAAATGCACCCCTCCTTCTAACATTTTTTTAATAGTATCAGTCAATCCCATTATTTTTTCCTCCTTTAATGAGCAGATTATTTATAAAATTTTACTAAATTTAATAAATCATAGGGCAAAAGCCGTCTATGAATTAACCCCTTGACAAATGTGCTTCCTGGACAATTTGGTTGTCAAGGAGTAAGATTCATTTGAAAAGTATATCATATTCACTAATATTTTCAATTATTTATTATTATATGTTAAACTGAAGCTCATATAACCTTTTATAGGCAGTATCACCGGCTATCAGAGATTTATGGGTACCCGTTTCTTTAATTTTTCCTTTATCTAAAACTACAATCAAATCTGCTTCCTCTACAGTAGATAACCGATGAGCAATTACAAAAGTAGTCTTGCCCCTCATCAGTATTGTTAATGCTTCTTTGATAAACTTCTCTGAAATAGAATCAAGCTGACTGGTAGCTTCATCTAAGATTAAAATTGGCGCATCTTTAAGAATGGCTCGCGCAATAGATATCCTTTGTTTTTGCCCCCCCGAAAGCTTAACTCCTCTATCTCCTATAACTGTATCGAATTTTTTAGGAAATTGTTCAATAAATTCATAAGCATGAGCTTTTTTTGCAGCTTCTTTTACTTGCTCAAAAGTCGCCCCTTCCTTACCGTAAGCAATATTTTCTCCCACAGTTGAATGAAAAAGCACAGTTTGTTGTGAAACTATCGAGATTAACTCTCGCAAAGACTCAATCTTAACAGCTTTTATATCCCTTTGATCAATCTTAACGACCCCTTTTTGCGGATCGTAAAACCGAGGCAAAAGATTGACTAAAGTGGTCTTTCCAGCGCCCGAAGGCCCTACTAAAGCAACTACTTCTCCTTTTTTTACTTTTAAGTTAATATCTTCTAAAACCAGATCATCATCTGGACTATATCTAAATTGAACATCTTTAAACTCTATAGAATCCTTAATTTCTTTTATATCCTCTGGATTTTTCCTCTCCTCTATTTGAGGAGTTTCCTCTAAAATATCATAGATTCTTGCTGATGCAGCTAAAGCTTTTTGATTGATTGCATAAACATTCGACAGCTTTTTGAGCGGCCTAATCATTGACATCAAATAAGCCATAAAAGCCCCAAAAATACCAAAAGACACTCTCCCTGAAATAACTTCATTTCCCACGACCCAAAGTACAAAAACCACTCCAATAGTAGCAGTAAACTCTGTCAAAGGAGAAATAGTAATTTCTCTTTTTATTGCTTTTAGATTATATTTATAGTAGCCATAGTTTATATTTCTAAACCGCCGTCTTTCATGATTTTGACGTGAAAAAGCTTTTACAATATACATCCCCCCGATTGTATCTGCCATCAAAGAGTTTAGATCTGCCATTTTTTCTTGCATGGTTTTGGTAAACTTTTTAATCCGTTTTCCCAGTCGGATTACCGGAAACATAATTAAGGGGAAAAGGATAAAAGCAACCAGGGGCAACTTCCAAGATATTTTAAACCCAATATAAAAAGCTAAAATTGCAAAAATAAACACCTTCATTGATTCAAATAAAAGATCTTTTAAGGCATAGGAAATAGCGTTGGTTATAATTGCTACATCATTGGTAATTCTAGACATAAGCTCCCCCATTCTTTTTTTAGCATAAAAATTCATGGAAAGCTGGTGAAACTTATCAAAAAGCCGGTTTCTTACTTCATAGATTACTTGCTGGCCAACAATATTCATAAAGTAATTTTGTAAAAAAGTAAAAATACCCTTAATCAGAAAAATCAAAGGGATAAAAACAACAATCAGCTTTAAAAACATCACCGGTTCAATAGCATTTAGCTTATCGATAAAATTGCTTAAAAAATCCGGGAGTTCTCCGGGTATTACTATTTTTTTATTAGTTAAAACCCGGTCAGAAACCGGAATAATTAACCCTAAGCTTACCCCTTCAAAAAGAGTAGTAATCCCCATACAAACAATTGCTAAAAATAACCAGAACCTTTGGCCTTTTGCGAATTGTAATAGTTTAAAATATTCTTTTAGATGCCCTTTCATTTTTGTTTTTCCCTTTATTTTTATGCCTTAGCTTATCTTGCGGTGAGGGATTTTACCACATTAATTGACTTTTCTCAAGTTCTCTGATAATATAAATTTTATGTTAAAAGTAGCAGTAATCGGCTTAGGAAAACTTGGTTCAATCCACTTGCGTATCTATAAGGAATCAAAAGATATAGAAAAAATATACCTTGTCGATACAGACAAAAAAAAATTGGAAAATCACGGCCTTCCTGCTTATTCTGATTATCACGATTTAAAAAATAAAGTAGACTTGGTTAGCATTGCAACTCCTACTTCAACTCATTTTGCCATTGCCTCATTTTTTTTAAAAAACAAAATACCGGTTTTAGTTGAAAAACCAATAACCAAAAAACCAAAACAAGCTGAAAAATTGGTTAAACTTGCTCAAAAAAATAAAACGCTTCTGTTTGTCGGCCATGTAGAAAGATACAACAGTGCTTACCTTAAAGCCAAGGAAACTATTAAAAACCCTTTGTTTATTGAATGCCACCGGCTTAGCCCCTATCCCCACCGTTCACTTGATGTAAGCGTGGTGCTTGATTTAATGATCCATGACCTAGACATAATCCTGGATTTAGCACAAAGTAAAATAAAAAAAATAGAGGCCAAAGGAGTTAAAGTTCTCTCGGAAACAGAAGACATCGCTAACTGCAGAATCAGTTTTAAAAAAGGCTGTGTAGCCAATATAACTTCTTCGCGAATCTCTTCAAAAAAAGAAAGGAAGATAAGAATATTTATGCCTAATAAATATATATCAATTGATTATGCAAATCAAAGCGTTGAAGTTTACCAAAAAGACAAAAGCCAGATATCTTGCCAAACCTTAAAAATTGAAAAAGAAGAACCTCTAAAAAAAGAAATAGGCCATTTTATTCATCTAGTAATTAAAAAAGATTTTGATAGCTCCTATGCAAAAGCAGCAAAAGATGCACTGCTGGCTGCAACCAAGATCGAAAAAATCTTAAAAATTAATCCTAGTTAGTGATGCAAAAAATAGTTCTTATTGCAGGAGATACATCCGGAGACCTCTACGGAGGAAATTTAGCTAAAAAAATAAATCAAAAGTTTAATTCTTGTCAAATTTATTCCTTTGGAGGCAAAGTTCTTGCTAAAAATTCGCATCAATTAATCGATTTAGTATCACATTCTGTTTGTGGCTTAATTGAGGTCATTTCATCCTTAGCTAAATTTAAAAACTTATTTGACCAGACAATCAACCAAATAAATAAGATCAAGCCCGACTTAATAATTCTGATAGATTTTCCTGATTTTAACCTCAGCTTAGCTAAAAAAATAAACCATAAATACCCGGTTTTTTATTATGTCAGCCCTCAAGTTTGGGCCTGGAGAAAAAAAAGAATAAAAATAATTAAAAAATATACAGACAAGATGGTTCCTATCTTTAACTTTGAAAAAAAACTTTATAAGAAAGAACAGATGAAAGTTGATTTCTTTGGCCACCCTCTGCTGGAGATTATTAATCAAAAACAGATAGAAAAAAAGAAAATAATTTCTTTTTTGCCGGGCTCACGAAAAAATGAGCTAAAAAACCATCTTAAACTTTTAGCCAAAACCAAATCACTCTTACAAAAAGATTTACCAGAATATAAGTTTCAGGTTATAAAACCAAAAGGCCTTAGTAAAAAATTATACAATGATTTTAAGAAAGAAGAAATTTTTAATCATTCTTATCAACTTTTAGCAAAATCAAAATTTGTTATTGCTGCCTCAGGTACTGCTACGGTAGAAACAGCTATCTTGGAAGTTCCCCACATAATAATCTATAAAGTTAATAAGCTTAGCTGGTATATTTTAAAAAAACTTATAAACACAAAATATGCCGGGATGTTAAATATTTTAGCCGACAAACAAATTGTACCTGAACTTCTTCAAGATCAAGCTACCCCTGAAAATATTGCCAAAGTTAGCCTTAGTTATCTAAAAGATAAAGAAAAATACATTTCTTTTCGCCAAAAACTAAAAGCTGCTAAGCAACTCCTCTCGCCCTATAACGGAATTACAAGATTCGCAGAAGATATCGGTAATTATCTAAACCTAAAATAAAGATAAGGCCTATTTAAAAGTTTTCTTTTTTCTTTTTTTGATAAAATTATAGACAGTTAAAACTGCAGCCGGGGTGATCCCGCTAATTCGGAAAGCTTGACCTAAAGTTTTAGGCTTAAACTTATTTAATTTTTCTCTAACTTCTTTAGATAAAGAAGGAATTTGGAAATAGTCTATTCTTGCTATCTTAATTTTATCTAAATTTTTAAGTTCTTTAAGCCACGCCTTTTCTCTCTTTAAAAAACCTTTATATTTAGCAGCTATTTCTATTTCAGCTCCGATATCAAAAGAAACCTTTTTTTCATCTATCTCTTTTTTTATCTTATCAAAACTTACCTTTGGTTCCTTGAGTAAATCGAATAAATTTTTTTGTTTATTTATTTTTTTAGCTTTCTTACTTTTTAGTTTATCTTTAATCTTATCTATCTTTTTTTGTTTTCTTTCTATCAGTTGATATTCTTTTTTAGATAACAAGCCTAATTGATAGCCAGTTTTGCCAAGACGTAAATCAGCATTACTTTCACGCAAAGAAAGTCTAAACTCACAGCGAGAAGTAAACATCCGATAGGGTTCATCAGTGCCTTTTTTTACCAAATCATCAATTAAAACTCCTAGGTAAGCTTGGTTTCTATTTAAAACAAACGGCCTCTTGCCTTTTACCTTTAAGGCCGCATTTATTCCAGCAACCAAACCTTGTCCTGCTGCTTCTTCATAACCAGTAGTTCCATTGACTTGGCCGGCAAAAAATAATCCGGAATATCTTTCTGATTCAAGACTGGCAAAAAGTTGACGGCTATCAATTAATCCGTGTTCTATACCATAACCTGGCCTAACCATCTTTGCCTTTTCTAGACCAGCTATCGAATGGATAAATTCTCTTTGGACCTCTAACGGCAGAGAAGTTGAAATACCATTAGGATAAACTTCATATGAGTTTAGGCCTTCTGGTTCAACAAAAATCTGATGTTTTTCCTTATCAGGAAACTTTACAATTTTATCTTCAAGAGAGGGGCAATACCTAACTCCTCTAGATTTAATTAATCCGGTATAAAGAGGCGATAGCTTTAAATTATCTTTTATTATTTTATGAGTCTTTTTGTTAGTATAGGTAATAAAACAACTGACTCTATTTTTGTTGATTTTTTTGTTAATAAAAGAAAAAGGGCAAACATCTGTATCTGGCACCTGACGGCGCATTTTTTTAAAATCAATTGTTCTTTTATCTAAACGAGCACAGGTACCTGTCTTAAAGTGCTTAGTTTTAAAACCCAAGGCTTTAATCGAATCAAATAATTCATCACTTGAGTTTTCTGATATCCGTCCACCAGAAAAAGAATTTAGTCCAATATGGATTTTACTTTTTAAAAAAGTACCGGCAGCAATAATTACAGTTTTGGCAAAAATATCTTGGCCTAGATTAGTTTTTATCCCTAAAACTTTTCTACCCTTACTAATAATCTTTTCGGCCTTGGCTTGTAAAATATCTATATTCTTATTATCATCTAGATAAGTTCTTGCTAATTGCGGATAGGCAAACATATCTACTTGAGCTCGTGTTGCCCAAACTGCTTTACCTTTACTCTTATTTAAAGTCCTGTAGCCAACTGCACAACTATCAGTAATTTTTCCAATCAAACCCCCCAGAGCATCTACTTCTCTTACCAATGCCCCTTTAGCTACCCCGCCTACAGCCGGATTACAGGAAAGTTTACCAATTGCATCAAGGTCAAGACTAACTAACAATACAGAACAGTTCATCTTAGCCGAGGCGAAAGCCGCTTCAATACCAGCATGGCCACCACCAACTACAATAACATCATATTTTTCCATCGGTTGATAGGTACGGGCACAGCATGCCGTGCCCCTACATTATTTATTTATTATTGAAATTCTCTCTTTGATTAAAACTTCTTTGACTCTCTGATAAATCTGATCAAGGCTGCCTGAAGCATCAATTACTTTTATCCTCTCAGGTTCTGCTTTAGCTAGTTTTAAAAATCCTGTTCTTAACTTTTTGTGAAAAGGCAAAGGGCGTGATTCAATCCTATCTGGCGCCTTTAACCTCCGTAAGCCAACTTCAACATCTACATCTAGAAATAAAGTTAAATCCGGCTTCATACCTAAAGAAAAAATATCTACTGCTTGCTCAACAACTCTTCCTAGCCCCAAAGCATAACCCTGATAGACTAAAGTTGAATCATAAAAACGATCACAGATAATAACATCAAATCTAGATAAGTCCTTGCTTAATCTTTCCTCAATTAGTTGAGTTCTTGCTGCTAGATACAAAAGAAGCTCTGTATAAGAAGAAAGCTCCAGGTCCTTTTTTTCTAACAAAATTTTTCTTATCTCTTCTCCAATTTTTGTTGAACCCGGTTCACGATAAACTTGGACTTCCAGTTTCTTTTTTTTAAAAAACTCTTCTAGAAACCTAATAACACTACTTTTACCACAGCCCTCTAGGCCTTCAACAGTAATAAATGCTGCTTTTGATTTTTTCATTTTCTCCGCCATATAGTCCCTTCTTTGGTATCTTCTAACACTACTCCCTTGGCTAAAAGTTGACTACGGATTTGATCTGATTTATCAAACTGCTTTTCTTTTCTGTACTGATTGCGTAAAGCTATAAGTTCATCTATCTTTTCCTTGCTTGTTCCAGTTAATTTCTTTTTTAAAAAACTAAACCCAAAAACACCGGTTATCTGGTCTAAGGTTAGTTTATAAGTCATTAATTTTTTATCTTTGTCTTTATCATCGCTGACTAATACTTTATTAGCTTGGCCGGCTAGGTCAAACAATACTGCTAGGCCTTTTGGCATATTAAAATCATCATCCATTGCATTGATAAAACTTTCCTGGTAGCCTTGGCCATTACTGCTGGTTTTTGAAGCTGAAACTTTTAAAATATTTTTTTTATCTAGATAATTTTCTAATTTTTCTTTTAATATTTTAATATGTTCATAAGCCTTCTTGGCTTCCTCCATTTTTTGCCAAGAAAAATCAACCGAAGAAGAGTAGTGAGCTTGAAAGTAGAAAAATTTTAATATATCTGCTGGATATTTGTCTAAAACTTGAGAAATCTTTACAAAATTCCCTAAAGACTTAGACATTTTTTGAAGATTAATAGTTAAAAGGCCATGATGCAGCCAATAATTAGCAAAGTTTTTACCCGATAAACTTTCAGCTTGAGCAATCTCATTCTCATGATGAGGAAAAATCAAATCCCTTCCTCCACCGTGGATATCTAATGTTTCAGTATCTAGGTATTTCTGGCTCATTACAGAACACTCAATATGCCAACCCGGCCTTCCCTTGCCCCAGGGGCTATCCCAGCTTGGTTCAGA
Source organism: Candidatus Omnitrophota bacterium (assembly GCA_021735045.1). Classification (GTDB taxonomy): domain Bacteria; phylum Omnitrophota; class Gorgyraeia; order Duberdicusellales; family 4484-171; genus PXAH01. Next base: position 11,204 of record JAIPHU010000012.1, on the reverse strand, counting down.
TTCTTTAGCATTTTTCCAAAGCGCAAAATCAAGAGGATCTTTTTTATTTTCATCAGACTCAATCCTTACCGACGACCGGATATCATCTATTTTTTGGCCGGATAACTTTCCGTATTGTTTAAACTTTCTTACTTCAAAATAAACCCCGGTGTCAGTAACATAAGCAAAACCTTTATTAACCAACTGGTGTATATAATCAATCATAGCTTTAATGTTTTCGGTAGCCTTTGGTTCAAAGCCAACAGGTTCTAGCTCTAGGCTTTCTAAATCTTTTTTATATCTTTTTATATATTTATCTGATAGTTCCTTCCAACTGACTCCCAACTGTTTGGCCCGATTAATAATTTTGTCATCAATATCGGTAATATTGCGGATAAAATCAACCTTATATCTTCTAAACTCTAGATAACGGCGGATAACATCAAATACACATAAAGAGCGAGCGTGGCCAATATGACAATCATCATAAACAGTTACTCCGCAAGTATACATCTTGATAACGCCTTTTTGCTCGGGGTTAAACTTTTCTTTTTTCTTAGTTAATGAATTATAAATCTTTAGCATCTTAGCCGCCTTTTAATAAAACCGCCGCCAAACAACTTAGTGCATTAGTTCCGCCTAAAGCATCTGTGGCTTCTTTTGATTTTATCTTTAAATTAATATCTGATATCTTAAAAATATTTTTTAATGATTCAACAATATATTTTTTATAAGAAGCTAGCTTAGGTTTTTCAGCTACTAAAGTAAGGTCAATATTTACTATTTTATAGTTTTTCTTTATTTTAGTTAAAATAGTTTCAGCGATCTTTCTACTTTCTATATTTTGATTTTTTTTATCTGAAGGAGGAAAATAGTCACCAATATCACCCAAACCAGCCGCCCCACAAATTGCATCTGATATCGCATGTAAAGCTATATCCCCATCTGATACTGCATCAAGCCCAAAACCACAATCTATTTTAAAACCACCTATGAGAATAAATTGTTTTTTATCTGTAAACCTATGAAGGTCATAGCCTAGGCCCACTTTATATTTTTCCATACTTTCCCACTGCTTTAGCTAAATAAATATCCTCTCGGTAGGTTAACTTAAAATTTAACGAATCTCCCTCAACTACTTTTACGGTTTTGCCGTTTTTTTCAATCAATTGAGCTGAATCTGTAAAACTAGAATTTTTATATTTTTCATATGCTGTTTTAATCAAATCTTTTTTGAATCCCTGAGGAGTTTGAATAGAAAAAAGATTATCTCTGTTTAAAGTTTTTTTAACTAGGCTGCCTTTAAGTTGTTTTAATGTATCTTTTACTTTAACTCCTGGAACCACCGCCGGATGCTTCTTTAGCTCTCTGACCACCTTCATCACTATTTGTTTTCTGATAAAAGGACGGGCGCAATCATGAATTAAAACATAATCTAGATCGTCACTTATCTTCTCTAACCCATTGGCAACAGACTGTTTTCTTTTTTTCGCCCCCTCTACTAAATCAATTTTTTTGCTGGTTATAAACTTTTTTGCTAGTTTAAAATGTTTTTTTTGCAGAACTAATATGATCTGTTTTATCTGATTAATAGACAAAAAAGTCTTAAGGCTATAGTAAAAAAGAGGTTTTCCTGTCAAAAGAATAGTTGCTTTAGCTTCTCCTATCCGTTTGCCGAAACCAGCACAAACAATTACTGCTGCAACTTTCATTTTAACCAGCTAACTTAGTAAATATAATTCTGCCACTTGGATTTTGCAGTACTGAGGCAACTTCTACGTTAACCGTTTTACCGATTAACCTCTTACCGCCTTCAACAACTACCATAGTTCCGTCTTCGAGATAACCAACCGCTTGGTTGCGCTCTTTGCCTTCTTTTACTAATTTTAAATTAAAAGTATTGCCGGCTATCAACGACGGTTTTAATGCATTAGCAAGATCATTTATATTTAGAACCTTTACTCCTTGAAATTGAGCAATCCGATTAAGATTATAATCCGTAGTTAAAACTTTTGCCCTATGTTTTTGAGCTAATTTAATAATTTTTTCATCTACAGTTTTAACTACTGAAATTTCTTCTTCGGTAACCTCAGTTTCAATATTAGGTTGTTTTTTTAAATCATGCAGTATCTCTATGGCTCTTTTCCCTTTTTGCCGTTTCATATGATCTGTTGAATCAGCTAAAGTATGCATCTCATTTAAAACAAAACGCGGAATAATAAACTTTGCTTCAACAAAACCGGTTTTTACAATATCTAAAATTCTACCATCAATGATACTGCTTGTATCAACGATAACTTCTTCTTCTCTTAGCTCACCTCTTTTAAATTTTACATAAGGAATTACCACATTAAATTCATCTTGGCCTTTTATCCCTAAAGTTAAACCTAGATAAACAAAAATAATCGTCACAAACAATTTTATATTGTCTAATAAACTAGTCGACATATCTTCAGAAAGGGGAAATTGAGAAAGAGCTAAGCCAAATACAGCAGAAAGGAATAAACCAAGTAAAATCCCAAATACCGCACTACTTAATCCTTTTAACGATACCTTTCTTCCTAATGTCTCTAAAAGTACAAAGAAAACCCCTACTCCAAAACCTATTCCTGCAAATAATAAAGAATTTCCATTACCTAAAGAAAATCCTAATATTACAAACATAAAAACAAAAAATATTCTTAAAAAGACTAAACCCCACATGATAAATAACCCCCTTATAAAATTGATTAATATCAGCCAATTACAAATCTTTACGAATATACGAATTTAACAAATCCTATTCGTAAATTCGTATTAGATTAGTAATTCGTTGATTATTTCCATTCAACAATTGCCAATCAAGTGACTTTAAAAAGCTTCCTATAAATTTCTCCTAAATTCGAAAAACTAAGAACCTTATTTAAAAATCTTTTATCAACTTCTTTCCTATTAGCTTCAGGTATATAACAACATCTAAAATTTGCCCGGTCTATCTCTTTTAATCTTGAATTGATATTTCTAACTCGTCTCAACTCTCCTCCTAGGCCTACTTCGCCGACAAAAGCTGTCTCCGGCGGCACTTTTTTTTCTAGAAAACTTGAGATAATTGCAACTACAGCTCCTAAGTCTGCAGCTGGATCATTTATTCGCAAACCCCCAGCCACATTTAGGAAAATATCTTCTCCCGATATTGGCACCTTTAGCCTTTTTTCAATTATTGCAACTAATAAAGAAAACCGATTAAAATCAAATCCCAAACTTCTTCTTCTTACTGTTGAAAAATTCGCCCGACTAACCAATGATTGCAACTCAACCAAAATAGGCCTTAAGCCTTCCAGGGGACAAATCACGCAACTGCCAGGAGAAGAATCTTTTTTATGCGGCAAAAAAATATCATTAATTTTTTTTACTTCAGATAAACCAGTTGAGGTCATATCAAAAACTGCAATATCTCCGGTTGGCCCAAATCTATTTTTTATTGAACGTAATATTCTGTAGTTTGAAAGTATCTCCCCTTCAAAATAAAGCACGCTATCTACCACATGCTCAAGCAACTTAGGCCCGGCAATTGCCCCTGATTTTGTTACATGTCCTACTATAAAAATAATTACGCCTAAAGTTTTTGCTACCTGAGTTAAATAATCAGCGCAACTTCTGATCGAAAGGACGCTCCCTTTTACCCCGCCAGCAAAAGAACTGGTCATAACTTGAATAGAATCTATAACCACAAACTTAAACTGTTCTTTCTCTATTGCTTTATAAATATTTTCGACTCTTTCTTCATCGCTAATATAAAGACGTTCTGAACTGACATTTTTAAGGCGTCTTGCCCTGACCCCAATCTGCTGTGGAGACTCTTCAGCACTTACATACATAGTTTTGCCTTCTTTAGATAAATTTGAAGCTACTTCTAATAAAAGTGTCGATTTACCTACCCCTGGCTCACCTCCGATTAAAATCACTTGGCCAGACACCAATCCCCCGCCTAGAATTCTATCTAGTTCAGAAAAATTAGTTTGATGCCTTTGTTTTTTTAGTTCACTAATATCTTTAAGCAAACGCGGCGATGATTTAACCTTAGTCTTTAACTTATTCGATGAAAGCTTACTATCTTTTTGACGGAAAGTTTCCCAGCCTCCACAATTTGGGCATTTACCCATCCATTTTACTGATTGATATCCACATTCACTACAAATATACATATTGGTTCTTGGTTCATAGCTGATGGCTCTTAGCTAATATTAACCATGAGCTATGAGCTATGAGCTATGAGCTAATTAGTCTTTTGGTTTATGTAATAATTTCCAAGGATTTTTCTTTATATCTGATATAAACTCCTCTGTTTGGCGATATAAAGAATCATCGTATAAAAGTTTTCCAACCGTTCCTTTTTTATCTCTTATATCCATCATTATTCCTTTTACTTCTAGAGTAATATCTTCTAAATTTTTAATACTATTTTCTAAATACTTTTTAATTTCACCTTCTTTGATGAAAGTTCTTAGTTCACTCATAGTTTTACTAAAACTAGAAAATAGTTTAAATAAAGGCACCGGAGATATCCCTTCGACAGTCTCTCCTTTTTTTATATATCCAGAAAACTCATCCGGTGGTGTAATTTCAAGATACTTTTCTCCAAATAAACTTAAACTATTTATAAAAAAATAAGAACCTTGAGGTAACTTTACCTCTCGCTGAATATTAACTTTAGCTTGAACCTTGGGGCCATCTGTGCCGTTTACAACTATAACTTCCTGAACTTCTCCTACATCTACGCCACAAAAACGTACCGGTGAAGCCCTCTTCATCCCCTCAGCAAAGTCAAAAACAACTTTTATCTTATAGCCTGGTTTAAATAAACTAAAATCTTTAATTGAAACCAAAGCTATAAATAATAAAGATAATCCTACCAGAAAAAAAATCCCTATCTTTATATAAGAAAGTCTTTTTTTTATTTCCCATATGTTTTTACTCACTTATTTTCCTCCCTTTGTTAAAACTCTAGATAATATCAAATAACAAATTTCAAATACCAAATCAATAATAAAATCCAAATGTTAAGACAATATTATTTTGATATTTGACATTTGGAATTAATTTGTTATTTGTCATTTTAATTTTGGATTTTATATTTTATACTTCCATCTCCTTTATCGGGCCTCCGGAAACACCTTGAATAAATTGAAGTAGGCGTTTATCTTTTGTATTTTTCACATCTTCTTTTTTACCCTCAAAAATAATCTTTCCCCCTAATAAAAAAGCTACCCGATCTGCTATTTTTAAACCAGTTTCTAAATCATGAGTTACAACTAATGAAGTAACCGAAAGCCGCTTATGTAAATCTTTTATCAAAGAAACAATTTTATCTACTGCAATAGGATCAATGCCAGTTGTGGGTTCATCGTAGATAACAATTTTAGGATTATAAATAATTGCCCTAGCAATAGCGACTCTTTTACGCATCCCCCCGCTTAACTCATAAGGGTACATATCTTCTATATCAGCTAAACCAACTAAAGCAAGAGTTTGGCTGACTTTTTTACGCATATCTTTTCTACTCATATCTGTATGTTGTTTTAGAAAAAAACTTACATTTTCCCAAACAGTCAAAAAATCAAAGAGTGCACTATTTTGAAACACCAATCCAAATTTAAGCCTTATTTTTTCTAGCCTAGACTTAGACAACTGGGTAATCTCTTGGCTATCAATAGAAATCGTTCCTGAGTCAGGCCGAAGCAACCCTAAAATAGTTTTAAGCAACACTGTTTTTCCGGCTCCGCTTCTCCCAATAAGTAAAAAAGTTTCACCCTTGTTTATATTTAAATTTACTCCTTTGAGAACATTTTTTTCTCCAAAGGACCTTTGAACATTATTTAGTTTAATCATATCTTTCTTATATAAAATAAAAAAATGCTGTTAATATACAATCAAAAACTATAATCAAGATAAAAGAACGCACTATTGAACGAGTTACAACTTTAGACACATCTATTGAAGAAAAAGGCCTAAACCCTTCGAAACAACAAACAAAAGCAATAATACTGCCAAAGAATAAACTTTTTACCAAACCATTTGCAATATCAATTACACCTAAAGATTCAATAGTCATCCTCATATATAAACCAAAAGGCATCGAAAACTTTAATGAACCAACCAAATACCCGCCAAATATCCCTAGTAAATCTGCATAAATAACTAAAACAGGAAGACAGACTACCAGGGCAATAAATTTAGGAACAACTAAATAATCGATAGGTTCTACCCCAAAAACTTCTAGGGCATCAACTTGTTCGCTAATTTTCATTGAACCAATACCAGCTGTAATAGAAGCTCCACTTCTTGCGGCAACAATCAAAGCCGCAATTACCGGACCAAGCTCTCTAACTAAAGATAAAGCCACCAAAGAAGCTAAATGGATTTCTGACTTAAACTGCTGAAGCTGATAGGCAGTTTGAAAAGCAATAATCATCCCGATAAAAAGAGCAATCAAAGAAACTAAAAAAAAGCTATCAATGCCCACAAAGATTATTTCTCTTCCTAAAGATTTCAGGTCACGCTTTTTGGTAAATAACCAATAGAATATCTCTTTAATAAAAGAAATAATATTTCCCACATAGCAAAAAAAGTCTTCAATTTGTTTTAAAAAAAACATCTTTAAAATTCCGTCTTTTTCTCAACTCCTAAAATTGTTTGTTCTTGTTGCATTCTTAACTTCAAAAAATTATCATTTTCTAAATCATACCTGAGCTCTGTAGCTGCCTGCTGTTGTTCTTCTGTATCTATCTCAATATCAAACTTTTCATCTATTTGCTTTTTTAGTCCAACTTCTTCTTGAGCACCAAAAATTCTCCAACCATCAACAAATAATTTTTGAGACACAAACTTTACCCCAGGAAAAAAGTTCTTAGGGTCTCTTATGTCTAACTCTCCTTTTAACTCAAAGACACTACCTTCATAAAGAAGAACCTCAGCGTCGGTAACATTAAACACAGGAGGTGTCCCTAAAAAACTGCAGCGAAGCCGTCTAAACCGAACCCCTTCATATACACCGTCGACAACTACAAAGTTACCGCTTACCAAAAAACTATCAAAATCACCCCAAACTTTAACTTTTAGTTTTATATCTCCTTTTAAATATTTTGTATCTTCTTGCCAATTTCTAGAAAAATTAAAAAGAAACTTTTCTTCTTTAAAATCAATAGTACCTGTTCCAAAAAACTTAGAGGATTTAACTTTATCAACAAATAAAATATCCCCTCTTTTTGTTACTTGCACCCAGAGATTATCTATTTTTTTATCACCTAGTTTTAAGTCTTTGCCTTGAAGAAAAAATACAGGCACTTTGTTTTTCTTATCAAACTTATAGCTAATATCTCCGGAAATTTGGTAATCATCTAGAGCTATATTAGCTATTTTAATCTTTTTTTCTTCTAAATTAATCTCGATATAGTTGGAGTAAGCCTTGGGTTCTTTAAAAAAGTACAAAGAAAAAAACAACAAAAAAAAGACTAAGAAATTTTTCATTCAAACTTTAATGATTGTCCTTTTTTTAATGCTTTTATAGTAATTGGCCTTTCCTTTGCTTTTTTTATCCGCTCAGAAAACCTCCCCTTAATTATATCTTCTGCCAAAGGATCCTCTAAAAATCTTTGGATAACTCTTTTTAAAGGTCGCGCCCCATAACTAGGATCAAACCCTTTTTCAATAAAAAACTCTTTCGCTTGCGGGCTAAGCTTTACAATAAACCCCTGTTCAGTAAGACGTTCATTTACATAACCAATCTCAATTTCAACTATTTTTTCTAAAGATTTTTTATCTAAAGATTTAAACACAGTGGTCTCATCTAACCGATTCAAAAACTCGGGTTTAAACTTCTTTTTAACTTCATCTAACAAAGCAGATTTCATCTCTTGGTAATCTATATCTTTATGTTTAGCTTTAAATCCTAGCGACCCTTTTTGACGAATAATATTTGCTCCAACATTAGAAGTCATAATTAAAATCACATTTCTAAAATCTACCGAACGCCCGTAACTATCAGTAAGCCGTCCTTCTTCTAAAATTTGCAGCAAAAGATTATATACATCAGGATGAGCTTTTTCTATTTCATCTAATAACACTACAGAGTATGGCCTGCGCCTAACTCTTTCTGTTAACTGGCCACCTTCTTCATAACCTACATAGCCTGGAGGAGCTCCCACTAGTCTAGATACATTAAACTTCTCCATATACTCACTCATATCTAACTGAATTAATGCATCTTCATTACCAAACATAAACTCTGCTAAAGCTCTAGCTAAAAGAGTTTTTCCTACGCCAGTTGGCCCCAGAAAGAGAAAAGATCCAATCGGTCGGCGCGGCTCTTTAACTCCAGCCCGGGCTCTTCTTACGGCTCGAGAGATCGCCTTGATAGCCTCTAGTTGGCCAATGACTTTTTTCGACAAAGTGTCTTCCATCTTAAGCAACTTCTCTGATTCTTTTTGCTCTAATCTATAAGTGGGTACTCCGGTTACCTGTGAAACTAGTTGGGCAATATCTTCAGTCTTTACCTCTGGCGAGATCTTATCTCTTTTTTTACTCCATTCTTTTCTTGTACTTTCAAGCTCAAAACGAAGCTTTTTCTCCTCATCACGAAGCCTCGCTGCCTGCTCAAAATCCTGCTGCCTGATAAAAGCTTCTTTTTCCCTGACTATCTCAGAAATCTTTTCTTCTAGATTCTTTACCCCATCCGGCGCTGTAAGTATTGCTAGTCTGGATCTAGCTCCAGCTTCATCAATTAGGTCAATAGCTTTATCCGGCAAAAATCTTCCTGAAATATAACGGTCTGAAAATTTAGCAGCTGCCTCAAGAGATTCATCAGTAAATTTAACCCGATGGTGTGCTTCATATTTATCACGTAGGCCTGTTAAAATCTGAATAGTTTCTGAAACAGTATTAGGCTCAACAAAGATCATCTGAAAACGTCTCTCAAGAGCTGCATCTTTTTCAATATGTTTTCGATACTCATCAAGAGTTGTCGCTCCAATACATTGAATTTCTCCTCTCGATAAAGCTGGCTTTAAAATATTTGATGCATCAATGGCACCTTCGGCAGCACCAGCTCCAACTAAAGTATGAAGTTCATCAACAAAAATAATCACATCTTTGGAGCGTTTAATCTCCTCCATCACTGCTTTTATTCTTTCTTCAAACTGGCCTCTATATTTTGTTCCAGCAATCATTAAAGCTAAATCAAGCACAACTATTCTTTTATTACGCAAAATCTCAGGAACAGCCCCTTTAACTACATTTTGTGCTAGGCCTTCAACTATTGCAGTTTTTCCTACCCCTGCTTCTCCTAATAACACCGGATTATTTTTAGTCCGGCGCGATAAAACTTGTATAACTCTCTCAATCTCAGCGTTACGCCCAATAACTGGATCAAGCTCTCCTTCTTTTTGTAACTTAGTAAGATCTCTGCCAAAAGAGTCTAAAGCCGGAGTTTTCGAAGAACTTCTTTTTGTCTGTGCATGAGCTGGGCCGGAAGAACCCCCCAACAGAGCAGTAATCTCACCTCTTGCTTTTTTAATATCTACCCCTAAAGAAAAAAGAACTTGAGAAGCAATTCCTTCTTCTTCTCGCAGTAATCCCAACAAAATATGCTCTGTACCAATATAGTTATGCCCTAGACTACGTGCTTCCTCAGTAGCAAGTTCTAAAGCTTTTTTGGCACGAGGCGTAAAAGGAATATCTCCTAAAACAGAAGCTGAACTACCCGGTGACATCAACTTTTCTATTTCAGCCCTCAGGCGACCCAAATCCATCCCAATATTTTGTAAAACAGCACAAGCAACACCTTCACCTTCTCGGATTAAACCGAGGAGAATATGCTCTGTGCCAATATAGTCATGATTAAATCTCCTTGCTTCCTCTTTAGCTAAAACTAATACTTTTCTAGCTCTTTCAGTAAATCGATTAAACATCTGACCTCCCATTAAAAATGCAATTATTTAGCGAATACCTTTATTTTTAATGGCACTAAGCCGAATTACTCGGCGCAGTGCCTTTATACCTAATGCAATTATTTAGCGAATACCTTTATTTTTAATGGCACTAAGCCGAATCCTTTAGCGCAGTGCCTTTATACCTAATGCAATTATTTAGCGAATACCTTTATTTTTTTAACTTCTTAATTATACCCAAATCTCTAGCTAAAAACAAGATAGAGTTAATTGTAACAGCTATATCTTGTATTTAACCCCGTCGGTTTTAGTTATTTTTTGAAACTCTTCCATTATTCTCTTGGTTATTTTACCTGGTCTACCCGTGCCTATCTTTCTTCCGTCAACTCTTACTACCGGTACAATCTCTGCAGCAGTTCCCGTCAAAAATGATTCATCACTAATATAAAACTCATGCCTAGTCAAAACATGTTCATGAGCAGGAATCTTTAATTTTTTAGAGATATCTAAAACAGTATCTCTGGTTATCCCACGTAAGGTGCCCATACATTGAGGCGGAGTAAATAACTCCCCTTGTTTTACTACAAATATATTCTCACCTGTACACTCAGCAACATAGCCAAGATGATCTAACATCAAACCTTCCTGATGCCCTGAATTTATCGCTTCAACCTTGGCTAAAACATTGTTTAGGTAGTTTAAAGATTTGATTTGAGGATTTACCGCCTCACATAAATTTCTTACTGTAGGAACAGTTATAATCTCCATCCCTTCTTTATAAAGCTTATTAGGAAAAAGTGATATTTTATCTGCAATAATAACTATAGTATGGTTACCTTTACATTTTCTTGGATCGAGCCCCAGATCACCTTCACCCCTAGATACAATAACTCTAATATAAGCATCTTTTAACTTATTTGCTTTAATCGTTCTTATTATCGCTTCCTCCATCTGATTTTTAGTTAAAGGAATATCAATCATTATCGAGTGAGCCGACTCATAAAGGCGGTCTATATGTTCTTTTAGCTTAAAAACCAATTTATTGTAAGAACGAATCCCTTCAAAAACACCATCGCCATAGAGATAGCCATGGTCAAATACCGAAACCTTTGCCTTAGATTTATCCACTAACTCCCCGTTAAGATATATTTTCATCTTACCTCCTTTAATCTTCCAGCTTCAATAAACATTATGCGTTTAGCACTTTCTGCTAATTGAACATTGTGAGTTACTAAAACAATAGTTGTTTTATCTTCTTCATTAATTTTTTTTAATAAAATTTCAATCTTTTCTTGAGACTCT
>JAIPHU010000011.1 GCA_021735045.1 Candidatus Omnitrophota bacterium | reverse complement strand
CAGCTTTTTTTGTAGTTCTTTTAAACTAAAATTATATACACATTCCATAATCAATATTCGTTATGCAACATTTTTGTTTGAACCTGTTTTGTTGCATAGTGGCTAGAAGCCATACCAATAACTAACTAATGGCTTTGCTTCTTTGCTTTGGTCGGTGATGATATTTTTGAGGCGGGTATATTCAAAAAAGCCAGCTTTGCCTAGTTCTTTGCCAAAACCGCTTTTTTTAAATCCTCCAAAAGGAAGTTGATCAAAAAACATGCCATAGGTATTTATCCAAATAGCTCCAGCCGAAATCTTTTTAGCTATTCTTGCAGCTTTTTCTTTGTCTTTGCTCCAAACAGAAGCTGCAAGGCCAAATTCAGAACTATTAGCAAAAGAGATTGCTTCTTCTGTCGATGCGGCTTTAGTTAAAGTTGCAACTGGCCCAAAAATCTCTTCTTGCCAAAGAGTTGAATCAGGTGATACTGCTTCAACCAATGTAGGTTCAAAGAAAAAGCCTCCTTCTAGATCTTTATCCTCAGGAATCTTTCCTCCGCTGATTATATTTAATCCCTCCTGTTTGGCTTTATTCATAAAAGAAACAACTTTATCTCTTTGAGCTTTAGATATAAGCGGGCCGATCTGAGTTTGGAAATCCAAAGGAGCTCCTAATTTAATTTTTTCGGTACGTTCTTTTAATTTTTCTACAAACTGGCGATAGATCTTTTCATCAATGATAATCCGAGAAGTTGCTGTACACATCTGGCCCTGGTTTAAAAATACCGAACAAAGGCAACCATTTACTGCCGAATCTATATCGGCATCTTCTAAAACAAGGCTGGCTGATTTTCCACCTAGTTCCATGATAGTTTTTTTGATATTTTTTGCTGAAGATTCAATAATCTTTTTGCCAATCGGATTAGAACCGGTAAAAGAGATCATATCGACATTCTTATGAGTGCATAAAACCTTGCCGGTTTCTTCTCCTTTAGCAACCAATACATTTAATACGCCTTTGGGCAGGCCAACTTTACTAGCTATTTTTGCTAGCTCTAAGACAGTTAAAGGAGTTAAAGTAGACGGTTTCAAAATAACAGTATTACCAGCGGCTAGGCTTTGAGCTAACTTCCAGGAAGCAATTAAAAGCGGATAGTTCCAAGGAGAAATTAAAGCCACCACACCACGTGGTTCCCGAATTAACTCTCCTTTAGCTTGAGCAATCTGGCTATTAATGTTTATCTCTTCTGTTTGGAAAAAATTTTCTAAGTTGCTGGCAAAATACCTAAAACTGGCTGCACTAGATGGAATATCCATAAAGGTTGTTTCCTTTATCGGTTTACCAGCATTAAGGCTTTCTAACTCAGCCAACTCTTTTGCTTTAGCAAGTATAGCTTTAGACAACTTTATCAGTATATCTTTTCTCTGAGCTAGGCTAAACTCAGGCCAAGGCCCTTTCTCAAAAGCTAAACGGGCTGACTTAACTGCATAATCTATATCCTCTGGGGAAGCTAGAAAAACAGAAGTTATAACCTCTCCGTTGGAAGGATTAATTATTTCTTTTTTTTCTTTGCCTTTTTTAAACTCACCGTTTATAAAAGAACTATATTCTTGCATCTTGTTCCGGCTCCTTAAATTTTACCTGTTTAAATATTTCAAATAATCTAGAAAAGGGAACATACCACCTAGACAATTGTCCTAGTTGACCATCTAAGCTCATCTTGCCTTGGGTAACTGCTACAAATGGATCAAGCTGGCCTAAAAAAACCTCTCGCCAAATATCAGCTGAGGCAGTGATTACAAAAGGGGCTTCTGCATCAAACTGAAGTTCTTTAATTTTGCCTTGGTCCCAAATAAATTTATAAGCTTTATCTTCTCCAGAAAGTTTAATCGCTAACTTAACCGTTAAGTCAAGTTCTTTGCCTTTTTCTGCAATAAAATCATCTTGGTTGACTAAATCCACAATTGCTTCAATATGGCCTTTAGAAAACATAGGGTATTCTTTGGTGTTTTGCTTTTTTTGTTTGCTTTTAGTTTCTGGATTAAGATCTTGGTCTTTTTCATTTTTAAAAATTTTAGCCACAACAGCAGTTTTAACTGCTTCCTCTAATGTTTCTACCAAAGCTAGCGCTTTTAAAAAATCATCAGCTATGGCAATCACCCCATGATTTTTTAAGACCACAATATTGGACAACTTTAAGGCCTCTATAACTTCATCTGGATTTGTAACTGTAGGAGTATCTTGTTTTACCACCGGAACGTCACCTAAATAAAATCTAGTTTCAAAACTTAACGCCTTCAGCTTTTGGTTAACTGCAAAGTAGCCGTTAATCAAAGGCGGGTGGCAGTGTAAAACTACTTTTGATTCAAAGTTTTTATAGACTAGACTATGTAAAGGAAGCTCTGACGAAGGAGCAGTTTGACCTTCTGTTTTATTGCTTGTAATATCTACTTTAACAATATCAGAAGGTTGCAGATCAGCTAATTGAGTTTGAGCTCCGGTAATAAGAACCTTTTGATCAGGTAGTTTCAGACTAATATTTCCTGAACTGGCAACCGCAAGATTCCGCTGATAAAGGCGTTTGCCGATATTAATAATTTTTTTTCTTGATTTTTTCTCTTGATTAAACATCTTAGACCCCCATATAGATATGTTTGGTAATTAAACTATTTGGCGTAATATCAAAAGCCGGATAATATCCTTTTATTCCCAAAGGAGCAACAGTTTCAGCTCCAATTTTAAACAACTCTTTATCCGGCCTGACCTCAATTTTAATATCTTTACCTTCTTTAGCCCTAGATTCAGGCGGGCAAACCACATAAAAAGGAAGCTTGAAGTACCTAGCCAACAAAGCTATCTGATAAGTTCCGATCTTATTGGCAATATCCCCATTTTTAGCTAAGTTATCGGCACCAACAACTATTTTATTGATCTTGCCTTCTGCCATAACTTGGGCTACCATATTATCGCAGATAACTGTTGTATCAAAACCTTCCCGAGATAACTCCCAAGCAGTCAAACGAACCCCCTGCAGATAAGGCCTGGTTTCTGTTACAAAAAAACTAATAGTTTTATCTTGGCTGCGGCAAAAAGAACCGACTAAGGGGATAAGCCCGCTTAAATTACAATGGGTTAAGATAGTATCTCCGGCTTTAATCAATTTGCTAGTTTCCTTAGCCTGATAGATGCGTTTTTCTTTTAAGGTCTCTAAAAATTCTAAAATCTTTTTATCTAAAGAAAGGCCAGCTGCTTGCTGAGCTAGGACCATATCCGTTAGATATTTAAAAGATAAAGTAGGCCTTGCTGAATTAAAACCCTTAGCTACTTGAGTTATTTTAGAATTTAATACCTTCTTACCTTTATACCTGCGATAAACAATCAAAAAAGTATATAATACCAACAAAACTTGACCGATAGCCCTGGTTTTCATATTTTTTATTAGTGAAACTGCCTGCCGATAATTTTTAACTTTAAGATAGCTAGTTTTTTTAGGCAGTTTAGTTTCGTCTAAAACTAAAATATAATCTTTTTTTAACTTAATCGGCCAAAATAAAGGTGAAAACTTTAACTTACTCATAGTTTAAACAACTGTTTAAAATTTTGATAAACAATTTTATTTTTTAACTCTCCTAACTTATCTAACTTTTCTAAATTTTTAGTTACTGATGGATTAACCGGATAGTCTGATCCCCAAAGGATATGCTCCGGGCCAAAAAAATCAAGAGCCATTTTTATATTTTCTAAAGTTGCCCCTGATGTATCAACGTAAACTTTTTTTAAAATGTTTGAAGGTGAATCTCCTAGGTCTTTAACTATCTGCCTTTGCTTCAACATCTTATAAACACGATCTAACCTATTTTTTAAAAAGGGAATTATTCCGCCTAAGGAAGAAAATATAAAATCAACTTTAAACTCCTGCAATATCTCCTCGGTCATAAGCAAGCCCATAAACATAGAAGAATCAAAACCATACTCTAGGACCGGCATAAGAAGAGGGTCTTTTACCCGCTCAAAGCCAATCGGATTGATTGTCTGAGGATGAACAAATATTGGCAGTTGATAATCTTGAGCTGCTCTAAACAACGGCACCAACTCTTTTACTAAAAATCTACCTTGATAACTTGAAGAAAGGTTTAAGGCCTTAAAGCCTCTTTCGGATAAACTTTTGATTTGTTCAGGTATTTGTTCTATCGGCTCTAAATTAAGAAGGCCGGCAGCAACTATTTTCGGATTTTCCTGAATCAACTCCTCTTGAGCTTTATTATAAATTTGACAGACCTTCTTTTGCCCTAGTTGAAGATGAGCGTCTGTAGAGGGATAGGTAAGTAATGCTTTTTCAATTTTGTTTTGCTCAAGATAAGAAAATAGCTTTTCTTTATCGGCCCAGACTCCTTTATAAAAAGAAGTCTGGTCAGATATCTCTTTGGGAATAAAGTGAGTGTGTGCATCGTTTATCATACGTGTTTTTCGCCTTTTACTGCCCCTTCTTCCCATTTTGTTACACCCTTCATAACATCTTGGAAACAAAGTTTAGCAAGTTGGTCAAAGTTACTGGTCATTATTCTTTGAATCCTACCTGGCTTTGAATAAAATTCACGCATACACCATGAACCCAATCTTCCGTAATCTTCTACAGATAAATGTTTAGTTGGCATCACCGGATGAAGAAAATCCCATTTTAGGAAATCAATATCGTCAGGATTTAGCTCGCCCCGCTTAACTCTTTGCCTCCAGATAGGTGAATTAGGAGCCGGTGTTACATATCCTATCCAAAGAATATCCGGATCTACCTCGTCAGTAAATTCATACCTACTTTTAATTTTAGCTTCTGTATCTTCATCAAATCCCATCATAATATCAGCAACAATAGCTATATCCTGGCTTCGTAGAATATCAATTGTTTTCTTTATTTGTTCGATAGTAATACCTTTGGCTATTTGTTTTAGTTCTTCTTTGGTAGTTACCTCTATTCCAAAGACACCCATAAATAACCCTGATTCTTTCATCAGTGGTAAAATCTGTTCACAGTTAGTCCAATCAACCGCTCTGCCTAGTGAAACCCACTTTATGGGATTTTTTTTCTCGAGTTTCATTTTGCAAAACTTTTCGACTCTTTTTGGACTAACGTTAAAGTTATCATCTTGGATTACAACAACTTTTACTCCATATTGATGATGAAGAAGTTCTAGCTCTTCAATCACTCTCTCGGGTGATTTAGCCCTCCAACTTAAGAAATCTTCCGGATGCCTTGGATCATATTGATCCCACTCATAACAAAAAGTACAAGCAGAAGGACAACCACGCGATGTTACCATTTCAACAAATGGCTTCCAATAAGTATGGCCGACATACTTTTCCATGGGAAATAAATCATAAGCTGGCAACGGCAAAGAATCTAAATCTTTCTGAAGCATTCTGTGTGGGCCAAGTATCACTTTTGTGTCTTTTCGAGAAGCAACCCCAGCTATCTCAGTTACATCTTCGTTTTTTTCTAGAGAAGATAGCAAATCAAAAAACGCTTCTTCTTCAGCCATAACTACATAGTCAATAAAAGGATATTTTTCCAAAGAATATTTAGGCATCGATGAAAACCAAAGCCCTCCAAAGATTATTTTAGTATTAGGTAAAATCTTTTTTATCCCTTCGGCTGTTTTTAAAAAATAGTGAATAATTCCAAATCCTCCATAGGAATGAAGCATATCCCCAATTACTACTACTTCTGGATTTTTTTCTTTTATCACCTCAAGCATCTCATCCATCTCTATCTGGTGGGCCCGGCAATCAAGTACTTCTAAATCTTTAAAGCCTTTCTCTCTGATAAATGCTGCCCACTGGGCATAAAGTTGGTTAGGGCCTAGATGCTTTCCATGAGTTGCCCAAGCTCCAGTTTTAGGGGTTACAAATAATACTTTCATTTTCTACCTCCTTTGTTTAAACGCGAATAAACGCTAATTTATAACAAATAAACGCTAATTTTTAACGAAAAAACACTAATTACATTCGCGTTCTTTCGCGTCTTTCGGGTGATCTTGTTTAAACGGAATAACCGGTTTTGTCCAAGGTGTTTGTTGATTTATTACAGCAAGTTCAATGGGGCAAACATTTAATGGCTGAGCCAAGGCAAACACTACTGTATCAGCTACTGCTTTTGGTTCTATAAGCCTATTTTCAGCTATATTCTTTAACTTACCGGTTAAAGGAGTCCGGGTTACCCCAGGAAAAATGGATGTAACCTTTATCCCAAAATCACGCATCTCCCAAAAAAGACCCTTAGCAAAGCTGCGTAATGCCACCTTTAAAGAAGTGTAAACAATAAAATTTCTTGGCGGCGGATCTACCATCACAGATCCAGATGTAATATTTACAATATGGCCAAAATTATTTTCTTTCATAATTGGCACAACCATTCTTGATAACATTACATAACTATAATAGTTGGTCCAGATAATTTTTTCTATATCTTCTATAGGCTGATTCCAAAAAGGATGCTGGCTTGATACTCCAGCCCCATTAATTAAAAAATCAATCTTGCCAAATTTTTCTTTGGCTTTATTAATTAAATTTTCTAAATCCTTTCTTTTGGTAACATCACAGCTAACTGTAATAATTTCAGAAATTTTCGAAAATTCTTCTTCTAAGGATTTTAATTTTTCTTGATTGCGCCCAGCCAATATAAGTTTTATTTTTTTATCAACTAGTCCTTTAACTATATCTTTACCAATACCTCCTGTAGCACCAGTTACAATTGCAACTTTATCTTCTAAATTACCCATCTTAACCTCCTCTTTTAAACGCGAAAAAACACTAATTTATAACAAATAAACGCTAATAATATTAGCGTTCATTCGCGTCTATAATTCGCGTTCATTCGCGTTATTAACTATTAAAGTTTTTTTAATTAAAACTGCTACTACCAAAAGTAAAACTCCTACAGTTATAAAATGGATCGAAAACCCTATCTTAGAGATAATCTTTCCGCCAAAATAAGTCCCTAAGCCTCCAGAGATAAACCTTAAAGAGCTATTTAGACTGGATGCATCACGCAAATATTTATCGGGAAGCCCAGTTAAATATGACGATAAACCGACATGGTTAAAAGCCCAACCCATACCCCAAAAAATAATAAGAAAAAATATTGCCTGAGGCAATCCGACAATTAAAGTAAAAAATAAAAATAAAACCATACTCAAAAGCCCTAATGAAGCAATATTAGAGGAACCAAACCGAGCTGATAAAAAACCGCCAATACTTTCAGAAAAAATTGCAGCTATTGCTGAAATAGTTAAAGTTAAACTTACTAAAAATTGACTAAAAGAATATTCTTGAGCTAAGTAGACCCCTAACCATTGATGAATACTATGGTAGAAAAAACTTAAAACAAAGATAAAAGAAAATAGTTTTAAGGCACTTTTGTCTTTAAACGTAGCCAGGTAGCTAATTTTAAACTTACCCCGATAATCATAGCTATCTAGATACCTTATGCCAAAAAATAAAGCTACTATCCCTAGACAGGCAGGAATTCCGTAGATAAACCTCCAAGGTAAAATCCCACTTAAAAAAACTCCTATGAGCCCTGAACTAAAACCAACTGAAAAAAATAAACCAACATGTTTAGGACGCTCTTTACTATTACACTCTTTACCAATCGTAATTAAACTTAAAGGTACCAGTGCCGAGCCAAATATACCCATACCCAACCGGCCTAAAAAAGCAGCTAATAGATTAAAAGAAAAAGTCACTGCCAAAGCAGACAGAGAAAAAAGCGCCAGACAAGAAAGCAGAATCCTTTTATTCGAAAACTGCCTGCTTAACGGACTCCAAATTAAAGCACATAGTCCGTAGGGAAGCATATAAATCCAAATTAACTTACCTGTTGCAACCGGACTTTGATTGAAATATTCTGCTAAAGTAGGCAGAAGCGCTGCTGTAGCTTGTACACTAAAAGAAAGGATAAAAGCCAAGCTAGCTAAAAAGAAAAAAGTGCGTCTGTGTGTTTTTAACATTTTTTATTTTTCATTTTCTATTTGTTGTTTAAAATTCTTTAAGTTCTTCTGCGAGTGTTGATTTATAATCTCTTCAGCTTTTGGATCATCAAACTTAGCATTTTTATCCATAGTAAAATCTTGAATCCATGTCATCTCAACCCCGTTTGGAAGTTGGCGGTAAAGCCAGATTATCTTCATATATTCAAAAGGAAACTTTGGATCTAGCTTTTCTGCATAAGCAAATTTATTTTCTTTAAACAAAAGCCGGTATGACTTCCAACTATTGCCATTTTGATGAGTAAGCTGAAAAATAATCTTATTTGCTTCTTTTTCTAAAACTTCAGATTCGGTATATTCGTCAAACAAATCCTTCCAACGAGAAATATCATTACTGATTTCAAAAACCTTATCGTAAGGTGCATCAATTACAATTGAATTTACAGTATGTGCCATAGTAAACCTCCTTTTTGTTTAATTAATTACTTGTCACCAATTACTCCAACGGCCCTTGACCAAGCAGCACCAGTTTTTCTGATTCTAACTGGAAAACAAATAAGTTTAAATCCATAATCAGGTAAATTTTCTAAATTAGCAAGCCTTTCAATATGAATAAATTCTCTGGTTCTTCCATGAAAATGAGCCGGCCACAAAAATTTAGGATCCCCTTTTTCTAAAAAATCTTTGATCATAAATTTATAGGGCCTATCAATTCCCATAGTATCAACTCCAAATACTTTTATACCGCAATCAAGTAGATAATCTATTGCTGATATATCCAGGCCTGGATAATCAGAAAAATATTCCGGTTTGCCAAATAGTTTGTCAGATCCGGTATAAAGCAAAACTATGTCTAAGGGCTTTAAAGTGTAATTTATTTTTTCTAAACCTTTCTTTATATCCTCGGCGCTAATTACTTCTTCTTTTTTCTTATGAGTTAAGTCTAATTTTACCCCGTCTTTGTAACATAACTCTAAAGGAATTTCATCAGCAGTTTTAGAAGGCCTGCCTTCGGAGCTGCTGCCATAATGAAAAGAATAATCCATATGAGTTCCGCTATGGACTGACGAATAAACCATCTCCAGTGACAAAAATTCTCCTCCTGGCAATTGTTCTTTTTTTATTATCCTTTCACCAGCTTGATAATTTTTTTTGCCTTCAGGAGTTCGAGACATTATTACCTTATTTATCTTTGCTATACCTTCTTTATGTGAAGTGCGTTCTATCCTTAAAGGATGAACCTCGAAGGCTTGATCGTCGATTGGTAAACTTAAATCTATTAAATTCATAGTTATCAATTATTTTCTTTTTTTTGTTTAACTATTCTTACTATATCCTCGGGAGTTGAATCTTTGTTAACTTCACTGGCTTGGATTTTTGTGTCGAAATGTTTTCCTAAAGCCACACAAACTTCTACCATTTCTGTTGAATCAACACCAATTGATTCATATAAATTCTTTCCATCAACAACTTCTTCTTTGCCTACTTCTAGGGTTTCTGCAATTACTTTTATTACTTCTTCTTTTAAATCCATTTTGCCTCCTTATAATTTATTTTTTATCTCCTTCGACTCCCTGCGTGGTTCGACTTCGTCCTTCGACAAGCTCAGGACTGCGCTCACCGCTTGATCGCTCAGAACTCCGTTCGCTTTGCTCACTCCGCTTTTTCTATTGCTAATACTATATTTATTCCTCCCCTGCCTCTGGAAATAATCAGTGCCTTATCTATCTCTTTTTCCACTGACTTATTAGGTGTATAGTCTAGGTCACAGTATGGGTCTTGCATCGAATAGTTTATAGTAGGAAGCACAATACAGTTTTGCATCGAAAATAAAGTAGTAATTAAGTCTAATGCGGTTTGAGCTCCCAATAGATTTCCATACATGCTTTTAGGCGCACTTAAAGCTATGTTTTTAATTTTTTCTCCAAATACATTCTTTAAAGCTTGGGTTTCAAGGTAATCTCCCATTTCAGTAGACTCTGCATCTAAGCAGATATAATCAACATCCTCTTTTTGCCAACCAGCATCTTTTAAGCATTCTTTTATAGCATACTCTAGATTTTCTGGGGTAGGCCGGTACCTTGCATAATGATACCCATCCGAAGAAAAACCGATACCTTCTATATAACCATAAATCGGAGCTTTTCTTTTTCTTGCTTGATTTTGACTTTCTAAGACAACTGTACCCGAACCTTCTGCTAATACCAGCCCGTCTCGATACAAATCATAAGGCTTATAAGCTTCTTGGGGACGGCTATTATTTTTTGACAAATCACCCCGGCAATTAGCAGATAACAAGGCATAGGGGGTAATCGGTGCCTCCATTCCTCCGGCTAATACATAGTCATTCTTTTTTTCTTTAATTGTTTTTGCCCCATACCATAAAGCCAAAGCAGATGATGCCTTATCAGAAACTGTGGTTTTACTATATCCTTTAAATCCATAGTAAATTGTAATCTGGCCTTGAGGTGCAGCCGGAAACCAAGCTGATGCCATATAAGGAGAGATACCGTCTCTGCCTTCAATATACATATCCCTTAATTCAGTTTCAGCAAACAACCATCCGCCTAAGGCATTGCCCATAAATACTCCAACTCTTTCTTTGTCGATATCATCTAGGTTCATTTTTGAATCTACTATCGCCTCTTCTGAAGAGACAAGTGCCATATGGGAAAAAATATCAATTTTTTTTGTTAACCTTTTAGAAAGATGGGTATAATAATCAAGTTGACTCACCTGACCAGCAATATGTGAAGGATAATTTTTTGAATCAAACCTTTTGATTTCTTCTATAAATGATTCTTCTTTTTTTAAATTAGCCCAAAAAGTTTCTTTCTTTAGGCCACAAGGAGAAACAACCCCTAAACCTGTTATGGCAACTTTCTCTTTCATTTATAAAACTCCTTATTTATAACGCGAATAAACGCTAATTTTTAACGAAAAAACACTAATTATGTTCGCGTTCATTTGTATCATATTCGCGTTCTTTCGCGTCTTTTATCTATTTCCATTTTTTAAACACAATAGCTGAATGAATACCTGAGAATCCACTACTTGTCTTTAATATGTATTCTGGCATTAGTTTCATTTTTTTATTAGGAATATAGTTTAGATCACACTTTGGGTCTTTTTCTTCTTGATTAATTGTAGGAGGAAGGTAACCTTTTTCAAAAACCATACAGCACAAAACACTTTCAACCGCATTTGCAGCTGCCAAAGGATGGCCAACCATAGATTTAATTGAGCTGATCGGAATATCATAAGCAAGTTTATCAAAAACTTTTTTGTAAGCATCAGTTTCAAAAATGTCATTTTGGCGAGTCGAAGACCCATGGGCATTAATATAACCTACTTCTTTTTTATCAATACCTGCCTCAGACAAAGCCTGTTCCATAGAAAGTGCCATCGGGCGCCCATCTGGGGGTAGATCAGTCATATGATAAGCATTACAAGTAGTACCAAAACCTTTAACTTCTGCGTAGATATGAGCTCCTCTTTTTTTAGCATGCTCGAGTTCTTCCATGATTAAGATTCCGGCTCCTTCAGAAATAACAAAACCATTACGTTTATTGTCAAAGGGACGGCTTGATCTATGAGGCTGATCATTCTCTTTAGCTAAAACATTAACTACATCAAAGGCACCGAAGGTAACCGGAGTAATCGGGGCCTCACTGGCTCCGGATATAACTAAATCCTGCCTGCCATCTTTAATTAATTCATAAGCAAAGCCTAAAGAATCAGTACCGGCGGTACAACCAGTAGAAATTGTTGTATTTATCCCCTGGGTGCCAAAAAAAGCAGAAATTTCAGCACTTGGCGTATTAAACATCGCAGCATCATAAAGATAAGGCCTTCCCTTTCTGGGATCAATTGGATTTTTGCCCCAATCGGTTACCAGAAGAAACTCTTCTTCCATAAACCGGGTTCCACAAATAGCGTTTGCCAAGATAACTCCTGATTTTCTTAAATCTAGATCTGAGAAATCTAGTTTTGCATCTTTGACCGCCTGTTTTGCAGAAGCAAGGCCAAACTGAACATAACGATCCATACGATAAGCATCTTCTATGCCAAAGTTTTTAGGATCAAAATCTAGATCTTGAGAAGCGACTTTTGAATTAAATAAACTGACGTCAAAATTTTCTACCTTTTCTATGCACGGCTTACCTTCAATTAGATTATTATAAAATTCATTCTTTTCTTCGCCTGCAGCTGATATTACACCAACACCTGTTATAACTACTCTTTTCATTTCTACCTTCCTTTATAACGCGAATAAACGCTAATTTTTAACTAATAAACACTAATTGTATTCGCGCTCTTTCGCATCTTTTTTATTCGCGTTCTTTCGCGTCTTTTTCTTTTCTTCTTACCTTAAATACAATGTTGCCGCCATCAGGGCAAGTAACTGTATCTATAGAGTTAGGGTCTTGCATAAAATGAAATTTTGCTCCAAAGTTTAAGGCAAAAACCGCCGGAAAAAGTGTATGCCAAGCTGCTCCACAAAACCCGGGGATACATTTAAGCCCTTCTATGTCCCATTTGTCACCAACTTTATATTTATAGGCACATTTTCCTTTTGCCTTAACTACTTCTACTTCCATTTTTTTCGGATTAGGCCCTTTATGGTTAGGGTCTTGGGGAATAAATTGAACTTTATCTTTTTTATCTAACAGCTCAACCAAAAATTCAGCTTTTCCGCCATCAGGACAAGTAACTTTTAACGATTTTTGATTCTCCATAAAAGGAAACCTAGCCCCAAAACTTAAAGCGTAGGCAGGTGGAAAAAGTGAATGAACCAACCCAAGGCAAAAATGCTTAGGAGGATGGGTAAAATCTCCTAAAATTAGTTCATCACCCACTTCATAACCATGGTAACACTCACCAAAAACCCCAGTACAAGTTACTTTTAGTTTTGGAAAGGGAGTTTTAATATCAGCACAATTAGCTGATAAGTAATCTTCATTTTTATTTTTCATTTTCTACTCCTTTAATTTCTGATAAGAGTTCATTTTCTGATAAAAACCCTTCTCGCTCAACACGGTGGACTAAGCTAACTACCTTTTTATTTAAAGGTACCTGTTGACCATTATTTTCTGCTACTTTAACAATTTCACCATTTATATAGTCAATCTCAGAAAGTTTATCTCTCTTTATACTTTGTAATATAGAGCCATATAAAGGTTCTTTACTTAAACCGGTCATTATTTTTGAAAAAAGAGAAGCAGCTTCTTGAAGCGGCATTGAAGTTAAACTTTCAATTCTCTCCTTAGGGTAATTAGGTAAACTTTCTAAATCGATACCCACTTGCCTGATAAGCCGGTAAGCTTCTTGGTTTAACTTAATAGCTAACTTAGCAACTTCTAAGCTGCTAAAAGATTCCTGCATTGATTTTCCTAATATAGCCGGAATACAGTTATTAAGATTTATAAACAGCTTAAGGTATTTAGCTCCTTTTATATTGTTTAAAACTTCTACATTAAATGACTTAGTTAAAATTTGTCTTATCTTTTCTTGGTCAACTACTTTTTTCCCAAAAATATTTCCCATAATAAGATTCCCAGAGAAGTTAGAAACAACTCTGTTAGGCGGATAAAAAGTTGCTCCAAACATTACAATAGTAGTTATAATTTTTTCAGTTGGAAAAAACTTAGCTAAAATATTATCTGCTCTCAATCCATTTTGAGCCGATACCACCACCGCATCTTTTAGATAATCAATATTTTCTTGTATTATTTCTTCCAAATTATTAGTTTTGGTGGTGAAAATAGCTAAATCTAGGGGCTCTGTTAACCTAGTACAAACTTTAACTTTCACGTTTTCTTCCTTATTTTCTTGCTTAATTATCAGGCCTTCATTTTCTAAAGAATCCAGCTGATAGTCTCTAACTACTCCAAAAACATTTTTTGACTCTTTAGAAAGATGAGCTAAAAACAACCCGCCGATTGCTCCACAACCTAAAACTGCTATCTTCATTATTTATCCTGCTCCTCAATATATTTTGAATAGTCAATATTAAGATGATCAAACAATCTTTTCATCATTTCACAGAAAGCAGGTGGAACTTCCTGAAAGAAAGCCTGAATTAAATCTTGGTCTTCTACCAACGGTGACTTACGGCAACTAGCTAAATCTTCTGCTTTTTGATGCACCAACTTTTCTGCAATTGTCCTATGAAACTGAGGTAAAGATTGAATAACTTTATCAAACTTTTCCTTAGCTGAACTATCCCATTTTATTTCCATCTGCTCTCCTTATAAACTATCAACTGTTTTAAATGCTACTTCTATCATCTTTAACTGACTTTCAAAAAATTTATAGTTATTAAACCCCAGTTCTCCGGTAATTAAATTATCAGAAACTGAAAGTATAGCTGCTGTTTTTTTCTGATAAAGATTAGCTAAAGTCAAAAATGGAGAAGTTACCATATCGACTCCGATAGCCCCTTTTTCTATATAAGAGTTAACGATGCCTTTTGTTTCTTTAAAAAGGGCATCCGTAGTCCAAACTGAACCCTGATGAACCGGACAGCTTTCTGAGGCTATTTCTTTGATAGCTGAGCTAATAGTTTTATCTGCTTTTGGGATAAAATCATCATCTACGTAATATTTAGTAGCACCATCACCCCGGATAGCTTGATCTACCAAAATATAATCTCCTACCCCGATATCTTCTCTTAAAGCTCCGCAAGAACCTAATCGAATCAGGGTATCAACCCCACCCACAGCAAGCAACTCTGTAATAAAAGCAGAATCTGGAGCATAAAACCCTCCGTTACCGACTGTAACTTTTTTATTTTTATAATTTCCAGTCCAAAAAGTATAACCTAAAAAAGTAAAATTTTTAACCGGATTTTCCAAATGTTTTAAGCATAGCTGAGCTCTTTGTTTTTGTCCGCTGACCAAAGCAATTTTACCAAAATCTCCTTTTCTAAATTGGAGAGAATCTAGCAGATCCTCTGGGCTCATATGAACATCACGTTGCATCATAATTAATTTATCCTCCTCGCTTTAAGATATCTTTATAGTTTTTGTTAACTTCAATTTATCTATCTTTCCAGTTCTATTTTTAGGCAGTTTTTCGCAAAATTCAAAACTCTGAGGGATCTTAAAGTGAGCTAGGTGCTGTTTTAAAAAATCCCTAAACTTCTGGTTATCAAACTGATCTGATTTATCCACTACTAAAAAGGCTTTGGGAACCTCTCCTCTTAGTTTATCCTTTTTGCCAACAACGGCTACCTCAACTACCCCCGGAAATTTTTGAATAACGTTTTCTACCTCCGGAGAAAATACAATTTCTCCAGCTACTTTAATCATCTCTTTTTTTCTCCCAACTATATAAAAAAAACCTTCTTTATCTTTTTTAGCTATATCTCCGGTTTTTAGCCATCTGTCTTCAGTCAATACCTGCTTGGTTAACTTTGGTTCCCGATAGTAACCTTTCATAACGCCTTTGCCTCTAACCCACAACTCACCTTTGTTGCCTTGAGGTACCTGACTACCTTGGTTATCAACAATTTTTGCTTCCAGATTAAAATCAAAACGGCCGATGCTAGAAAGTTTATTTTGATCTGCCGGCGAATAACTGTTAGGTGCAGATGTCTCGGTCATGCCCCAACCATTGCGTAACTGAGCATTAGGGCAAAGTTTATGAAACCTCTTTAATACCGCCGGTGAAGAAGGCGCTCCAAAAACCACAGCATATTTCAGAAAAGACAAGTCGAACTTTTTTGCCCCTTTTAGAAAAAGTATAGCCATAAACATAGCCGGCACCACGCAAAATAAAGTTACTTTATGTTTTTGAATATTTCTTAAGAAATCTAACGGCTGGAATCTTTCCATCAAAATAAGGGTAAAGCCAAAGTAAAGCATAAATAGAATAAAGTCTAAACCGCCAATATGAGAAAAAGGTATCCCCCCGCACAAAAATACATCTTTGCAACTAACAGTTAAATAGTTATCAATAACCTCAATAGGGTTTATCAGGTGTTGATAGGTTAAGGCCACTCCTTTGGGGTGACCGGTTGAACCTGAAGTATAAAATATCGCAGCATCATCCTGGTCTTTAACTGAGCTTTGAGGAAAATCTAGAAAACTCTTGGTAAAGATATCTGAAATAGAAGTAAATTCTTTAGACTCTGACCCAGAAATAACTATTTTTTTTAAACCCGGGCACTGTTGTTTAACCCAATCTAGGCTAACTTCTTTTTTAGGCTGAATAATCAAAACCTGAGCTTGAGAATGATTGATGAAATTTATGATTTCAATTTCTGTCAACATATAGTCAAGGGGAACCAATACCCCTCCCGCAGACAAAACTCCAAAGATACTAAAAACCGTATCGGGCAAATTAGGCAGATAGACTGCAACTTTTTTACTTTTTATTGGCCCCAACTCTAAAAGATAGTTAGCAATACTAAAACTTTTATCTTTCAACTGAGCAAATGATACAGGCAGATCTTTACAGATAAAAGCTGCTTTTTTAGGGTATTTTTTGCTTTTTTGGGCTAATAATTTGGCTATTTGCATATTTTTACTTTTTTTAACTAGTAAAATTTTACTAGTTTTCTTTTTTGCGTCAAGATATTTTTCTAATCTTTAAACTATTTCTTTTATAGGGTGTACCTTTGCAGACGTCCTATATCTGGCAAATATAGGACGTCTACTTTTACCGAAAGTAGGACGTCTGCGGGAATTTGGTTTTTTAAAGGATTAGGTCTTCCAGGGATCTACGTTCTGTGATTTTTACTTCTTCTTGAGGTACCCCCGCTGCAATAGCCGCCACAAATTCTAACTCTGGCGGTACCTGCAGCTTGTTCTGAACTTGCTCTGCTTGGTTTATAATCTCACCCAACCAACAACTCCCTACATTCTGGCTTTGAAGATAGATAAGAATATTTTGAATAGCAGCACCAATCGCCATTAAGTCTTTTTTATAACTGTATAGTTTTTCTTTATTAAGGAAAACTATGATTAATTTATTAGCTTGTTTTATCACTTGGCCAAATTTTGTATATTTAGCTAAGGAATCTTTTTTATCTTGCTCTAATATCATAAATTTCCAAGGTTGATTGTTGAGGCCTGAAGGCGCCCAACGAGCTGCTTCTAATGATTCTTTTATAGCTTGTACAGAGATCTCTTTGTCTTGAAATTTTCTAATAGAACGCCTATTTTTCATTAATTTTAATATATCAGTTTTTCCCATTACTAACCTCCTCATTGTAGGATGTATCTAAATAAGCAAAAACAAATGTCCTATATTTGGCGAAAGTAGGACGTCTGCGGGTTTTTGTCAAGAGTGGAGACCTGACCCCCTAATTTATCCAGTAACCTAAATCCTGTAAAATCCTGCGGTTATTTTGCCAATCTTTTTCTGTTTTCACCCATAAGTCTAAATAAGTTTTTTTGTTATAGATATTTTCTAAGTCTCGCCTAGCTTCTATGCCAACCTCTTTAAGTAACCCTCCGTCTTTGCCAATAATAATTTTTTTCTGTGAACTCCTTTGAATATAGATATGAGCTAAGATATAAACACTTCTTTCCTTGGCTTGAATTTCTTTTACTTCAACTGCAACTGCATGAGGAATTTCTTGTTTAGTTTTTAAAAATAATTTTTCTCTGATTATATCCGCAGCACGATATTTATCAGGAAGGTCAGTTGAACTATCTTTATCATAAAAGGGATGCCCTCTAGGGGTTAGTTCTAATAAAACATCTTTTAGTTTTTCAATATTTTTCCCTATCTTAGCAGAAACAGGAATATAGTAAATCAAAGGATCCTGAACTTGTATATTTTCTATTTTTTCCTGCCACAGCTCAATATAATCATTTAAATACTTTCTACCTAGATCGCTTTTGTTTAAGACCATAACTACTTTACTTTTTTGCCGAGCTACTATATCTATTATCTTCTTTTCTTCTTGGCCCGGCGGCCTACTTACATCTACTACATATAAAATTAAATCTATTTCAGCTAGCGAAGCTAGAGAAACTTTATTAAGATGATAGGCAAACTTTTCTTTAAACAGATGAATTCCCGGAGTATCTACAAATACAATCTGTGAGTTTTTTTGATTTAATATTCCTTTTAGTTGAAAACGAGTAGTTTGGGGAATAGGTGAAACAATACTAATTTTTTGGCCTAAAACAGCATTAAGCAAAGTTGATTTGCCAACGTTGGGCCTACCTAAAATTGTTATAAATCCCGATTTAAATTGCTTATTTTTCATCTTTGATTTTAAGCGATACATCTAAAAATTCTCCTCTGAGAGGATTATATCCATTGTAAGCTATCAAAAAATAAGCAGTTGAGGCTAAAGAACCTGTTCTGCTTCCCCGTGGAGTTCGCCAGCCATGACCGGTATTAACATAAGGGCTAGATGCATAAGGAAGACAGGGTTCTATCCTTCCGGCCCGAGAAGGAGAAGTTATTATCATCTTCTGTAATTGATTAGAATAAAAATAAGCTTTAGCCAAATACTCTTTATATTTCTTTGTATCTTTCTGCTTAAAATAATCAGCCATCACTTCATAAGCTAAAATCATCTGAGAAGTCCATTCACCAGAGATAACTCCGCCGCGAGCTGCATGTTTAGCCTTAGCAAAATCAAACCCTTCAACTTTTACCTTTCTATTATCATATTCAAAATTAACAGTAACTTTACAATTATTTTCTGCAAACTTTAAAATCTCTTCTGGATCCATCCCCATTGAATATAAAGTTTGCGGCCCTAATGCTGTTATTGACCAGGTATAGGTATCTGTGGCTATAGTAGAATCCCCTTTACCTCTATTTATGGGTATTTTATATTGGGTATAGGAATATTTAGAAATCCACTTTTTGACCTTGTTAGCAACCTTCTCATACTCTCTCTTTCCGGTTTGTTTATAAAGTAATCTAAAAAAAGCATACGCATCTAAATTATGTTCAGTAGAGTACCAACTCACTTTTGGGCCTCCAACAATACCTCCTTCTTTATCTTGCATCCTAATAAGAAAATCCGCCACTTCATTAGCAACTTTAATATACCTTTTACTTTTTGTTTTCTCTCTATAGTTTAAAGCGGCAAGGCCAATCCAGGCCTGGGGCCCACTGTGGAGAACATATTCAAAAACCCCACCGTCGGTAAAATAAGCATTATAAATCTTTTTACCCTGGTTTATTTGATTAAGATAAAAATCCAAAACCTTTTGAGCCCTATCTATTTCTCCATAGTTTAGAAAAACAAAAGCTGCTAAAGCCTGGTCATAAGTAAAACACACTTCTCTTAGGCTACTGTCGCCTTCATAACTTAAAATCAACCCTTTTACTAAATCTTGACGGTGTCTAATCCAATCATGCATCCCAGCTATTACTTTTTCTGTAACTCTGTGTTTTATTCCCTTAAGCTCCTGGGCTTCTTCTTGGATTTCTGCAGTTAATCTTTTTTTCTCTTTGATTTTACTTTTTAAAAATTCATTTTCTCTTTTTAAAGAGTCTAACCGCTGATTATATTCATTTAATTTTTCCTCAAGGGCAATTAGCTCTAAGGATTGTTGTTGATTTTTTTTCTGGATATCTTTAAGTTCTTTATATTCTTTTTTTAAATTTGAAATAGTTTCTTCTAAATTAGTTATCTTTTCACCTAGCTGGTTCTTCCTTTTAGCAAGAAATTCTTGGGCTTGTTTATTATCTTTTAAGTTTTGGGCAAGAAAAGAGTTCTTCTGCAATATCTCTATATGATCACTTACCAGACGACGATTTTCCTGAGCCAAGCGATTTGTCTTCCAAAACAAAAATGATGAAAATAAAATAAAACCGGTTAGAATTGATACCACTACCACCGGCGCGACTTTTTTAAATATGGCAAACCTGAATATTGGAGCAGCTTTTTTCTTTTTAGAGCTTATAAATTCTAAACCAACTCTGTACTGTTTAAACTTTTTCAATTCTTCTGATTCTTTCCACCGAATAGCTGCCTCTAAAAATAACGGTTCTTTTTTAAAAGGAAGTTTTATCCGGAGAAATATTTTGTTCTGAGTGCGGTTAAACTTATCCCAAAACCCCCACCAAAGATCATTAACCACAAGGCATATCCCACCCCTACCAATATCATGAGTAAACCCTTGAATCCAAGGCGTAATCTTTTTCCCATTTTTATCGGCTATAAAAAACTCTACCGGTAAAACAGTAGAAAGCCTTATATACCTTCTTCGGTTATTATCTGTCATTATCTACCCGCTTGGTTTTTTCGGTTTTTAAAATTATTTGTCCTTTTAGATAATAAATTATTTCTTTAAACTTTTTTCTAAAATCTTGATATTCTTTTTTAGAAACAAATCTCTTTTTTACTGAAAAAATTTGAGAGAAATTAATAGTTTGTTCTTTACTTTTATAGTTGGTATTTAAGCTAAACCACTTATTTTCAAAATTTTTAGAATCCGGTAAATATTTTACTTTTATATTGGGAGGCAAGACAACTTTGATTCGAGCCGTTTTAGAAAATATTCCTCCAAAATCTATGGGAAAATTTCTTTCTTCTTTACTGATGAGGCTAGCCTTAAAATTAAATTGATCCAAAGGCTCAAGGATGCGAAATGCCCCAGAAGGGCTTAAAAAATTATCAGCAACAAAACTATAGATTAATAAAGGCTGTTTATCTAAATCTTTTTCATTTTTAACAGTTAAATTAAGAAGATGGGAAAAAGGAGATATCTCTACCATTTTTTGGCTAATATCTTCTTTGATTCTAGAAGGATGAGTATATTTTAGATAACTCCTGTAGCCTGAAGCATAATAACCTTTGGTAGATACTTCCCGTGTTATTTCAGCATCTTCTGATTCATCAATATTGATATCCATTAAATATTCTATCCCATTATCTTTGCTAGAGGGAGTCTTTAAGACCTTATAGCCTTCTTTTAAAAACAAAAGAACTGCTCTATCTTGATCTGGCAAAGGAATCTGGCCAAAAGGGGTAGTGTTTGAAGTAGGATCCATAAATATAAAGTTACCATCAATACGGGTAGCTGCTATAGCATGATTAAAATTAATGGAAGGAAAATTTTTATTAATCGGGTAACTGCTTCGGGTAGGAATAAGCACAGGGTAAGCATCCAAGCCAGCTTCTTGGAGCAAAGCCACCAAAAGAACAGCTTGGTCTTTACAATCACCATATTTATTAACAAATACCTCACTGGCTGAATGTGGTTGGTACCCGCTATCACCATATTCAACTGCTACATAGCGGATATTTTTAGCTACATATTCATAAATTGCTTTTGCTTTATCTTTATTGGTTTTTTTATCTTTGATAAGATCTTTTAATAATCTTTCCATCTCTAAAGTTGTTTGCAGTTTATCAGCGTATAAAGAAAACCACCAGCTATAGATTTCTTGCCAAGAAGAAAAACTAGAAACCAAAATCGCAGGATTAATGTAAGGAAAAGGCGGCATATTGTATTCAGGCACTATTGAGTTTAACTGTTTAAAGCTCCAGCTATATATTTTCTTTTTTCTGCCCCTTTCTAAAAGTGGCTCCAGGCTAATATCTTTAGCTTGGTTTTGGTTAAAAAACTTAATATTAACTTCTTTGTCTTTAGGAACGGTGAGTTTGAAGTTAGCTTTAAATATCGGATATTTTTCTCTAAGCCGATAAATAAAATTAAAGTTATCTTTAGCTATGAGTTTTGAAGAATAGATTTTAACCTTGTATTCTAGATAAGACCCTATACCAACTGACGGCATAGATATAATAAATGCCCTAGAGTTACTATAAAGCGGAAAATCAAGGTATCTGCTTACATCACGAATATTTTCTTTTCCAACAGAAACTACTTTTTTATCTTTAGTTATTGTTCTGGCATATTCAAGCTCTATCTTTTCATAAGTTGAATCGTAACCAATTTTTACTTCAGCTAACTCCTTGCCCCTCTCTTTTAAAACTTGTTTAACAACACAGATGGTAGAGACAGAGGTATGATTTGGTAAAATTTCAATTGATTCATCTACTGAAAGTATTACTGCTGCTTCATCTTTAGTTTTAGCAAGAAAACTTTCAGCTTGTTTAGATAGTTGTTTGATACCCTCAGGGACGATATTAGCTATCTTTTTTTGTATAGACTTAATTTTTTTATTAGCTTCTCTGGCATAGGGTTTTCCCACCTTAGCATATATTTCTAAAGCTTTGGGAAATAAGTTTTTTTGTTCTAAGGTTTCTCCATACAAAAATAACCCTTCTGGGTCTTTTAACTTATCTTTTATTATTTGATAAACTTCTATAGCTTGGTCATATTTTTTTTGCTTAGCCAATGACTTGGCTAAAAGTCGTCTTGCCTTATAGCTATCTATATTGCTAAGGATATTCTCAATCTTTTGATAATCCCTAAACTTATAGTAAAAATTCGCTAGCTTTAGACGTAATTTTTTATTATTGGGATCTTTTCTTAATTTCTTCTGATACTGCCTAGATAAATAATCATATTTTTTCTCTAGTTGGTCCAAAGAATTAATGCCGGCTAAGTTGGTTTGGTCAATAACACCACTACAGCCAAGAAAAAATAGAATAGCCACAACTATAGATATCTTTTTATTCATTTTTTGATTTAGACTAGGTTTAACCAGCTGAAAATATCTGGTGGATTTATAAACTTTTTAAAAATCTTTCTATCCTTACAATAGCTTCTTTGAGATTATCTAAAGAGTTGGCATAAGATAAGCGGATATATTTTTTATAATTTTTACCAAAAGCTAAGCCGGGAACAACAGCTACTTTTTCTTTAACTAATAGTTTTTTGGCAAAATCTAAAGAGTTGAATTTAAATTTCTCTAAAGAAGCAAAACAATAAAATGCTCCTTGAGGCAATGAAACCGAAAAACCCAATCTACCCAACTCTTCTACTAAAAAATCTCTTCTTCGCATATATTCGGTTTTCATAGTTTTAACCTCTTTTTTTGCTAATAAAGCCTCGGTAGCTGCAACTTGAGATATAACCGGCCCGCACATTACAGAATAAGAATGTATCTTTGTCATAGCTTGAATAATTTCAGAACTCCCACAAGCAAACCCTACCCGGAATCCAGTCATAGCATGTCCTTTAGAAAAACCGTTCAAAAGAATAGTTTTTTCTTTTGCTGATTTAGCCAAACTAGGAAAACAAAT
The DNA here is from genome assembly GCA_021735045.1 of Candidatus Omnitrophota bacterium. Lineage (GTDB taxonomy): Bacteria > Omnitrophota > Gorgyraeia > Duberdicusellales > 4484-171 > PXAH01. The sequence continues at coordinate 14,367 of JAIPHU010000011.1, read as the reverse complement.
ATGTTTTTGACCATAAGTAAGTAGGTCATAAGTTTCATCGCTTATAACGATAAGCTCTTTTTTAGCTAAAAGATTCCATATTTTTTTTAGCTCTGGGGCTGTATAGGTTGCTCCACTAGGGTTTGAAGGATAGTTTAATATTATTGCTTTAGGATTTTGTTTTAGAAGTTGGGATAATTTTTTTGGATCAATCTTAAAGTTATCTTCTTGCTTAGTTTCAAGCAATAAAACTTTGCCATGATTTAATTCAACCAAAGCCGGATAAGCAACATAATAAGGGGCAACTACAATTACTTTGTCTTTAGGTTCAAGAATAGCCCTGAGTGATAAATCTAGGCCCTCACTTACTCCTACGGTAATCAAAATTTCTTTATCCGGCTTATAATTTAATCTGTACTGAGTTTTTAGGTGGTCAGCTATGGAATCCCTCAGCAGAAATAAGCCTTGATTTGAAGTATATGAAGTAACTCCTTCTTCTAAAGCAGTAATAGCTTTTTCCCTAATCCTCCAAGGAGTAATAAAGTCCGGTTCCCCCACTCCTAAGGATATAACATCGGGCATACCTAAAACTAAATCAAAAAACTCCCTTATCCCTGAAGGAGCCATCTTTTCTACATGCTTAGATATCATTTCTTTCATTTTCCTAATCCGTGATTATCGAACCAGCTCATGGCTCATTGCTCATGGCTCATTGCTATTCTTTTTATAATCCATCAGCCATCAGCTATGAGCTAAGAGCTAATTAGTAGCTTATCGGTAACCTTCTATTTTTATCTTTTTTCACTAAAACCACTCCATCTTCCTTATATTTTTTCAACATAAAATGGGTAGCAGTTCTTTTTACTGAACTTAAAGGAGAAAGTTTCTCTGAGACAAAACTAGCTACAGTATTAATGTCGGGGCCTACTACTTCAATTAAAAGATCATAAGTCCCAGATAAAAGAAAACAATTTTTTACTTCTGAGAACCTATAAATTCTTTGAGCGATCAGATCAAAACCCACATCTTTTTGAGGATTTACCTCTACTTCAATTAAAGCCACGACTTTTTGATAATCTTTTACCTTTTCCTTATTAATTAGAGTTTTATATTTAACAATAATCCCTTTTTTTTCATATTTTTTAATAGCTGACTGGATTTGTTTCTTAGTCTTTCCAGTTAATTTTTTTAAATCTTCTATAGATAATCTAGCATTATCCTCTAAAATCTCTAAAATTTGATCCATTCTTAACCTCCTTGCACAATACTTAACGGAACAGACAGGCCTGTTCCCTACATAATTTCTTTGCTCTTAACCTCTAACCCTTATTTGAATTATACTGTTTTTTCTTATTAATATCAAGCAACTTCCCCTTTATAGAAATATTTGGCAATCAATCATTATCAACGAATTTACTAATCTTTACGAATATACGAATGTTTATTTATTCTTATTTATATATTCGCTGATTATCTTTGTACATTCACTGATTACAGACCATATAGGTTAATGAACTCTTTAGCTTGCATCGGCTCTTTTTTTTCTATAATTTCAATTAATTTAGAAAAAATTAAATAGGTTACATAAGCGTCATCTTTGGCCCGATGAAACTGTATCTTTGAAGTTAAACCAAAAAACCTAGCTACTGACTCTAGCTTATAACTTTTAAGCTTTAATATGTTTTTTGCCATAGCTAATACATCGATAAGGGGCGGGTTTATATATTCTCTATTATTTTTTTTTAGTTGGTAGTTTATAAATCCTAGATCAAAAGCAACATTATAAGCACAAAGAATACCTTGGGATAAAAAATTAACTAAATTACCGGCAATATTTTCAAAATAAGGAGCACCGATTAAATCTTTATCTGAAATTTTATGTATGCAAAACGCAGCATAAGGAACTTTCTGATGAGGGTGAACTAAGCTGTGGAACTCATCTACTATCTTGCCTTGTTTAATTAAAAAAGCTGCGACCTCACAGATAGAACTTCTTTCTACCAATAAACCAGTAGTTTCTAAATCTAGAAAAATCAGGGGACAGTTTTTAATATTTTTGTTTAAATCCATAATCAAATTTTCTGTTTAGTTTAAAACCTTAACCGCAATTTTTCTGCTTCTTATTTTTGTATCAAAGTTTATCAAAATCACTTGTTGCCAGGTCCCTAGATCAAGTTTCCCATTAGTTATAGAAACAAAAAAATTTGTTTTTAGGAAAGAGCTTCTTAGATGGGAATGAGCATTATCATCTGCCCAAGTATTATTATGAGAATAATCTTTTTTGAAAGGAAATAGTTTAGCGAAGGTTTCTTTTAGGTCTTTAATCAAGCCTGACTCAAATTCAGCTGTTGTTATAGCTGCTGTCGAGCCAATAGAAGAAAGAAATAATAAAGCCTCTTTTAAAGATTCTTTTTTAACTATTTCTTCTAAATCAGGGGTAATATCTACCATATCTGATTCTGGCTTTAATTTTTTTTCAATATAATGAGTTTTAAGCATTTTTATCTAATTGTAGCTCCTGGTTCAACGGCTTTATCCGAAACCAAAATACTAACATCATCCTTAGATTCTGCGGCAAGAAGCATCCCTTGAGAATCAACCCCACGGATATTTTTCGGTTCTAAATTTACCAAAACAGGTACAAGCTTACCTTCTAGTTCAGATAAACTATAAAAAGGTTTTATTCCTGCTACCAGTTGAATTTGTTTTTGGCCTAAATCTAAAGTCAAAAGATACAACTTTTCTGCATTAGGATGCTCTTCAACCTTAATTATTTTCCCAATTTTTAGTTCTAATTTTTTAAAATCCTCAAAGGTTACCATTATTTCCCCCCTCTTAAAAAAAATCTTTTACTATCAGCCATAACAGTGCAGTTATTATAATAACTGACCCAATATAAAAATCATTAAAATACAAAAATTCTTTTGTCCTATTTTTCAAACTGCGGCTATTTTCACTTAAACCATACTTTTTTCTTATCTTCGGTTTAATTTTTATTATGTCTTCTTTTTTAAACCGTAAGAATTCTCCTCCAATACGGAAATGAGGAATATTGTTATTTTGAGCTAACTGAATTATTTCTTTTTCAGACAACCCTAATTCATGAGAAACTTCTCTGGTAGTCATTAATTTTGGCTTCATACTTTTAATCCTTTTGTTTATTCTTACTTTTGAAGTTAGTTATAGTTTGAAACAGTTCCGACTGGAGTCGGGAATTGATTTTATATTTACATTTTAGCTATTATCATGTCTTGGTGGCCATCCACTGATCTACCTTCCTGCGATCAAACCACAATTTTTTACCTTCTTTTTCAACTGGAATCTTGTCAGTTTCAACCCATTCTATGATTTTGTCTTTCTCTACTGACAAATAATCTGAAATTTCAGCTAAAGAAACTTTATTGTCTGACATCTGGCATCTGCCATCAAAGACTGCTCCTTCTTCTATAGAAATCTTACCGGCTTGGATATCTCCATAAACTTCAGAAGTAGAAAATAACTTAACATTATCAGCTTTAATTGTACCGTTTACTTTACCAGAAATAACTACGTTTTCTCCTTTAATCTGAGCTTTTACAGAAGCAGTTTCGCCGATAATTAAGCTTCCTTTAGTAGTCAAATTTCCATCAAACTCTCCATTTATCCTTAAATTAACCGGATCAGAAAAAACCAAACTCCCCTGCATGGTCGCATCTACATCGAGAATTTTTTCTTTTTTCCTTGCCATATTAAACCTCCTTGTTAATTGGTTGTCATCAACGAATGTACGAATTTGTTACGAATTTACGAATAAATATAAAACAATTTGTATATTCGTAGAGATTAGTAAATTCGTTGATTTTCTTTACTCATCAAAGATGCTTTTTTTATTTTTTAATTTTTTCTTTTTCTATTCTTTTTAAAAAAGAAAGTATAAGATAAACTAAAAAAGTTGCTATCAAAGCTGCACTAATAAAACCGCAGCCAACCGCCAATCCGATAGCAGACGCTAGCCAAATGCTTGCTGCAGTAGTTAACCCTTTTACACCTTCAGAGCTTCGAATAATAGTCCCTGCTCCTAGAAATCCTATACCGGTAACTACTCCGGCTGCAATTCGGGTCGGATCAATAGCTACGCTTTCACCGTAAAGATGGTATACATACAAAGACACCAACATAATAAGAGCCGAGCCCACACAAACTAAAATATGAGTACGCAAACCGGCTCTGCGCTTTTTTCTCTCACGTTCATAGCCAATAACACTTCCTAAAATAAAAGCTAATATTAATCGAAATGCTGTAGTTAAAATATTCATCAGCTTGATCCTGCGGCTAAGGCTAAACTACTAGCTACTCCCTTTTTATTATACAAATAAAAACCTAATCCTGCAACCATTGCCCCATTATCTTGAGTATATTCTAAAGGCGGTATTAAAAAATTAATAGACTCTTTTTTTTGTTCTTGTTTTAATCGATCTCTTAAAAAACTATTGGCTATAACTCCTCCTCCACAACTAACTCGTTTAATCTCCTTTGTTTTAGAAGCCTCTACTATTGTTTTTACGATTGCTTCAACCAAAGAAAATTGAAAAGAAGACAAAAGCTTTTTTTTAAGATCAAGGCTCAATCTTTTCTTCTTACTCTCAAGTTCATTCTTTTTATAAGCTAAGGCAGTTTTAATTCCGCTAAAACTTAAATTTAGGCCTTTCTTGCCGCATTTAAACTTAAATGCATTTTTATACCTAGGCTCAAATAGTTTATCTATTACCTTACCTCCTGGATAACCTAATCCATAGTTTAGGGCTACTTTATCTAAAGTTTCACCACAAGCATCATCTTGGGTGCTGCCAATAATTTTTATTTTATCTATCTGCTCTATTTGATAGATGCTGGTATGTCCACCGGAGACTACTAGGCCTAAAAAAGGAAAGCGTAATTTATATTTATAGTTTAAGAAAGGAGAAAAAAAATGTGCATGAAGATGGTTAACTCCGATAAAAGGCACCTTCAATGTTACTGATAAAGCCTTAGCAAAATTAAGGCCTACCAGTAAAGCGCCAATTAACCCTGGTTTATAAGTTGCTGCTATTAAATCTATCGCCTCAATCTTAACTTTTGCTTCTTCTAAAGCAAGCTTTAATACTTTATCGATATTATTAAGATGGGCTCTGTTGGCAATTTCAGGTACCACTCCACCGTATTTTTTATGAGCCTTCAAAGAAGATATGGTCAGATTGGATAAAACTGTTAAGTTTTTTAGCACAGCAACAGATGTCTCATCACAAGAAGTTTCTATTCCTAAAGTATACATATAAATTACATTAATTAACTGGTTATCATCAGCGAATGTAGAAAGATAATCATCGAATGTACGAATCAATTACAAATATACGAATATTTGAATGCTATTGGTATATTCGTACAGATTAGTATATTCGTTGATGATTATCTACATTCGTTGATTATTGTAAAACAAGAAGGCCTTTCATCAAATCTAGAGCTCTGATTAGTTGATAATCTTTTTTATATTCAAAATTCTTTTCTTTTTTTAGTTTTTCAAATATATCTTCTTTTTCAGTAACTTCTTTTTTGACAACAACTATATCTGGTTTTATCCCTTTTTCATGAATACTTATCCCGGCTGGCGTATAGTAACGGGAAGTCGTAAGACGCATAGCTGAACCATCGGATAAAGGAATAATAGTTTGTACCGAACCCTTCCCAAAAGTAGTCTCTCCTATGAGTACAGCACGATTATTATCCCGAAGAGCTGCAGCTACAATTTCTGAACCAGAAGCGCTTCCTTTATTGATTAAAACTACAACTGGTATCTCTATAAGCTTCGGAGAAAAAGAATCCGACTTATAAACTACCTTTTCTTGATTTCTTGAATCTATTGAGACTATTTCTAACCCCTTTTTTAAAAATAAGCTAGAAACATCAACCGCTGATGAAAGCAACCCTCCAGGATTATTACGCATATCTAAAATTAACCCTGCTAATTTTTTCTTTTTTAAGTCTGCCAATGCTCTCTCTAAATCCTTTGCGGTAGATTCTCTAAACTCAGCTATTTTAACATAGCCAATATCATCCTCTAATATAGAACTGTTTTTAATATCTTCTATCTTAATTATTCCCCGAGTTATCTCAATTTCGGAAACCTCACGTTGGTTAGGATGTAAAACTGTCAGGGTAACTTTTGTTCCTGGTTCCCCCCTTAATTTTTTAACTGCTTCATTTAAAGTAATATCCTTAGTAGACTCCCCATCAATCTCAACAATAATATCACCAGGTTCAATGCCTGCCTCCCAAGCTGGTGTATCTTCTATAGGAGATATTATGGTAAGTACACTATCTCTAATTGTAATCTCAATTCCTAAACCACCAAATTTACCTTCAGTCTCAACTATTAAATTTTTATAATCATCAGGAGTCAAGAATTGGCTATAAGAATCTAATGAAGCCAGGGCTCCTTTCATTGCTCCATAGATTATATCTTTTAATTTTTGTTTTTCTACATATTTATCTTCAATTGTAGCTATACCTTCGCCTAAAATATCTAAATTTTTTAAGGCGGTTTCTTTTTCCTCCCCTAAAGAATGGCCTACTCCATAACCGAAAATACTTACTACCAAAACTACCAATAAAAACAAAATAACTCTTTTTCTCATTCCTTTAACCTCCTTTCAAAAATTTTGCGAACCAACTGGGGATTTGCCCTACCCCTTGTTTCTTTCATGACTTGCCCCAATAAAAATTGAATTGCTTTTGTTTTACCCTGTTTATATTCTTTAATAGCTTTTGGATTATTTTCTAATATTTTTTCGGCTATCTCTTCTAGCCCCTTTTGATCTGAGAGCTGGATTAACCCTTCAGCCTTGATTATTTTATCTATATCTTTTTTTTCCGGTACAGCTATAGCAAGAATTTTTTTAACGCCGCGGTTATTTATCTTTTTTTGGTTAAAATATTTTACCACTTTAGCAAAATCTTTGGCAGAAATTTTAATACCACTAAAACCGCTTTCTAATAGTTTAACTTGTTCTAAAAAGGGCCCGAACAATAGTTTATATACTTTTTTAGGTTCATTAAAAAAATCCAGAACTTTTTCAAAAAAATCTGCTAATTGCTTATTCTCAACAAGAAGAGAACTTTCCTCTTTACTAAGTTGATATTGTTTTATAAAACGTTCCACTCTTGCTTTGGGCAATTCTTCTAAAGATTCTCTTTCTTGTTTGATAAGCTCAGCTGGTACTGCAAAATCAGGTAGGTCTGGTTCAGGAAAATAACGGTAATCGTGAGCTTCTTCTTTACTGCGCATAGCAATTGTTTTTAACTTGTCTGAATCCCAAAGCCTTGTCTCCTGAATAATTATTTTTTTGTCTTTAAGTTGCTTAGTTTGTCTTTTAATCTCATACTCTAGGGCTGCTTTAACCCCTTTGAAACTATTCATATTTTTTAACTCTACTTTGGTCCCAAAAATATTAGCATCTTTTTTCTTTAAAGAAATATTAGCATCACAACGCAAGTAACCCTTTTCCATATCGCAAGATGAAACCCCTATATATTGTAAAATTAATTTCAGGGATTGAAGGTAATCAAAGGCCTCCTTAGGACTAGTTAGCTGAGGTAAAGACACTATCTCTAGAAGTGGAATACCAGTGCGGTTAAAATCAACTAAAGAATAGTTACCTTTATGTATCAGTTTTCCTGCATCTTCTTCTAGATGGATTCGCTCTATCCCAATCTTTTTCCCAGCGTCTATTTTCAAACTACCTTGATAGCCAAGAGGGCTTTTATATTGAGATATCTGATAATCTTTAGGTAAGTCGGGATAAAAATAATTTTTTCTTTCAAAATAGATACTGCTATTAATCTTACAGTTTAAAGCAATCCCAACTCGTAAGCCCAGCCTTAAAGCCTCTTGGTTAAACACAGGTAAAACACCCGGATAACCACAACAAACCGGACAAATATTTGTATTCGGCGGGCTTTCAAACTGAGTAGAGCAAGAACAGAAAATTTTAGATTTAGTATTCAGCTGGACATGAACTTCAAGGCCAATTACTGTATCAAACATTACCTAACTCCGGAATTTTTTTATGAAAATCTGTACCCTGCTGAAATGCAGATCCTAGCTTCATAAGTGTTGCTTCATCAAACTCTTTTGTTATTAGCTGCATCCCCAACGGTAAATTATTTTTTGTAAAACCACAGGGCAACGATATAGCAGGGACTCCTGCCAAATTAGAAGAAATAGTATAAATATCAGACAAATACATACTTAAAGGATCTTCTGTTTTTTGGCCTATTTTAAAAGCAGGGCTAGGAGAAGTAGGAGTAATAATCGCATCTAACTCCTGAAAAGCTTGATCAAAATCATTTTTTATTAATTTTCTTACTTTTAAAGCTTTAAGATAGTAGGCATCATAGTAGCCACTAGATAAACTATAAGTACCTAAAAAAATTCGTCTTTTGGCTTCATTACCTAAGCCTTGATGCCGGCTTTTTTGATAAGTTTTTAATAAGTTATCCGCCTCAACTCGCTTTCCATAACGTATCCCATCAAATCTTTGTAGATTAGAACTTGCTTCGGAAGAAGAGATTATATAATAAGTGGGCACTGCATATTGGGTATGAGGCAATGATATTTCTTTGAATTTTACCTTCTTTTTCTTAAAAAAATCTATTGCTTGATCTAGTTTTTTCTTAACTTCCGGATCAAGGCCCTGGTCAAAATACTCCTTAGGTATACCTATTTTTAAGTTAGCTATATCTTTACCTAGAGATTCTGTGAAATCACCAGGCTCTAGCTTAGCGGAAGTAGAATCAGAACTATCAAAACCAGATATAACATTAAGCAGATGGGCGCAATCTTCTATATTGGTTGTAATTGGCCCAATTTGATCAAGACTGGAGCCAAAAGCAACTAAACCATAACGTGAAACCCTGCCATAGGTAGGTTTTAACCCAACCACCCCGCAAAAAGAGGCGGGCTGACGGATAGAACCACCTGTATCTGAACCTAGGGCAAAAGGCACCAGTCTAGCCGCTACGGCAGCAGCTGAACCTCCGCTTGAGCCGCCTACGACTCTAGTTTTATCCCAAGGGTTCTTAGCCGGGCCATAACAAGAATTTTCAGTAGATGAACCAAAGGCAAACTCATCCATATTAGTTGTACCCATTAGGCTCAACCCAGAAGACTTTATCTTTTCTATTACAGTCGCATCATAAACTGCTTTGTGCGAGGCAAGAATTGATGAAGCACAGGTGATTTTTTTACCTTTAATCGATATATTATCTTTTATCCCAATAGGTACCCCGGCTAAAGCTGAAAGGCCACCTAAAGAGGAAGAGTTTTTATAGATATCAATAAAAATATTTAAAGACGGATTTAGTTTTGTAATCCTTTTTTGAAAAAATGAATAAACTTCTGAGCTAGTCGTTTCTCTATTCTTTATCGCTTTGGCAATCTCACAAGCCGAACTTTTTATTAATTTTTTATCCATTTTTTCCTTTTTTTATTTTATAACTTTAGGAATCTTAAAATAATCATCCAAAAAATCAGGTGCATTTTTTAAAATATCTTCTCTAGCTGAACTAATTTTTACTTGATCTTTACGCATTAACTCTTTACCTGTATATAGGCCTCTCATTGGTTTAACTTTTTTTGTATCAACCTCTTTTAATTTGTCAATATAGCTGATAATTTTAGAAAGCTGGGAAGACAAAAAATCTTTTTCTTGCTCATTAATTTCAACTTTTGCTAACTTAGCTATATATTCTACTACTTTCTGATCAATCATAATGATTAAACCCTCCAATGTTTCGTTCGATGTTCTATGTTCTAAGTTAGATTTTTTTTATTAATAACATTGAACGTCGCACATCGAACGTAAAGCAAATATCCGTTATCCCTTCTGTTTATCTTTATACAAAGTCAACTCTAGAAAAGTTTGAAGACGGCGGCTACGGCTAGGATGACGCAGTTTTCGCAAAGCCTTAGCTTCAATTTGCCTGATTCTTTCTCGGGTGACTTTAAACGCCGAACCCACTTCTTCTAAAGTTTTAGGGCTACCGTCTTCTAGGCCAAACCTTAAGGTAAGAATATCTTTTTCGCGGTCAGTTAAACCCTGCATTATATGGCCTAACTCTTCTTTCAACATCGAAAACACTGTAGCATTAGCCGGAGAGGTAGCTTTTTTATCTTCAAGAAAATCTCCAAAAGAAGTATCTCCTTCATCTCCAATCGGGGTATGAATAGATATTGGTTGTTGGGAAACTTTTAAAATATCTTTTATTTTAGAAACCGGAAGTTCTAACTCAGAAGCCAGTTCTTCAGGAGTAGGCTCTTTACCTTTTTCTTGGATATAAAGCCTAGATAGGCGAATTATCTTATTTATCGTTTCTGTCATATGAACTGGTATCCTTATAGTCCGAGCTTGATCGGCTATAGCCCGAGTTATTGCCTGCCTTATCCACCAGGTAGCATAAGTAGAAAACTTATAGCCCCTTTTATATTCAAACTTCTCCACTGCTTTAATCAGCCCCATATTGCCTTCTTGGATTAAATCTAGAAAAGAAAGCCCCCGATTTACATATTTTTTTGCGATACTAACTACCAAACGTAGATTTGCTTCAACCAATTGCCGTTTGGCAGCATTATAAAAAACCGCTCTCTGAGAAATTGTTTTCATTTTTGCTTTAGTAGATTTTTCGGGAAAGCCAAGCTTTTTAACTAACGCCCTCTTTTCCCTCATAAACCGGCGCCGTTCTGTTTGTTTTTTCTTTTTGTTTTTTAATTTATCAATTTGTTTATTCAGTTTAATTACTTCAGATACTGTGTATCTTATCTTATCTAGAATTTTTTCGATTATCTTAATTGTGAAATTATATTTATTAAGAATTTTCTTTTGAGTGTTAACTTTTTTAGTTCGAGAAAGACGTGCATATAATTTTCTAATTCTTTCAGTTTCTTGTTCTTTATCTTTAATTTCCCCTTTAACAAAATCATCCGGATTTAGTTGGCCCCTGACCAACTTCTGTGAAATATCTATGAATATATCTTTAGCAATACCGGTTGAGAAAACCTCATCACGTAGATCAATCTCCCTAGCCTCAATCTTTTTAGCTAGACCAATTTCTTCTTCCCTAGAAAGCAAAGGAATTTGGCCCATCTGTTTAAGATACATCTTAACCGGATCATCAATAGGGCCAGATTTAGTAGGTTTCTCTTTTTTCTTTTCTTTTTCTACTTCGGTAACTTCTTTAGTTTCTAATATCCCTATCTTTTTTTCATCTAACTTTTGAAAAACCATCTCTAGCTCTTCAGGCTTGTTTAAATCCTCAGAAAGAAAATGGTTTATCTCATCATAAGTTAAATACCCTTTCTTTTTGCCTAAATCAACTAGTTGATTTACGTTTCTTTCAATTGTTTTTTTCTTTCTCATCTTTAACCTCACTGTTAACTTTATTATATTTGGCAATAAGTTCTCTTTCTAATTTTTCTCTGGTTTCTTTATCTTTTGTATTTTTAATCTTAAGCCTTAATGCATCTTTCTGTTGATTTGCGCGTTTTTTATGTAGCTTGACCAGAGCTTCTTTTACGGTATCCTTATCTTGAGGAAGATCATCTTCTAATAAAATTTGACTGACAAAACCACTTATCATTTTATCATCAATAGTTGCCAGTAATTCATTAGTTGATTTTTGCTGTTGACCAAAATGTTCAAATAAAAAACTTACTATTTTTTTAGTCAAAGGATTGGTAAAATCTTCGACTTTAAAATTATTCCTCACTAAGGAAAATATTTTATAGTTAGTAAACATAGCTTTAATTAAAATTTTTTCGGTAACCGAAGGCATCTGTTTTAAAATTTCTTTTTTAGAAAAAGATAAAGATTGCTTTTTATTTTGGTAGTTTGATTTAGCCAAAAATTTTCTTTTGTATTCAGAAATTACCACTTCTTCTTTTAAATTAAGTTTTTTAGCCAATTTAGTTATATATTGATATTTTTTCACTTCATTCTGTATTTTGTTAAAAGTTGCAAGCATATCTTCTACAATCTTGCTTTTATCCTCAATATTTTCTGGATTAAACCTTTTAGTTAAGACGCCTAGCTTAAAATCAAAAAAATCCAAAGATTGATCAGCTAAATTTAAAAAATAATCTTTACCTTTTTTTCTTACAATTGAATCCGGGTCTTCTCCTTGAGGCAAAATAACTATTCCAATCTGAACTTGATTTTGAAGCAACAAATCTATAGTTCTAAGCATAGCTGATTCACCAGCACTATCTGAATCAAAAACTAAAATTACTTTTGAACAAAACCGAGTCAAAAGTTTAATCTGTTCTTGAGTTAAAGCTGTCCCTGATGAAGCTACTATATTTTTTACCCCACGCATAAACGGACTAATCATATCAAGATAGCCTTCTACCACCAGAACAGTGTCTTCTTTTATAATTTGTTTTTTAGCTAAGTTTAGGCCAAAAAGAGTTTTTCTTTTACTATAAATTAAACTTTCGCTGGAATTAATATACTTAGGAGATTCTTTTTTTTCTTTCCAAATACGGCCACCAAATCCAACCACTCTATCTCTTATATCAAATATGGGAAATAAAATCCGGTCACAAAAAACATCTCGAAAACTTCCTCCTGACGAACTAATCAAAGAAGCTTTATCAAGCACGCCTAAGGTAAAATTCTTTTTTCTCATATGATTAAGTAAAGAATTTCTTCCCGGCGCAAACCCCAACCTAAAAGTCTCAATAGTTTTTTCAGCTATACCCCTTCTTTTTAAATAATCTAGGACACTCTGCCACTTATTTGATTTTAAAATATTGTGATAAAACAAAGACGCTTCTTCGGTTGCGTTATAACAAGAACTTTTTAGCTGTCCATCCTTACTTTTTTGATAAGATATCGTCATCCCCAGCTTTTTGGCTAGCATTTCTACTGCTTCAGGAAAACTAATTTTTTCTATCTGCATTAAAAATTGGAATACTCCCCCTCCTTGGCCGCAGCCAAAACAGTGGAAAATTTGTTTCTGTGGGCTAACTATAAACGATGGGGTTTTTTCCGAATGAAAAGGACAACAAGCCTTAAAGTTTCTTCCGGTTTTTTTAAGCGGCAGATATCCTGAAATAACATCAACAATATCTGTACGTGATTGTACTTCTTCAATAAATTTATCTGGAATCATATTATTAAGGTTAAAGGGAAAAGGTTAAAGGTTAAAAATTAAAAATTGAAGGTTAAGATACATCTTCTACTTTATCCTTTACCTTTGAACCTTTATCCTTTTATTTTGCGTTTGATTCGCCGGAAACCACCAGCTTCATAAATCCGGAAATTCTTCTCTGCCTGAAGTTGATCAAGCATTAAATTTACTCCAACAGTATCAGAAGCTATATGAGAAGCAAAGATCACATTGATTTTAGCTTCTTTACATTTTTTATAGTGATTTTCTGATTGGTGCATAGCAACAATGGTATCTATTCCCTTGGCTGCTAATTCTTTATAAATATCTTCAGGCCCCTCTGTTCCTCCGGTAAATTCAAGATGAATCTTTCGGCAACGAGATTCTTTATTGCCGGTTACAATTTTAGGAGGATTGCTGTTTTTTGCTGCATATTGATACTCATCAATCGCATATAGTATATCCATTATATCCTTTAGCTTTGAAGGTTTAGCTTGATCAATTTTTTTTCTTAAAAATTGATAAACAAGATTATCACAAGGTGTATGCATGCACATATAGTTTAATTTCAGAAGCCGGGCAATATCATGATTACGATTAAAATTAGCCGCATGCACTCTTCTTTCTATCTGGCCTTTTCTTTGCAAAAGTGATTTTTCTGAAAGCCCCATTGCAATACCATAGTCAGCAAATCCATCAATTTGTAAATCCATAACTTCATAAAATTGAGCAAGAGCATAACCCTGCGGGTGATGAGAAATAGCTAAATTAATATTTGCGCCTTTTTGATTTAATCTATCTGCTAAAAGAAGTTCACCGGCTCCTATATCTATTCCGATTATTGCTGCATTAATTTTTTCATCTGGATTGCCATAGACGATACGGGTATCAGCAAAAGGATTAAATAAAGTGTCTTTATCAAAATAATCTTTTCTTTTATTTTTTAACTCATTAAATTTATTTTTTTGCTCAGCTAGATTCTTTTTAATCGCAGTTTTAGAACGAATATCTGAGCTAATTCCCTTTTCAACTACTTTTTTATATATTTGATTCAGTTTCATGGTCCCCTCCCATTAAAAATGCAATTATTTAGCGAATACCTTTATTTTTAATGGCACTAAGCCGAATTACTCGGCGCAGTGCCTTTATACCTAATGCAATTATTTAGCGAATACCTTTATTTTTAATGGCACTAAGCCGAATTACTCG
>JAIPHU010000002.1 GCA_021735045.1 Candidatus Omnitrophota bacterium | reverse complement strand
GCGGCGTCGCATCCTCAGGCTTTCGCCCATTGGGAAAGATTCTCGACTGCAGCCTCCCGTAGGAGTCCGGGCAGTGTCTCAGTCCCGATGTGGCTGACCACACGCTAATGCCAGCTACCCGTCTTTGGCTTGGTAGGCTCTTATTCTACCAACTACCTGATAGGCCGCGGGCTCCTCCTAAAGTGACAGCGGACCGAAGTCCTAAGCCATCTTTCATCCTGCTAAATTAATAGCAGGACTGTATGGAGTATTACCTCCGATTTCTCGAAGCTATCCTCCTCTCTAGGGCAGATCACCCACGTGTTACTCACCCGTTTGCCGCTATCAAAATTAATTCACAAAATCCTTCCGAAGAATTCATTTGCTTCATAAAATCGATCGCTCGACTTGCATGCCTAATCCACGCCGCCAGCGTTCACTCTGAGCCAGGATCAAACCCTCCAAAGGCTTTTTTTCAGAGAACAAAAAAGACAAAAAACTTTCGTTCTTTGCCTTTTTATTTATTATTTTTTTAAGAAGTTTGATCCCATTCCATTTATAGGCAAAACTAGTTGTACAATATATTCGGTTTTTTGTCAAGTTATTTTTTTAGATAGTTTTCTAAATAATCTTTAATGCCTTCTTCAAGCGAATAATCAGCTTCTGTTTTTAGAATTTTCGTTAGCTTTGAGCTATCAGCCTCTGTGTAGTTTTGATAAACTTCGCTATAGGGGTTATCAATATATTCAGGCTTTAGCTCTGTCTTAAGTAGTTTATTTAGTATCGAGATAATATCTTTAAAAGTTCTCGGCTCGCCAGTACCAACGTTAGATATAACTGATCTATCTAAATTAATCGCATCAGCGGTAATTCTGGCAACATCCTTAACATAGATAAAATCTCTTTTTTGCTGGCCAAATTTAAAAATACGAGGGTTTTTATTTTCGATCATTTGATTGTATAGTTGAAAAATCATACTAGCTGCCTTTTTTTTATGAGCTTCACCCGGCCCATAAACATTAAAATATCTCAATCCCACAATCGGCGGAGTTTTGTTCTTTTGTAAATATTTATTAACCCAACAATCACATAAATATTTTGAGTAAGCATAAGTGTTATGCGGAGTAACTTCTTGCTCTTCTGACATTTTTTTCTCTGCCTTGCCATACACCCCAGCGCTTGATGCATAAACCAAAGGAATTTTTTTCTCAACAGAAAAATCAAAAATATTTCTAAATCCATTATAATTTACTCGCACCATTTTAGCATCATCAGCTAAAGTCGTATCAGTGATTGCTGCCTCATGGATAACGGCATCTACTTTAGGAATATTTTTCGAAAAATCTTTATCGGTTACATCTCCACAAATTATTTCAGCATTAGTATTTAGAAGATTGCGGTAGTCGCTATGAGAAAAATTATCAAAGGCAACAGTATCTATTGATTTTGATTCTAGATAGTTGACAACATTTGAACCAATAAAGCCTGCAGCACCAGTCACCAAAACTCTCATCTTATTCTCCTTCTAATTTTTCAATTCTTTTTTCTAATCTATGCAACACTTCAATTACCGGATCAGGTAATTTGTTATGATCTAGTTCTATACCGCTTACTTTTTTTCTTGGCGAAGGCAACACTGCCCTGCCGGGAACCCCCACAACCGTAGCTTCTTGAGGAACATCGCTGATAACAACAGATCCGGCTCCAATTCGAGCCTTATCTCCTACTTTTATCGGGCCAAGAAGTGTAGCACCAGCACCAACGACTACCTCATCACCAATAGTTGGATGCCTTTTGGTTCGCTTGCTTGAAACACCTCCTAAGACAACTCCTTGATAGATTAAAACATCATCTCCAACCTTAGTTGTCTCTCCGATTACTACCCCCATACCATGGTCAATAAAAAAGCGTCTGCCAATCTTAGCGCCAGGATGGATCTCTATTCCTGTAGAAAATCTTCCAAAATGGGATATTAGACGAGCCAGAGTCTTAAAATCCTTCTTCCATATCCAATGGGATATTCTGTGAAGCCAAATAGCATGAAGCCCGGGATAACAAAAAATTATCTCAGCGACAGTTCGTGCAGCTGGATCTTCACGAAAAGTATTTTCAATATCTTCTCGTATTCTTTGAAACATTTTCATAGCTTTTTAAGGAAATTAAAGGCCAGGACGGTTAAAACTACCCTAGATTTGGTTTTGTACCTTTATGCTTTTTTTTCCTTCTGCGCCATCTAATTTTACGTTTTCTTTTTTGTGGCATAACTTTATTAAAATAAGCGTTAATTGATAAAATGTCAAATGTTTTCTCGAAAAAATTCTTTTAGTTTTATAAAAGCTTTAAATCTATGGCTTACCTTATCCTTCTGAGCTGGCTCTAATTGTGCTACTGTTTTGTTAAATTCAGGTAGAAAAAAAAGTGGGTCATATCCAAACCCTTGGTTACCTATCAATTTATCGTAGATGAAACCTTCCAGCTTTCCTTGAAATTTTGCTATTTCTTTATTATTCCTGGCTAAAACTAAATACGAAATAAAGCTTGCTTCTCGTTTATCCATGGATACGTTTTTTAATTTATCAAGTAATTTATAATTATTTTTTAAGGCAGTCGCGTCTTTTCCGCTATATCGCTTAGAATAAACCCCGGGCTCCTTACCTAAATGTTCAACTTCAAGGCCTGAATCTTCCCCAACTACATAGTCGTCTTTATAAACTTGTGAAACAGTTAAAGCCTTCTTTTTTGCATTTTCATAAAAAGTCTTTCCATCTTCTTCTATCTTAAATTCTTCTGATAAATCATCAAGCGAAACTATTTTAAAAGGAGTAGTTGATAGAATATTTCTTATCTCCCGCATCTTTGATTTATTTTTAGTTGCAATAATCAAGCGCACCTAAATCACCTTACTTAACGTACAACTCTATTATATCTTTGAATAAATTTCGTTGGTAGTTGATTATTTCGCCTATTCCCTTTTTAGCTAGCTTAAGCAAAGCATCTAAATCTTTTTGAGAAAAAGTGCTATTTTCTCCAGTACCTTGGATTTCAATAAAATTTTCTTCCGAGTTCATTACCACATTCATATCAACATCTGCTTGAGAATCCTCGTTATAATCTAAATCCAGAAGGTATTGGTCTTTAGATAATCCGACGCTAGTTGCTCCCAGAAGGTAGTTGATCGGAATCGAATCAATTTCATTGCGCTTGTTAAGACAGTTCAAACAATCAATCAAAGCAATAAAGCCCCCTACGATAGAAGTTGTCCTGGTGCCACCATCGGCTTGAATAACATCACAATCAACTCTAATTGTCTTTTCACCTAATTTATCAAGATCAACTGCACTTCTTAAAGATCTAGCAATCAGCCTTTGGATCTCCATAGTCCGGCCCGATATTCTATCTCGGGGAATTCGGTTTTCTGTAGAGGCAGGCAACATCCTGTATTCAGCTTTTATCCAACCAGAATTTGATCCTTTAAGAAAAAAAGGTACTTTTTTTTCAAGGTTTGCTGCACAGATAACTTTGGTGTTGCCTTTCTGAATCAAACAAGATCCCTGTGCATATTTTATAAATTTTCTTTCAACTTTAATATCTCTAAGCTGATCTGGCTTACGCCCATTATCTCGCATCTTATCTCCTTTTTTAGATAATATTTAAAATTTAATAAATACTTTTTCCTTTTGCATCAACTCCTACAATTAAAGGAAAATTTTTAACTTCTAATTGATATACGGCTTCTGGGCCTAGTTCTGGAAAACAAATAAGTTTTTTTGATAAAACAAATTCAGATAACATTGCCCCGCATCCAGAAGGAGCTAAAAGATAAACTGCTTTATACTTTTTTATTAACAACTTTACCGTTTGGCTTCTTGCTCCCTTTCCTACCATTGCCAAAAGACCTTTTTTAAGTAATGGCTCGATAAAAAAATCCATTCGGCTTGAAGTAGTTGGGCCACATGAACCAATAATTTTGCCCGGAGGGGTTTCAGTCGGTCCGCAATAATAGATAACTTTACCATCTAAATCAATCGGTAACTTTTTCTTAGTTTTAATTGCCTTAACCAATTTTCGGTGAGCCTGGTCTCTGGCAGTATAAAATATCCCAGAGAACAAAAGTTGATCACCAGCTTTTAGTTTTTTGATTCTGCTTTTATCTTGCGGCATCTTTATCACATTCATCTTAGCCTCACAGTAGCACGCCTTAGGGCATGGCAACTTATATTTACTCCTACCGGCAATCCGGCAATATGAGTAGGCTCTTTCTTAATCTTTACAGCTAAAGCAGTGGTTTTGCCGCCAAAGCCCATTGGCCCAATACCAAGTTTATTTATTTTTTTAATTATCTTTTTTTCTAATTTAGCTAAATACTTGTCCGGATTTTCTTTATCAACTCTGCCAATCAATGCTTTTTTCGCCAAAAGGAGGGCTTGATCAGAAGTTCCTCCAATACCAACTCCAACAAAAAAAGGAGGGCAGGCTTCAGGGCCGGCTTGTCTTATGCAATTTAAGATAAAATCCTCTATCTGGCTAAAATCAACCGTGGGGTTAAACATCTTAAGCTGCGTTTTGTTTTCACTACCAAAACCTTTCGGAAAAAGGGTTACCTTTAAACCTTTGACTTGTGATAAAAATTGGGTATGACAGATCGCCTCCTTATAGTTTGGTTTTTTTCTTAATAACGGGTCCACCATAGAACGCCGCAAATAACTTTCTTTATAATACCTAGCAACTTCTTTTTTTATCTTATCAACTAAAGCATAACTTAACTCCTGATTCTTACCAGCTTCGATAAATACTATAGGCAAACCGGTATCTTGACATAATGCAAGTTTATCTCTTTTTGCAATTTTTGCATTTTCCAGAATCCAGCCTAAAGCTTGTTTCGGCCTTTTTTGTTTCTCCTCTTGAAAAGCTTGGCTGATAAGCCTTTTTGCGTCGTAACTCAAAGAAAAACTAGATTTTTCAACAAGCTTTTTTATTTTTTTTGATATATTCTGAGAACTTTTTTTCATTTTATTCCTAGTTTCTTATGTAGTTGGGGAACAATTTTAACAGAAATTGAGCTATCTGTGCATTTTTTTTTAAAATCTATAAGTTTTTTTTCTAATATTTTTTCGTAAGGGTTCTCCGGCTGCAGGACCAAAGATAAGTTTGGTTTACTTTTTTTAATTACCGCTATTGCTTCTTCTAAATCTGTGAAAGTGGTGTCTCTTCCAATAACTGCCTTGATAAATAAATCAGCTCTTTTAGCAACTTTAATAAAATTCCGGTGCATAGCCCAAAAAGGCGGTTGACCTGATGAAGAAGGAAATTTAAAATCCATTGAAATCATATCAACCGAATCAATAATTCTAGCTAATTTTTTGTACAAAACTCCATTTGTTTCAAGATAAATAATTTCTCCTAAATCTTTTAAGGCTCTTATTAGGTCAGCTATGAAATCAACCTGCATTAATGGTTCTCCACCGGTCAAAGAAACCGAATGAAAACTGCCAAAACTATATATTTTCTCAATTACCTGATTAACCTGCATTAATCGGTAAGAATCTTGTTTTGTATCGCAAAAACTGCAGTTTAGGTTGCAGCCAAAAAAGCGAACAAAAACTTGTTCTTTGCCCTGCCATAATCCTTCACCTTGATAAGATTTAAATATTTCCTCGATTTTTGCTAGTTTCATTTTTTAAAATAAGGCATAGTTGGAGCTCCTTTAGCAGCTTTAGGAATTTTTAACCTGAATGCCTTGTTAAAATCATAATACTTTATATCTTCTTCTATTTTTACTAAACTACCCGAGCCAACCGGCTGCTGGTATATTTTTTTTCGTCTCTTGACAATAAAATCTTTTTTTGAAATCCAAATTAAATTTAGGAAATTATCCGTATAAAGGGAAAGATAACTATCAAATAAACCTATTTGATCTTTTAATTTTTGTTTTAGATTGTTTCCAAAAAATATATCTAAATTATCCAACACATACCTTTTGGCTTTATCTTGATTCTCAACTCTACTCTCTAAAACAAAAAAACTACTGGCTGGACCAGAAAGATCTTTTAACAGCCGCAACCTAAAACCATTGTTTTCCGCTTCTTTTTTGAAAAATATAAAGAGTTTTTCTTTATTAAACCCTTGTTCAAAACGGTAATTATTCTTGTTAATCTTAAACCATTGATCGGCAATAGCATTATAAATATATACCTTTGAATCTTTACTATAAACCTTTTTTATCAGTTGACCATCAGAAGTAGTTTCTGCTTGCATCTTTTGACTTAAATAATCAAGAGCCCCCACTGTTTTAGCAACCGAGAAAGAACCGGTAATTGTTTTTTTATCAAAATGAAAACTTTTTACTTTGGCAAACCTATCTATAGCTTTACTGATTATTTCTTCTTTATTTTGCGCATAAACTATAAACGTTATATTTAAAAAAAAACTAACAATGATAAAAAATATTTTTTTCTTCACTTTTTATTCTTAAGTAAGGGATCTTTTAAGCCTAACTGCTTAAATGCATTAACCCGAAACCGACAACTTTCACACTTTAAGCAAGGTTGCTTCCGGCCGTTATAACAGGACCAGGTATACTCAAAAGGAACTCCTAACTTTAGGCCTAATTGAATTATTTCTTTTTTGTTTTTGTTTATCAATGGATACCTAAACTTAATAGCTTTGCCGGCAATCCCCAGATTGATCGCCTGATTAAAATTTTCTAAAAAAACTTTGCGGCAGTCTGGATAACCTGAGTAATCCTGGGTATGAGCTCCAATAAATATTGAATCTGCCTTTATACTTTCAGCAAAAGAAACTGCGTAACTTAAAAAAATTATGTTCCGTCCGGGTACATAAGTTGAAGGGATTTTGTCCGAGAAGTTTTCCGGTACTTTTTTAGCCTTGTCGGTTAAACTTGATCTTGACCATGGCATCCTAACCCTAACAATTTTATATTTAACTTTCGCGATTTTAGCTATTTGTTTAGCAAACCTAATTTCTTTTTTATGCTTTTGTCCATAATCAAAGACTAAAGCATTAACTGTAAGGCTTTGTTTTTTAGCCAAAAATAAAGTAGTTGCTGAATCTATCCCCCCGGAAAGAAGGACAATAGTCTTATTTTTTTTCATATCTATTTTTTCTTTGAATAAGTAGCGCAGGAATTATCAGTTTCCCATACCTTGACCTCATCCAGTTGACAATCTTGAGGCAGTTTCTGGCTTACTTTTTCATATATATATTGGGCAATTTTTTCAGAACTGGGCGTGTTGATTTTAAAATACTCTAGATCATTTAAGCATTTATGGTCCAGTTTTTCAATAATTGAAACAGTTATTTTTTTTAATTGTCTAAAATCCATAACCATTCCTAAATCATTAAGCTCCTCTGATTGTACTACAACTTCGACCTTCCAGTTATGGCCATGTAAAGATTCGCAGCTTCCTTTGTATTGAGCCAGGTAATGAGCTGAACTAAAACTTTTTATAATTTTTACCTTATACATTGATAATCTTTGGCTCCGGTATTACTCTCTTTAGAAATAACTTAGCAAATTTAGTAAAATTCTTTGGTTCATCAGTTATACAAAACTTCCTTTTGCCTTTAGTTTTTTTATCGTTAGTCAACCTAAAGTGCTCAAGGACCCTTTTGGTATGAGTTGCAACCTCAAAAGCTGAATCAACTATATCAACTCTTTGTAAATATTTTGCAATTTCTTTTTTTAATAAAGGATAGTGGGTACAACCTAAAATTATTGTATCTATTTTTTTCTTTTTAAAATCATCTAGATACATTTGAACTACCCTTGAGGCGATCTCCCCACTCATTAGGCCTTCTTCAATCAAAGGAACAAACAAGGGGCAGCTTTTCGAAAATATCTTAATTTCTTTATTTTTTCTAGTAATATTTTCTTGATAGGCTCTGCTTTCAATGGTAGCTTTTGTGCCAATAACTCCTATTTTACCTGAAGTTACCGCTAATGCTTTATCTACTCCCGCTTCAATTACACCAATAATTGGTATACGGAAAATATTATTAAGATAGTCAAGAGCCAAAGCCGATGAAGTATTACAGGCAACCACAACTATCTTAACCTTTTCTTCTAACAAAAACAGTATATTTTCAACGCTGAACTTTTTTACGGTTAATTTAGACTTATTTCCGTAAGGTACTCTAGCTGTATCGCCAAAATAGACAATATTTTCATTAGGCATTAACTTCTCAACTTCGCGCAGAACTGTTAACCCTCCGATACCAGAATCAAAAATACCAATTGGTTGATTTTTTATATTATTTAAACTCATTTAAAAAATAACTTACCTTAATCTAGCTTTTTATTTAAAGAATTTAGAGCTAAGACTATGGTTTGAGCAATTTGTTTTTGATAATAAGAGTTCCTTAAAAACCTTTCTTCATCTTGATTAGTTAAATAACCCATTTCAAATAAAACGGCTGGAACATAAGCATTCCTTAATACATAAAAATTAGCTTCCCTAGGGGCCTTAACATCAAAATCAAGTTTATGAAAAGTAAAATAAAGCGAATTTGATGTAAGAACTGACAGCTGATAGTTCTTAGTTAAATTGAGGTCCCAAAGTATAGTTTCAGCTCCCGGATGACTTTTATTGTCAATAAAATAGTTTAACTTTGAAAGTTTTTTAGCCCGCCTTAAACTATCTAATTCGTTTGAGCGTAAATAATACACTTCAATACCTTTTACCCTCAAGGAGTTATTTGCATTTGCATGAATACTTATAAATAGGTCACACCTATATTTTTTTGCTAACTCAACTCTTTCTTTAAGACTTAGGTAGGTATCAGTCTCTCTGGTTAGATAAACCTTAAACCCTTTTTGCTCCAGCTCTTTCTTTAATATTTTAGAAACAATTAAATTAATTGTTTTTTCTTTTAGCCCGCTCCTAGAAATAGCACCAGGATCTTTACCGCCATGGCCGGGATCAACCATAACTGTTTTTATCTGAAAAAAAGGTTGAGATTTATAAGATTTTGCCTGGAAAATAGTTTGGAACTGTTCAGGAATAAAAATTTTGCCATTTTTTTGTAAAATTGGCCTTTTTAGCGAAAAAAAGTTCCCGTCTATGACCCCGATCGATGAACTAATAAGTAGATCGGCTTTTGTAGTTTTTGAGTACAATTTAATAATATCATCTACAGTATTGTATTGGTAAGCTAACCCATATCTTTTACAAAAACTTTCTAAATTAAGATAATCACTTTTGAAATTGGCTCTCTTTGTACTAATATCATGGGAAATTTTTCCACATCCGGCTAACAAGGCAAAAGAAAAACAAAGAAAAATTAAAAATAAAATTTTTAGTTTATTTTGCATAACTTTTTATTTTTTTGTTATATTCCTAAGATTAATGCAGCAATTTGAAAATAGATAAACACTCCACAAATATCAACAATAGTTGTAATCATCGGCCCACTCATGAAAGCTGGGTCTAATTTTAATTTTCTAAAAATCATCGGTAAAGCTGCACCGATCATTGCCGAAAATAAAACTGTAACCCCCATAGAAACCCCTACTGATACGCTTAAAGCCCATTGATTTCCTTCTTGCAGCAAAACGCGAGCTATACCCACCAAAGCTAAAATAAAACCAATAGAAAGGCCGAGAAGTGATTCCCGAAAAATAACCTTAAAAAAATCTTTTACACTGATATTCTTGATAGTTAAACCTCTGATAATCATCATCGCAGACTGAATACCTGCATTTCCTCCAGTTGCAATTAAAATTGGCAGGAAAAAAGTTAAAGCAATCCATTTTTGAATTAATGGTCCGTAGCTTTTGATAACCAAGCTTGAAGTAGATTCAAAAACCACCAACACAATAAGCCAAAAACTTCGTTTCCAAAGAAGTTCAAAAAAGTTAGCGTCCATATAAGGTTTATCAACCGGTAAAACTGCAGCAGCTTTTTCAAAATCTTCGGTGGTTTCTTCTTCTAAAACATCTACTAAATCATCAAAAGTTACAATACCCAACAGTTTATTATTATTATCCAGAACCGGCAAAACAATCAAATCGTAACGCTTGAATACATCAGCGGCCTCTTCTTTATCAGTAAAGGCAGAAACAGAAATTACATCTTTTGATAAAATCTGACTAATTTTTGTGTTTGGCTTAGCTAAAACAATTTTTTTTAACGAGACAATGCCAATCAACTTTTTGCTGTTATCTAAAACATAGCAATGATAAACTGTTTCTTTGCGCAAACCAACATTTCGAATATGAGTTAAGGCATCTTCGACCGACATTCCTTCGAAAAGTTGGACAAAATCAGGAGTAATTAACCGGCCTACTGAATCATGAGGGTAGTTAAGAAGCTCAATAGCAACTTGCCGTTTTTGAGCTGATAAAAAATTTATAAATTTTTTTGCTAGTTCTGCCGGAAGCTCGTCAAACAATTCAGTACGATCATCCGGAGACATTTCATTAAGAATATCAGTAATTTCATTTGAATTTAAGCCTGTTAATATTTGTTCTTCTTCTTCTACCGGTAAATGTTCAAAAACATCAACAGCTTTATCGTAGGGCACTAATCTAAAAACAAAAAGCTTATGAGATGAAAAATTAAGCTCTGATATCAAATGGGCAATATCCTCAGGATGGAAGGGTAAAATCTTCTTTATTTTCCCGTAGTTTCTCCGGTCAATTAGTTGAGAAACCTCTTTTGCTAAATTAGTTTTTTGATTTTCCATAATATCCTATACTTTTGTATTAAAATTATATCATTCTAAAATCAAAAATCAAAACAAAACATCTCTAAGAGAATTAAAAAAAGAAACTAAAGTTGGTGGGAACCGCGCGGAACCACAACTATTCCTGATGAATCAAGGTCATAGCGTCGGCTATCTTGATTGGCAGAATATCCAATTTTGGTGGCTTTGGGAATAAAATTAAACCGGTCGATGATTGTTTTTCTAATCCGGCTATTAGGCCCAACCACACTAAAATCCATGATTATTGAATCCTCTATCTGACAACCGGATTCAATAGATACAGATCTGCCAATAATTGAGTTTTTTATTTTAGCTCCAGATACTTTGCTTCCTTCACAGATTAAGGAATTTTCAAATTTGCTATCAAATATACTAGCTGGAGCAGCATCAATATGAGAAGCATATATCGGCCAGCTGGAGTTATTTAGGTCTAAAACAGGCTTTCCCCCTAAAAGCTCCATATTTGCCTGCCAATAAGATTTAATTGTGCCCACATCTCGCCAATAGTAGTTGGCTTCATAAGGTTTTAACATCGGGATCTGATTTTGAGAAAAATCATAAGCAAAAACTCTTGCTTTCTTTTTTACCAGATATGGCATCATATCTTTTCCAAAATCTTCAATTAAACCTTTCTGGGTTTGTTTTTCAAGGATTTGGAGAAAAAATTCTGTATCAAAAATATAGTTGCCCATTGAAGCTAAAATTTTATTTTTGCCAAAAAATCTAGGTTTCTCCACAAAACCTTTAACTTTAAAATCAACATCGGTATCAAGCACACCAAACTGCGATGCTTCATTAGCCTTTACTGGAATTGCCGAAATAGTTACATTTGATTTTTTAGCAAGGTGAAAATCTATCATTTTTTTAATGTCCATACGAAAAATATGATCTCCACCAAAAACAGCGATAAACTTTGGCTTAAAATCATAGATAAGATTAATATTTTGATAGATAGAATCAACTGTACCCTTATACCAATCTTGCCTTTCTTTGCGACGCATTTGAGGCGGAACAATGGTTACAAAATGCTCGGGAAGAAAACCAGCTTTAAGCCAATTTGTCCGGACATGCTCAATTAATGATTGGGATTTATATTGAACTAATACATATATTGAAAAAATGCCAGAATTAAGTAAGTTGCTTAAGGTAAAATCAATAACCCTATACTTTCCCCCGAATGGAACCGAAGGCTTACTTCTTTCCGCAGTCAGAGGATACAAGCGCTCCCCTCTGCCCCCAGCTAAAACAAAAGCTAAAACTCCTTTTTTTTCTCGTTTTGAAATTTTCATAGTTCTTCTATTATATTTTCTGATTTTACTAAAGAACGTTTAGTGATTAAGGGGCCGAAAAGTTCAAAAAAAACTGTCGTTCCCACAGTTGCTGTCAATATCAAATCACCCCAGCTATTATCTAGGTGGTGCTTAGCTACCAAGGCACAGCCCAAAGCTACCCCGGCTTGAGGCAACAAGGCCATCCCCATATATTTTTGAATATTTGCAGATGATTTTGTAATTTTTGCCCCAAAAAAAGCACCAATAATTTTACCTAAAATCCTTAGGATAAAAATTGCTCCAATTAAATAAATAGCTGCAGCAAATACACTAAAATTTAACTGAGCTCCAGCTAAAACAAAAAAAACTAAATATAAAGGAGGAGTTATATCACTTATAGTTTCAAAAATATGATTATTAGATAAATTTGTATTAACAAAAAAAGCGCCAAAAAACATACAGCTTAACAGTATAGACATTTTTAGAACTATAGCTAAACCAATGGCTAAAAATAAAAAACCTAAACTATAAATTAACCTGTCTCGGGCATTGCGCACGAAGCGCAAGAAAAAATTAAAAATAAACGCTACTAAAACTCCAATAAGCAAAGAACCTCCGATCTCTCCTAAAGCAACAAGTAGTTCTTTTAAAACTGGAAAAGAAGTTGCCTCCTGAACAAAAGAAGCTTGAGCCAAAGCAAAAGAAAAACCAAAAATAATTAAAGCCCATAGATCATCAACGGCAACAATTCCTAGTAAAGTATCGGTAAACATCCCTTTACTTTTATATTCTTGGGTAACAGCAACAGTAGTAGCTGGGTCAGTTGCAGCAGCAATAGCCCCAAAAACTAACGCAACTACAAAGGGTTGTTTAAAAACAACCCACAAAACTACCGAAACTAAGATCCAGGGAATTAAAGAAGCGCTTAATGAAATGGCTGTGACTGCTTTTCCTATTCGCCTAAAAATATTTAAAGAAAGGCTTCTGCCTAAACTGAATGCAATTATCCCTAAAACTATATTCGAAAATATATCTGAAACATCTAATATTTTAGGAGAAATCACCCCTAGTAAATTAGGAGAAAGCAAGATCCCTAAAATTACATATGTAGTTATTGTGGGGATTTTTAATTTCGCAACAATTTTGGAAAGAAAAAACCCTGCAATAAATATTACCGCTAAACTCAAGATTGGATCATCAAACATAGCTAAACAATTCCTTTTTGCTTAAACATTGCTTTGATGATATCAAAAATACCTAATATCCCTACTAATTTCTGATTAGAATCAACGACCGAAAGCCTATCTTTTTCTAGATCGTTCATTATTCGATATGCTTCAGTTAAAGAATCTAATTCATCAACTGCGTCATAGGTTTTATCCATGATATCATCTACAATTATTAATTGGCCCAAAGAAGGTGAATATTCTAGATCAAATGCCTCTTCCTTTATATCCACAAAAGGAATATTGCGAAATAATTTAGTCTGTTGCGGCCTGAGGATATCAAGTAAGTTTTCCGAGCGAACCATCCCCACAATTTTATCATCTGCATCAACTACCGGCAGTAAAGGAAAAGAATGAAAATCAGCAAACATATCAAAAAGTGTCTTTAGGGGGGTCGAACGAGTCACTTTTACTACATTTTTTCGCATTGCTTCTTTAACCTTCATTTTTTTCTCCTCATTGGTTTATTTTAAATTATTTTCAAAATGTTTAATTGTATTAATTATCTTATCTGCTTCTTTTGCCTCTAATAAAGATTGACGAAAACCTTCATTCATCAAAAGTTTAGATATTTCTGCTAAAATACGTAAATAAAGATTTAACTGTTTTGGATTTGCTCCCATCAAAAAAATCAACTTAACCTTTTCTCCGTCTAAAGCATTAAAATCTATACCCTCTTTGGTTTTACCAAAACCAATAACAATATCTTTGACTGAATCTGTTCTTGCATGAGGTATAGCAATTTTATTGCCAATGCCAGTTGAACCAAGTTTTTCTCTATTTAAAACATCTTTAACAAACTGCTGATAATTTTTTATTTTTTTAGTCTTCTTTAACTCCTCGCCAATTTCACAAATTGCATCCTTTTTGTTATTTCCTTTAAGCTCTAAAAGACAACAATCCTTACGTAAAATAGTTGAAACCGCCATAGCTCCTCCTTTTCTTTTTTATTAGTATTGTAAAACTGTTTATTATACCACCAAAGATAAAAAAAACTAAATATCAATTTAGAGTTTATTTAAGCTTAATCTATCTAAGGCTAACTGCCAACTGATAAAGAGTTTGAACTAGAAAAGACCTAAGAAAAACAATTGCTAGAAAGGCAACTATCGGTGAAATATCTATACCAAACTTTAAACTATTCGGCAGCAATCTACGAATTGGATAAAGTATCGGCTCAGTTGCCTTATAAAGAAATTGAACGATTGGGTTGTAGGGATCCGGATTTACCCAGCTAATCAAAGCCCGAATTAAAATCAACCACCAAACAACCGTAAAGATTATATTTAAGATTTTAGCTAATGCGACTAAAAGATTGCTTACAACAAACATATTGATTTAAAATTTAATTCAAAAAATTATAAGACAATTGCGAAAGATTAGCAATAAATTTTTTGGCTTCCCTGTAATTTTTAACTTCTTGGGTTAAAACACAAATGATAAAATCACTTTTCTTGCCATAAACAATTCCAGCATCATGGACTACTCCCCTTTCCAGGCCAGTTTTATGAGCTACTTCTATCTCTTCAGGCAAAAGATAAGCAATCCGGTCATTGTATTGCTGATGTGATAATAAATCCCTAGCCAGCAAAGAAAACCGCCGATTAATCAGTTTCTTGTGATAGATCATTTTTAAAATAGTTACAATATCCCGGCTTGATGTGTAGTTTTCAAAACCTTTCTTTCGGCTTGAAAAGTCCATCATTTTTCTTTCTAAAACCGTGTCCTTTAAGTTAAAATCTAGGAAACTCTGATTTATATAATCCATCCCTAATAGATCTATGACTTTATTGGTCGCGCTATTGTCACTTACCATAATCATAAATGAAAGTAGTTCTTTAAAAGTTAAACTTAAAGGCATCGCTACCTTCTTAAAAATACCTGATCCTCCGGTAATATCTTTTGGAGCAACTATAACTTTTTGCTCAAATTCAATACGTCCCCCATCAACTGCCTTAAAAGATGCCGCTAAAATTGGGAGCTTAATTAAACTTGCCGCTGCAATTTTTTCATTTGGATTGTGAGCAAATTCAATCCCAAAAAAACCCGGTTTATATATTATAAAAGAAGATTCTCCCGAAAACTCAGATGTATAACTATTAATTTGTTTTTCTAAAAAACGTTGCCTTATTTTTTGCTTTACTTTCCCAAAAGCAGCAAAAATTACTGCAATTAGAAATAAAGACAAACAAAAATAAAGACAGGTCTTTAATTTAATATTTTTTTTTCTGATCGTGTTCATGGACAAGCATTCTTTTACGTGGATCTAGACGCCAAGGATGAAAGGCTATAACTAAGGCGGCAAATAAAGTATATATCAGCCAATCTCGGCCAATCAAAATTATAGCTACCGGCGAATACCCTCCATAATTATGTGAAAACTCTTCAGTCAATGAAGATATTAATATTGCAACTAAAATTAAGGGAGAGATAACTTTTATGCAAAAATTCCAAAAAATCGGTGCTTTCCAGCCACTATAATGATTAATATGTCCTCTTAATTTATTAACCTTAAAGAACCATCCAATAGCTAGACATTCAAATATTGCACCTAAGATTAAACCGTATTGAGTTAAAAAATGATCAACGATATCCAGCCAATTGATTCCAGCTTGGGTAGTAAAGATAATACTTCCCAAAAACCCAACTATGCATAATGCTGATACAACCATCTTGCGAGAATAATGAAACTTATCCACTATACCCGAGGTAAAAGCTTCAATAATAGAGATAGAAGATGAAAGACCAGCAATAACTAAACTGCCAAAAAACAAAATCCCAAAAATATTAGAAAAAGCTGGTAGAAGGCTGATTGCTTTAGGGAAAGCTACAAAAGCAAGGCCAATCGATTCAGTAACCACTTCACTGATCGGTAAAGAACTACTATGAGCCATATAACCCAAAACAGCAAAAACCCCTACCCCAGCTAGAAGCGAAAACAAACAATTAATTCCAGTTATAATTAAAGAATCACGTACTATCTGAGTTTTTTTCGGCAGATAAGAAGCATAGGCTATCATTATTCCAAAGCCTAAACTTAAGGTGAAAAATATCTGGCTGAAAGCATCCATCCATACCTTTATATTCGTTATTTGAGAAAAATCCGGCTTAAGATATACTGCTACTCCTTCCATCGCTCCTTCCAATCTCAGGCCCCACAGAATAATAGTTGCAGTAAGTAAAAAAAGGATCGGCATAAATATCTTACTGGCTCGCTCAAGGCCATTTTGGACCCCTTTAAAAACAATAAACCAATTAAGAAACCAAATAATTGCTAGAGAAAAGAGAATAATTGTACGAATATTCCCAATCTGAAAAGGCGATCCAGTACTAATTAAAAAAGTTTCAGTAAAAAACTTATCGGGAGTTGCCCCCCAACTTAAATCAAAAGCAAAAAAGAAGTAGTTAAGGCACCAAGCAATAATTACCGAATAATAAAGAACAATACCAAACATTACAAAAGTTATCTGCCACCAACCCAACCATTCCCATTTCTTTGATACGCTTGCAAAACTAGCTGGCGCAGAACCTCTCATCTTATGGCCCAAACCAATTTCTAAAATTATTAAAGGTATTCCGACAACAAACAGAGCGATCAAATAAGGAAATAAAAAGGCACCGCCTCCATTCTTATAACAAAGATAAGAAAAACGCCAGATATTACCTAAACCAATAGCAGAACCTACAGTGGCAAGCACAAAACCAATGTGAGTTTTCCATTTCGGTCTATGATGGGCAAGTTGTTTTTTACTCATTTTGATAATTATACCAGAAATGTTTTTTCTGTAAACTAAACCTACTCTTTAAGAATTATAGTAAAGCATAACTCATATTGCAACATCATTCAATCTAAAAGCTTAAATCTTATTTTTGCACCCTTACACTGCTTACTGTCAACAACGAAGCAATCTCTATTACACCTGTTAAAGATTGTTTCGTCACTTCGTTCCTCGCAATGACCGATGAAGACTCACAGGGTGTACCTAAATGGCCAAAAGTAGGACGTCTGCAAGAATAAGATTGTTGCACTTGTAATTATAAGCTCCTGTCTAAGAATTATTAAAATCATAGAGGCAATCACTAATTTTAGAAAAATCTTCTAAACTTATCTGTTCTGGCCTCTGACTTAGGTCTATTCTAAACTCGTTTAATAAGTTTAAAGACCCAGGCAAAAATTCCTGCTTAATTATGGTTGATATCTTTTTTCTTCTCTGATTAAAACAAGTTTTGATAAACTTAAACAAAAACTCCTCATTTTCAGCGGTGACTGGTTTCTTTTTATAAAACTTTAGTTCAATAAAAGAAGAATCCACCTTCGGAATAGGATTAAAAGCTCCTGCAGGAATATCAAACAAATGTTTTACTTTAGCGTAATATTGAGTTAAACAACTAATAAATCCATATGACTTAGTTTTTGGAGAAGCAGATATTTTTTTTACAAAATCTTTTTGTAAAATTAAATAGCTAGCAGCAATGTTTTTTCGATAAAATATTAAATAATCGATTAACTTGCTACTTAAATGAAAAGGAATATTGCTAAAAATTAACAGTTTTTTGGAAAATTCCGAAAGCAAAACGTCTTGGATATCGGCTTGAATAACCTCAGTGTTTTGCATGCTAGACAATTTATCCCGGGTAGCTTGAGCTAGCTTTGAATCAATTTCAACACAATAAATAAATTTAGCTTTTTTTGCAATCAATTTGCTTATTTGCCCAGCCCCAGAACCAATCTCTAATACAACCTTTCGGTTAGAATCTAAAGCAGAAACTACTTTTTCTATATAGTGTTTATCTTTTAGGAAAATTTGAGAAAACGGAGGCTTTTTTCTCATAAGTCTAGGGAGATAATCTGGCTGATAGCTGCTTCCATAGAACTACTAAATATAGCCTGAGGATTATTTCTTACTAACTCATAAGCTACTCCATGGCCAGGGGAAGTCCGTATAATCGGTAACCCCAAGGTTAAGTTTATACCAGATCGAAAAGAAAGTAACTTAAACGGTATCATTGCCTGATCATGGTATGAGCTTACTATACAATCAAATTTTTTTAAATTATCTTTTGTAAATAAAGAATCGGCTGGATAAGGGCCATAGACTTTGCCTTGAAACTGATCAATAGCCGCCTTAATAGTTTTTTCCTCTTTTTCCATAAAAGTATCTACTCCGGCATGGGGGTTAGGCGAAGCAAACCCGATAACTGGATTTTCTATACTCAGCCGTTCTTTTAAAAAACTATAAGTCAAATTAAGCGTATCTAAAACAAGCTTTTTATTTATTGACATAGCTACATCTTTAAGGCAAATATGGCGGGTCAGCAAAACAGTTCTTATTTTATCAGAAAACATCATCATCACCACTCGTTTTCGCCTGAAATAATCCCTTAAAAACTCGGTGTGCCCAGAAAAACCTGGTTGGACTAAGCCTATAGCTTCCTTAGATACAGGGGCAGTAACCAAATAATTGAATTTTTCTTTTTTTATCAGCTCTAAGGCTTTCTTTAAATAAGACAGGCTCGCTTGGCCAGATAACTTTGAAGCTATTCCTCTCTTTATATCCTTGATGCCGGGTAAGGCATTGTCTAGAAAAAATATCCTTTTTTTTACTTTTTGATATTCTGGAATTCGCTCAGCTATATATTTATCCCCCACCACCCAAAAATTAATTTTTTTATCAGTCAAAGAATTAATAGCTCTAAAGGTTATCTCTGGACCGCAGCCAGAAGGATCACCTAAAGTAATAACTATGTCTTTACCCTGACTTTTTCCCATAATAATAATTATTTTTTCTGGGAGTTTAAAAAAGAATAGACTTTTATCACTGCATCTTTTTTTAAATTATTGACCCATTGATCAAACTTTTCACTAAATTTTTTTTGCCAAAGATGCTTATAAATACTATCTTGTGCTTCTGAAAGTGAAAGTGCCTGTGGTGGCTCAATTTTTTTACGGTAGATCAAATAATATAAATTATTGATCCTTTTTATTAAATGCTGTCTGTCTTGAAGCGATTCTAGAGCTGCTGATAACGGTTCTTGCAATTGATTAAGATAGCTACTAATCTCAGATAGTTTATCTTTATACTTTTTTACTGCTTCTTCTATCCCCTCTTTTTTTATAAAAACCGACATATCCTCTAAATCTTTTTTATTTTTTCCTTTAGCAATAAAAAAAATAGCTCGGGGAAGAGACTGAAATTTTTCTTTATTTTTTTTATAAAATTGCTCTATTTTACCTGGTAAAACTGAAACTTCTGATTTAACCTTACGATTAATAATCTCTTTGATCAAATACTGCTGGCTAAGGCGTTCTTTTAGGTAAGTTATAGTAAGTCCTTGTTTTTTTAATGAATCATAAAAAGACTCTCTATCTTTATGGTTTGAAGCTAACTGTTCTATTTTATTTTCTAACCAACTCTGAGGAGCTTCAATATCTTCTTCTTTTGCCTTTTGTAAAATGAGCTTATCTTCAATTAAACGCTTTAAAGCTTCTTTTTTTAACCCTAGCTCACTTGTATCTAATATTTGTTTATTTTTTTTCCTCAAAAGCATCTGAGAATATTGATCAAGATCATCTAAAGTAATAATTTCGTTATTTACCTTAGCTACAATAGAGTTAACTTGGGCAAAACAATTAATTAGTCCTGTCAACACAACAAGTTCTAACACTAATATTATAAAAATTTTTCTTCTCATAATTATCTACATTTTAAAAGCTTCTTTTAAATAATCAACCTCTTTTTTAAGAAGACGGCAATAAAAATCAAAACCAACCATCCAAACAAAACCATGTTGCTGTTTACCTAGTATATTTCCTGCCCCTCTTAATTCAAGATCTCGCCTAGCCAGCTCAAATCCAGCCCCTAAATGAGAAAACTCTTCAATCAGTTCAAGCCGTTTTCTTGACTCGCTTTTTATCTTATCTAAAGACGGCCTCAAGCATAGGGCATAAGCTTGCAGTTTACGCCTTCCTACTCTTCCTCGCAATTGATGGAGATCAGCCAAACCAAAATTATTTGCGTTGTTAATAATAATCGTATTAGCATTAGGAATATCAATGCCAGATTCAACAATTGCAGTTGAAAATAAAACATCGATCTCACCATCAACAAACTTAAGCATCACTTCCTCTATCTCTGAAGCAGGTAGCCGGCCATGGGCTAAACCGATTTTAATATCAGGTAAATTACTTTGAACTTTTTTAGCTATTTTAGAAATATCTTTTATCCGATTATGAATAAAAAATATTTGCCCCTTGCGCCCAAGCTCTCTTTGTATAGCTTTTTTAATTACTTTTATACTAAAAGGATATACCTTTGTTTTTATTGATAAACGTTCTTTGGGTGGTGTTTGAATTAAAGAAATATCTTTTATCCCAACCATGCTCATATATAGTGTCCTAGGGATAGGAGTTGCAGTTAAAGACAATACATCTATTCCCACCCGGCGCGATTTTATTTTTTCTTTATGCTCTACTCCAAAACGTTGCTCTTCATCGATAATCAGCAAGCCTAACTCTTTAAAGTTGATATCGTCTGATAAAAGCCGGTGGGTTCCTACTACTATATCTACTTTACCTTCTTTAATTCGTTTAATAATATTTTTTTGTTCTAGCCTACTACGAAACCGTGAAAGCATTTCCACAGATAAGGGAAAATCTTTCATTCTTCTTTGTAAGTTAAGATAGTGTTGATAGGCTAAAATAGTTGTAGGTACCAAAAAAGCTACCTGTCGGCTAGAAGCTGCAGCCCGAAAAGCCGCCCGCATGGCGACTTCTGTCTTGCCATAACCTACACCTCCACACAACAATCTATCCATACACTGTGATGACTGCATCTGTTTTTTTACATTATCAGAAGCTTTTTTTTGATCCGGAGTTAATTGATAGCGAAATTGCTGCTGAAACTTTTTCTGCCACTTACTGTCTTTAGGGTATTTAATACCTCCGATTAACTTTCGCTGTGCTTCAATTTTTAATATCGAAAGAGCATATTCTCGAACTCCCTTTTGGACTTTTTCTTTAGTTTTTTCCCATTGCTTGGTACCTAATTTAGTTAAGGCTGGTTTCTTTATCCCTAGATTTATATATTTTTGAATGAGATGAGCATTCTCCTTTGAGACATAGATTAAATCATCATCAGCATATTTAATTTGAAAAAAATATTCTTGCTTTTCTTCCGTCTTGACCTTTTTTGTTCCAAGAAACTTTCCAATTCCATAATGCGTATGAACTATATAATCACCAGCTTTTATCCGAAGACTTCCTTCAAGCGGATAATCTTCGGAAAGATAGTGATGAACTTTTTTAAAATAAGCAACGATAATCAAGAGATCATACTCAAGGATTTTAGTGAAATTTTTATCGAAACTGTAAATTTTTGATATTTGGTCAAAGTCCCACTCAACTCTAACCGGCAAGGAAAAGTTAACCGGAAAAATTTCCAAAGTATCACCTTTTTGAGCAAAATCTCCAGGCTCATCTACTCCTTGACCACCGCTATAGTTTAGCTTGCTAAGACCTTGGCAGACAGCCTCCATGGAAATAGCTTTATGTTTATATATTTTTAAGGAATTAAACATCATAAAAACAAATTTTAAGTTGTAAATTTTCCGAAAGACGAGTAACTACCACTTCATGAGAACGATGGATAATTGCGTATTTTCCTTTGTCGTCCTTGGTCCGTCAGAACTTTATTTACTACTTACCTTATGAAGAAGGTGGGATTTTCGAAAAAATAAAACCAAAGGAGATGCGATATATATTGAAGAATAGGTACCAGCAATTATTCCGATTAAAAGCGTAAAAGAAAAACCGGAAAGAGCTTCACCCCCTAACAAGTAAATCGACAGAACTACCAAAATTGTAGTTAACGAGGTGATCACTGAACGCGAAAGTGTATTATTTATGGCTACATTTATAATTTCGCTTAACTTTGATTTATGCATTCTGGGCGAAATTTCCCGAATTCGGTCATAGATTACAATCGTATCATTTATCGAATAACCAGCAATAGTTAAAAGGGCTGTTACTGTAAGCAAATTAACTGAAAAACCAGCTAAACTCATAATACCTAAGCTAATTAAGACATCATGAAAAACAGCTATCACTGCAGCAAAAGCAAAGTCGAAATGCTTGAAACGATAAGCAACATAAATTAAAATACCTAAAAGTGAAAAAATAATAGCAAAGATTGCTTTTTTTCGTAAAACTTTCCCCACTCTCGGCCCAACAGTTGTGACCTTTAACTCTTCTACGTTTTCATACTGATCATCAAGGCTCTGTTTTAGTTGGGCGGCAATATCATTTTTACTTTTAACTATTATCCCACCTTCGATATCTTTAAACTCCTGAATTGTAATATCTGAAAAACCAGCATTATTTACAAGATTGCGTATATCAGCAATATTAGCATTAGGGGTTATTTTGTATTCAAGATTTTGTCCGCCGGTAAAATCTACCCCATAAGCTGCCTCACCTTTTTGATAAAACTTAAACAACCCAAAAACAACTACAACTAGAGAAATAACTAAGCATATATTTTTTAACTTGATAAAATTAATGTGCGACCTAGGAATAATAGAAAGCATGGGAAACTTTTTCAGTCTTAAATCAAGAAAATAAGAAAATATAACCCTGCCCACAAAAATAGCAGTAAAGATACTGGCGGCAATACCTAAAGAAAGTGTTGTTGCAAAACCCCGAATTGGACCAGTCCCATAGATAAAAAGAAAAAGGGCTGCAATTAAGGTAGTTAAATTTGCATCAAATATAGTGCGCTTAGCTTTATCAAAACCATTGCGTACTGCAACAGAAAGCGGCTTCTCTAAACGTAACTCTTCGCGAATCCTTTCAAAAATTAAAACATTTGCATCCACAGCCATTCCTAAAGTAAGAATCATGCCCGCAATACCAGGTAAAGTTAAAGTAGCACCAAACATATGTAAACCGGCTAAGATGAATAATAAATCTAAAGCAAGACAAATTATAGTAATTATCCCACCTAAAAGATAATAAACTAAAATAAAACTGATTACTAAAATTGAACCTAAAACTATTGAATTTATACCACGTTGAATCGAATCAGAACCCAGAAGTGGACCAACGCTTCTTTCTTCTTCGACTGTTAAGGGAACCGGAAGAGCTCCAGAATTTAAAATAGATGAAGTAGCTTTTGCTTCATCAGTCGAAAAATCACCAGTTATTTGAGCTCGGCCTCCCAAAATAGCTTCTTGTATGCGAGGTGTACTTCTTATTTTTTCATCTAAGGTAATTGCTAATATTTTCCCGGTATTTTCCTGGGTTACCTTCGCAAATTTATCTGCCCCTTCAGAAGTAAAACGTAGACGTACCTCAGCAGCTCCATAAGGGTCAAAACCAACAAAACTTTCCGAAAGATCTGATCCGGTAAGAACCGGTTCTTCTTTAATTAGAAGTTTACTGCTCTTATAGTCCTTTAGTTGATAACCTTCGGGGGGACCTTCTTCAAGGGCCTTGGACAGCTTTTGTTGATCATCTGAAACTAATTTAAACTCGAGCTTACCAACCTTCTTTAACTTATCAATAATCTGACGGTCAACTAAACCCGGGACCTTTACTAAAATAGATTTATCCCCCTGGATAGAGATTGAAGTTTCCTTGACTCCAAAAGTATCTATTCTAGTACGCAGTTTTGCAACTGCAGCAGAGATAGCATTGGGAACTTTATCTTTATCAATCTCTGATACATCAGCCCGAAGCAGTACATACATGCCGCCTTTTAAATCCAGGCCTAAATTTATCTTTTCTCCTATCGGGAAAATATAAAAAACACACAACCCGATAAGAATTAAAAGTCCTATAAGTCTTAACTTTAAATCACTTCTTCTAATCATTATTTTATTTTTTTAGATATGCAATCGCGTTTTTATCTACCACAACTTTAGTCCCTTCATCTATCCTTAAACCAAAAGTCTTATCTTTAACAGCTACAATAGTTCCGTGTATTCCTCCTGAAGTAACCACTTGATCGTTCTTTTTAAGATTTGCAATCATCAATTGATGTGCTTTTTGCTGTTTTTTTTGCGGTCTAATTAATAAAAAATAAAAAACTGCAAACAAAAATATCAGCGGGATTAATTGATAAAATATATTACCTGCACCTTGTTCCATAATAACCTCCAATGGTTAAATTATAATTTTAGTTAGGTTTATTGTCTTCTTTAGGTTCTTCTTTAGGTTCTTCTTTAGGTTCTTCTTTAGGTTCTTCTTTATCTTTTTGCTCTTTTGGCTCTTCTCCTTTGTCTTTATCCTTTTCTTCTGTTTCTGTCTCTTTTTTCTCGTCGGGTTTTTCTTTCTCGGCGCTTCGGTCGAGGCTCTCTTCGGTCGCTGTTTTTTTCTCTGTTCTAGCACTTTTCTCTGTTTCGGTAGTTACAGCTTCTTCCTTCGGTGTTTCTTTGTCCTTCTCTGCTTCTGTGGGTGCAGCTTTTTCTTGTTTTGGTTGTTTTTTCTTTTTTACTTTTTTCGGTTTTCCATAATTTTTAAACAAACTAGCGACTGTCTCAGAAGGTTGAGCTCCCTTTTTAAGCCAATCTTTATATTTATCAGTATCGATATGAAGCAGGTCTCTACCTGGATCATAATAACCAATTTGATCAATAAATCTGGATTCTCTGGCCCAGCTCCTTTCAGTTACGACAATTTTCTGGTGTGTCCTGCCCTTAATCGACTTACCCGGGCGCCTTAACCTTATCTTTAGCATTTTTCCTCCTCAATTATTTAATAAATTAATTACCTTTGGCCAACTCTAAAGCTTTAACTTGAGCTTTAGCCTTACTGATAGTCTCTTTATATTCATGCTCTGGTACAGAATCAGCTACAATACCGGCACCAGCTTGAATATATGCTTTATTTTCTTTAAATAAAATAGTCCGGATTATTATACAGGTATCT
The DNA here is from genome assembly GCA_021735045.1 of Candidatus Omnitrophota bacterium. Taxonomy (GTDB): domain Bacteria; phylum Omnitrophota; class Gorgyraeia; order Duberdicusellales; family 4484-171; genus PXAH01. Next base: position 81,878 of record JAIPHU010000002.1, on the reverse strand, counting down.
AGGCTATTTGTGAAGGAAAAATATCCTACAGATCCTGCATACACACCTCTTCTATCTGGTTCAAGCTTATTTATTATCTGCATGGCTCTTACCTTAGGAGCTCCACTTACAGTACCAGCAGGAAAACAGCTACCTAAAGCAGAAAATAAATTTTGTCCTTTTTTCATTTTCGCCCTGACTTCACTTACAATATGCATAACATGGGAAAATTTTTCCACATTCATAAAAACAGGTAAATTTACTGTCCTTTTTTCGGCAACTCTCCCTAAATCATTTCTGGCTAAATCAACCAGCATTATATGTTCAGCCCTTTCTTTTTTATCAGAAAGTAACGACTCTCTTAACTTTTGGTCTTGAGCTTCATTTTTACCCCGGGGCCTGGTGCCGGCGATGGGATGGGTGATTAGCTGTTTTTTTTCAGCTCTAAGCAACATCTCAGGCGAAGATCCAGCCAGCTTTAGCTTGCCGAAGTTAAGGTAGAACATGTAAGGAGATGGATTTAGAATTCGTAAATACCGGTAAGCTAAAAACGGATCTTTAGAAAAATTACTTTTAAATCTTTGCGAGATAACCGTCTGAATTATATCGCCTTCTTTTATATGTTTTTTAACTTTTTTTATTGCTTTTATAAAATCAGCCTTTTTAAAGTTTGATTTCATTTTTATATTCTTTTTAACAAAATTCAATTTAGGCAAAGGTTTTATACTGATCATCTGATTATATAGTTTTGCAATTTTTTCAACCCCTGTTTTATAAGTTTTATCTAAACTATTTTTTTTATCAATGGATATAAAATTAAGAATTTCAACTTGTTTTTTTAAATGGTCAAATATAATTAAATATTTTGGTAAAACGAGGTAAGAATCAAATGTTGATATCTTATCTTTTAGCTCTTTGCCCACAGGTTCATAAAATCTGACCAAATCATAGCCAAGATAACCAACAAAACCGCCAAAAAAACGTAGATTTTCTTTAGGAGCAACCTTATAACTACCCATTAGCTTCTTTAGCTGGCCTAATGGATCATCTTTTATCTTAAAAATAGTTGAGCCTTTGTCAGTTTTTACATAAACCTTATCTTTTTTGGTTTTAAAAGTGGCAAGGGGCGTAAACCCTAAAAATGAATAACGGCAAACCTTTTCTTGGCCCTCCACCGACTCAAGCAAAAAACTGTCACTTTTTATCTTATTTTTTAAACTATAATAAGCTGCGATCGGCGTAAACCAATCCGAGTAAAACTTATAAGATAAAACTATTAAGTTATTTTTCTTAGCTAACTTTTTAAAATCTCCTGAACCAGGATTAATTTTTATACCCATCTTTTACCTTTTATATCAACTTTCGATAAAAACAGCTCCAATTACCGGTATGACAAGCTCCCCCTTCTTGATCAACGATAACTAGTAACGCATCTTTGTCACAATCATAATAAATACTTTTTACTTTTTGAATATGTCCGCTGGTTTCTCCCTTTCTCCATAGTTTTTGACGTGAACGTGAGTAAAAACATGTTCTTTTTTCATCAAGAGTAATTTGAACTGATTCTTTATTCATATACGCGATCATCAATACATCACCAGATTTTTCATCTTGGACTATTGCTGGAATAAGCCCTTTTTCGTTAAATTTCAATTCAGAAACATCTAGCTGATTATTATTTTCTTTATTCATGGCCACCTCCTAATTGTTTTCCAGTCGTACTTTTATTTTTTCTTGGTTTAATTTTTTCTTTATTTGGCCGATACTAATTTCTCTATAATGAAATATAGATGCAGCCAGAGCTGCAGTAGCTTTGGTTTTTTTAAAAAGATCAGAAAAATGATCTATATTCCCAGCACCTCCGGAAGCAATAACTGGAATATTAACAGCTTCAGAGATTGCTTTAGTCAAAGAGATATCAAATCCTTTTTTTGTACCATCACAGTTCATGCTAGTTAAAAGTATCTCACCTGCTCCTAAAGATTCTGCTTTTTTTGCCCAACCAATAGCATCTATTCCTGTTGGCTTTCTTCCCCCGTGGGTATAAACTTCCCAACTTGTGTTTTCGCGCTCTGCGCTTTGCGCTTTGCGCTTTGCGTCTATAGCAACCACAATGCACTGACTGCCAAAAATATTTGACGCTTCAGTTATCATCTTTGGCCGTTTTACTGCTGAACTGTTGATTGACACCTTATCTGCTCCAGCTAAAAGGATCTCTCTTATATCTTCATTGCTTTTTATGCCGCCGCCTACAGTAAAAGGCATAAAGACTACTTTGGATACCTTTTTTACTAGCTCAATAACCGTTTTTCGCTTTTGAAGACTAGCCGTAATATCTAAAAAAACCAGTTCATCAGCCCCTTCTTTTTGGTAAATTTTTGCATTTTCCACCGGATCCCCGGCATCTTTTAAATCAACAAAATTAACCCCTTTAACTACTCGGCTGTTTTGGATATCTAAACAAGGTATTATTCGTTTTGCAAGCATATTTATAATCTCCTAAAAGAGAATAAATTATATCATATATCTTTTAAAATCCAAGCTAATTAGAGCTTGTGTAAACGATTTCATGATTTGACCTCTACCCCCTTGAATACTTAAAAAATAACCGATAAAATAATCGTATGATAGTTAATTCTCCCTGGTTTTGGCTAATAATCTCTATAGCAATTCTTATTGTGTTAAACTTACCTGAAGACTCCCAGAAAAAAAACTAACTTTTTTTAAAATATCTATTTATCATTGCATCTCTTAGAAAATAATGATAAGCTGGTTTAGATGATAACCTAATTAACTTAGGAGGTCAAATGAGTGTAGGTATACAAACTATTATGATAGTTATTATTATAATAGTTATCGCTATTCTTCTTATTGTCCGAGGTAAACAAAAATAAAGAGGTTAAACTATGGCAAAATTAACTAAATTTGAAAAGTTTGTAATTCTAGGCTCACCCTGGTTTTTTGGAGTGGTTTTAATCGCTAGCGGTCTCTACGCGGCCCATAAAAGCGGGAGCTCTTTAACTAATCTTCTTATAGTGCTTGTTGGGCTTATCTGTATTTGTTTTTACTGCATAGCTTTTCTACTTGTAAAAATCATCGAAAAATAATAGCCCCAACCGGATTCGAACCGGTGTCTGATGGCTGAGAACCACCTGTCCTAGACCAGACTAGACGATGGGGCCAGATACGTGTATGCTGGAAAAGTATTCTACTTGATATTTATTTGATGTCAACACTCATCCCATCATAAGCAAAACTTATATTCAGCCCTGTTTCTTTTTTTATTTTTTCTTCTAAAAGATGAGGCTTCTTCTTTAAGATAGAGATCCCAAAATGAGTAAAGATTGCCTTTTTAGGTTTTATCTGTTTAACTAGATTAACTGCTTCAGGAAGAGAAAGATGATCATAATCAAACCTAGCCTTAAAAAAAACAACATTAAGTATTAAAACTGTTGCATCAGAATAAGCTTTAATCAATTTATTAAAATTTTTTGTATCAGAAACATAAGCAACCACTTCTTTGCCTAAATAGAATTTTAGGCCATAAGTTTCTACAGAATGCTTATTTTGTATAGGTACAGAAAATTTTATATCTTTAGCCACAAACTCTTTCTTCTTCAACTTCTCGATTCTTTTTACTTTCTCTTTGAGGTAGTTAAAAATTACACCATCTTTTCCTAATGCATCGGAAGGTAAAAATAACTTGCCCTTTTTCCTAAACCCTCCTTCGGTCATAGCTTCAATCATTACATTTATATCACCCGAATGATCTAGATGCTTATGAGTTAAAATTATCCCATCAAGTTTAGAAGGATCAAGCTTAGGCCGGCTTTTATGGCACCGAACTAAACATCCAGGACCAGGATCAATTAAAATATTGGTTGAATTATAGTTAAGCCAAATCCCGGCTGAAGAACGAAGCTGCTTAATCATTACAAAACGGGCTCCAGCAGTGCCAAGAAACTTTATAAAATTGCTATCTTTTCCCATATTATTAAAACAATATTATCAACAAATTACGAATCTTTTACGAATATACGAATAAGATATAAAAATTCGTAAATTCGTATAGATTAGTAAATTCGTAGATGAGATACGAACGTATTTCTTGTAGATACCTCATGTTTGAGGATTATCCTTATCTAACCAAATTTTCTTCAACTCTTCGGTAATCTCTCTTTGCAGGGAGTAACTAATATCTTTTGTTTTTTCTTTCTTTTGGCTCTTTTTTGCTTTTGACATAAATTTATTAACGGAAATAGCCCCTGCCCCCAGAGTTTTAGCTCGATAAGCTAGCTGACGGTCATCAGTTACAACTAAAATTTGCTTTTTATTTTTAACTTGTTTTACTTTTTTGATTATTAAATTATCAGCAATCTCGCCTCCACTAAACAAAACCTTATATTGAAAATTATTTATCGGATAAGGCGGACGGCCTCCATCAAAAATAACCCAGACACTATTGTTGGTACTTCCAGTTAATTTATTTTTGTAAATAAGAAAAAGAAGGTCTGAACAAGGTGTTGAAGAATCTTTAATTTTAGGTATTTTATGTACGAAGTTGTAACCATCGATGATAAACTGTAACATAAAACCCCCTCTATATTGTAGTTAATTCTTAAAAAGAGATGAAATCAAGAGCTTATCTCGCTACACACTCAAGTAATTTTGACGAAGGCATTTGTAAACTTCAATTGAAGCAATTGCGCCTTCAGAAGCTGCGGTGATTAATTGTCTAAGTGGCCTTCTTCTGCAATCTCCACAAGCCCAAATAGAATTATTTGAAGTTTTCATCTTATCATCAGTTATAATAAAACCATTTTTATCAATAGACACAAGTTCTTGACAAAACTCTGTGTTGGGAGATGCTCCTATAGCAACAAATAAACCGTCTAAAACTAAATCTTTTTTATTGCCCTTTGTAGTTTCTTCAAGAATTAAGCTTTTAACTTTATGGTCACCGACTATTTCTTTTATAGTATGATTGTAGATAATATTAATATTATTTTTCTCATAAAGACTTTTTTGTAAATACTCTAAAGCTCTTAATTTATCTCGCCTGTGAATTAAAGTTACTGATTTTGCAAAATTAGATAAATAAAGCGCCTCTTCAACCGCAGTATTTCCTCCACCAACAACTGCTACATCTTTACCTTTAAAGAAAAAACCATCACAAACCGCACAATAAGAAACCCCTTTACCAGAAAATCTAGTTTCACTTTTAAGCCCTAATCTTTTAAATGATGATCCGGTTGCTACAATAATTGCTTTACTTTCATATTTACTTTTATCAGTTAAGACTTCAAATAAATATTTTTGTTGTTTTATCTTATCTACTCTTTGACCATCTAGAGAAATATCTAAACCAGATAAGGATTCCGTTAAGCTCTTGGCTAAGTCTCTTCCTTTGGTTCCTAGTTTAATACCTAAGTAGTTATCGATTCTTTCCATATAAAAAAGCTGGCCGCCTACGGACCCTGACTCAAAAATTTTAAAATTAAGTCCGGAACGTTTTGCGTAAACAGCTGCATTAACGCCTGCAATTCCTGCTCCAACAATTATTAGATCTAGGTCTTTTTTCACTTAACTTTTCCGTTTTTAATTCTATTTAACTGGGGGGTAATCTTTAATCTTTTCCAAAGCGAAACTCTATCAATAAAAGTTACTCCATTGATATGATCTATCTCATGCTGAAAAACAACAGCTGATATACCTTCTGGTTCAAAACAAACCGGCTTGCCTTTCTGGTCTAGTGCTTCAACACAAATTTTATTATTTCTTTTTATCTCTAACTCAATACCAGGAAAACTTAAACAACCCTCCCTAAAAGCTACAAAACCTTCTCTTTTTATAATCTTGGGGTTAATAAGTTTATAAATCTTGCCTTGGACCTCAACAACAATCAACGGCAGAGCCAAACCAACTTGATTTGCAGCTAATCCAATTCCATCGGTTGCTTTCATCAAAACATACATCTGATCTAAAATATCCGCTATGACCTGATCCGGATTTTCAATTTCTTTGGACTTCTTTTTAAGTATTTTGTCTGGCCACTTATGTATTTTTAATTTTGTTTTCATCATCTACCTGAATAAATTTAGTTGATAATTGTTTTGCCTCATCTTGGCTATAATAACCATAAGAAATAATTATTATCTTATCTCCTTTGTATCCCTGACGGGCAGCTGGCCCATTTAAGCATATATTGCCACTACCTCTTTTGCCTGCAATAACATAAGTTTGCAGCCTAACACCATTATTTAAATTTAAAACATCAACTCTTTCTCCCTCATATAAATCTGCGGCTTCCATTAACTCTTTGTCTATGGTGATACTACCTTTATAATATAACTTTAATTCTACTACCGTTGCGTAACTAATCTTTGATTTTAACATTGCTCTCAACATTTTATTTTCCTCTCTTATTTTTTATAAACAACTGATAAGTCAATTTAGCAATCATTAGTTCTTCGTCTGTAGGAATAATTAATACTTTTGTTTTCGGAAAAATATTTTTTATCTTTCTTTCTATAGATTTTACCATATCAGGATTGTTTTCGCCAATCCCACCAGTAAAACAAACTGCATCAGCTCGGCCTAAATAAAATAAATATGCACCAATATATTTTTTAAGGCGATTAATAAAAATATCAATAGCTAACCTAGCTCGCTGGCTCCCTCCCTTAGCAGCTTTAACTACACTGCGTAAGTCATTGCTTATACCGGAAACTCCCAAAAAACCACTTTTTTTGTTGAGAATTTTATCTGTTTGGTCAATAGTCAAACCCTCTTTTCTCATTATATTAAAGATTGCAGCAACATCAATATCACCACAGCGAGTCCCCATCATCAACCCTTCTAGGGGAGTAAACCCCATAGAAGTAGCAACTGATCTGCCTTTATCTATTGCTGTTATGCTACAACCATTACCCAAGTGAGCAGTTATTAATTTTAACCTATCTAAAGGCTTTTTTAAAATTACTGCTGCTTTTTGAGCGATAAATTGATGAGAAGTGCCATGAAAGCCATATTTGCGAACTTTATATTTTTTATAATATTTATAGGGAATCGGATAAATATAGCCAGACCTGGGTATAGTTTGATGAAATGCCGTATCAAAAACTGCAACTTGAAAATTTGTCGGAAAACTTTTTAGACAATGCTTTATCCCAGCTAAATTAGCTGGATTGTGCAAGGGGGCAAGCTCACTACACTTTTGAATTTGTTTTATTACTGTTTTGTTAATTAAATGGGGTTGCTTAAATTTTTCTCCTCCATGAACAACGCGATGGCCAACTGCATCTATATCTTCTAACGAATTCAGACTACTTTTTGTTAAAATCTTATTTATTATTTCATCTATACCTTGAGTATGATTTTTTATTTTTGATTTTGTTTCTCCGATTTTTTCAATTTCTCCTTTATCAATAAGAGATTCTTTAGGAAAACTAAAAAGCTTGTATTTAATCGAAGAACTCCCTGAATTTATAACTAAAATATTCATATTAACCGCTAGCTTAAACTATTAAGATTTGTTCTGTGCTCTTACTACAGTAACTGCTGCACAATCTATAATATCATCAACTTCACAACCTCTAGATAGGTCGCTACAAGGCTGCTTAGTCCCTAAAATAATTGGCCCAATGGCTCTTGCTTTTGCAAGCCTTTGGGTTAATTTATAACAGATATTACCTGCATCAAGATTAGGAAAAACCAAGACATTAGCTGCTCCTGCGACATCACTTTTATCTAACTTTCGCGAAGCAACTTTTGGATCTAGAGCGCTATCTCCCTGAAGCTCACCGTCAATCATAAAACCGCTATTTTTTGATTTGGCAATTTCTACTGCATCTTTCATTTTATCAACCCATCTGCCCTTTGCACTCCCTTTGGTCGAAAAGCTCAGCAAAGCTACCCGGGGAATAATTTTCAAAACTTCTTTGGCAAAGCGCGCACTAGATATAGAAATATTAGCAAGTTGTTCACTACTAGGATAAGGTATTACTCCGCAATCGGCATAGATAAAAGTTCCTCCCTCTCCATATAAACAATTGGGAACATCAATAATAAAACAACTTGATATAGTCCCAACAGTTTTATCTAGATCAAGACAGTTAAGAGCGGCCTTGATCACAGAAGAGGTAGTATACCTTGCCCCAGCCACAAACCCATCTACACCATCGTACTTTACCATCATTGCCCCATAGTATAAGGGATTCTCCATCAGCTCCCTTGCCTCTTCAAAGCTAATTCCCTTCACCTTCTTCCTTTCGTGGAAAATATTTGCATATTTTTCTTGTTTTTCAACTTCTAAATTATCGTGAGTAAGCAATAAGGCATTAGCTATCTTTTCTTTGTTGATATATTCAACCGCTTCAATAATCCTTTCATCATTTGCTTCCGGAAAAACAATTTTTCGCGGATTTTTTTTGGCTTGCTCTCTTAGATTTTTAACTATTTTATGCATTTAATCCTCCTCTAAGAATTATCTATTAAAATTATATAAAACGGCCTTATCAGATAATGTCTGATATGTAGCTAAAGCAATATGTCTTAAGGTTTTTACGTTTTTATCAATCTTATCTCTTGAGGCAAAATCAGTATGATCGTAGGACGAAAGGCAAATTAAACCATAAAAAGTATTTTTATCAGCAAAAGCAGCTTGATAACATTGATGGTTCCAGTCACTTCCCACAAAAGTAAGAACTATTTTTTGGCTAAATTTCCTCTCAAGCCCTCTCTGAACCGATAAACTAAATTCTTGATCTGGAACAAAATAAAAAACTAGTTCTATAAAACGCTGTCTATTTTTTATTTTTTTACCAATCTGGGCAATCAAACCGTCTAGATTACCTTCTGCTAAATCAGTCATGGTTTCGTTTTTTTCTTCAAGTAAACGCATTTTTTTCTTATATTTTTCCACAAATTCTTGACTTACAAAGTTAATATCCCATCTACCAGACAGATAAGCAATAAAAAGTTGGTAAAAATACATCTGAGCCATAATTGATAAAACTGGTTGACTAAAACCGAAATCTGCCTCTAAGTTGATAAAACCAGGCCCAGAAAAATTAACAATTGTTTTTACCGACTTTTCTAAATTTTTAGAACCCAACGACTCTTGAAACAACTGTGCTATCCAAGGAATAAAACTTTTTACCCATTTTCCTTTAAGAGTAGGAGAAAAATTAAAATCATAATCTCTGCCCAACGACAACATGGTTTTATAAGCACTTTTTCTAATTTTATCTTTACTATTAATAAACTGAGAATAAAGTTCCTCGAGTTTATTGAAATCTTGGTTTAGAAGAAGAAATAAAGGTAAGATAAAAATGTGCGTAAACGGCGAAGAAAAACGGCCTCCAATATCAGAGCATTGATTCGGTTGAATCGGCATCTTTTCTACACCAGACCAACCGAATCGATTCAGCTTTTCAAATGATTCTGGATCTGTTAACCAAAGAAAATTCTGAGACCATTTATCTAAACCTAACTGATCAGTAAAATAGCTTTTTACTGTCTGGGCTAACAACTGAGTTTCAGGAGTAGTACCTGACTTTGAAATCGCAACTACTAAAGTTTTAGATGGATTATTAATTTGAGATAAAATATCATTTATCGCTTTTGGATCTAGATTGTCTAAAGTGAAAAAATTAGTTTGTTTAAATACAGACAAAAGAGGTTTTATTCCGTTAATTGAGCCCCCCATGCCAATAAAGATAAAATTTTCTTTTTCAGAAACAAGCGGCAAAATCGATTCAAGCAGAGATTTAATCTTGCCAAAATTAACCGGCTCAACCCAGCCTAAGCGTGGACTTTCACCGTCAAAAGCTATTTCTCGATAAGGATTTTCACTCGAAATTTCATCCCTGGCTTTTCCAGCTGCTTCTAATAAATATCTTTCTAAATTTTCCATGCAACCCCAACTCCTTTTTTAAAAATAAAAGCTACATTATCCATAATTATCTTTATTTTGCAATATTTATCTCAGCCACTTCTTTCTGCTTGTTGCAAAAACTGATTCTATGATCTATTGACTCTGGACTATTGACTTTATTAGAACCAAGAAACTCTATCTTTGCCAGCGGCTTTAGCCCGGTAAAGTGCTTTATCGGCAATTTCAGTAAATAAATCCATATAAATTGTGTTTGAAGGATATGTAGCTACGCCTATGCTCACAGTCATATTTAAACTTTCATCAAACACTTTTATTTTTTCTTGAGAGATTCGAGAGCATATTCTTTCAGAAACCATAATCGCACCCGCTTTGTCAGTATCAGTCAGCAATACACCAAACTCTTCCCCGCCGAGTCGTCCCACAAAATCAATTTGGCGTACACCTTCAGAGATCAAAGCACTACACCTTTCTAAAACAGCATCACCTACTAAATGGCCATAGGTATCATTTATTTTTTTAAAATCATCTATGTCAATCATTAGAAAAGACAGTTTATTTTTTAATTTTTTTGATCGCAAAAATTCTTCTTCTACTCTCTGATTAAAAAAACGGCGATTATAAACACCAGTAAGATAATCACGTATTGATAACTCCTGAAGGCGGTTATAAAGTTCTAACCTTTCTAAGGATACAGTAAATAGTTTTGCAAAAAGCGGGAAAAGGCCAAAGATATTGGGTGATTGAGTATCCAAATACAGGTAATTGTTATCTTGGTTAATCTTAAACCGGTGACAGTTTGGCCCTTCAAGTTTGGATAAACTTATCTTGTCTATACCTTCTAAAGAACTTAACTTATCAATAAAAGCAGATTCTAATTCTTTTTTATCAACAAGAGAAGAAACTAATCGAGCCGTATCATAAAATGCAAAAAGCTGAGAAGTTTTTTTATCAAAATCTTTAATTTTTTTCTTTAATTCGCCTTCTCCTTTTTCTAATTTTTCAACTTTTTCAATTAGCTCTTTTTTACTCGATTTAAATTGTTTTTTTTCAAGTTGATATTCCTTGATCAACATCCAGAAAAATACCCCTAGCAGTATAACTAAAATTAGGAAAAAGAACATATCTTGTTTTTACCCTCTTTTTTTGCCCGATACATAGTTTTATCAACCAAATTAAATATTTTATCAAAATCATTTTCATCATCAGGATAGATAGCTATCCCCCCGGATATTGTAAAATTAACTTTATTCCTCCGATAAGAAACTACGGAATTAAAGGCTTCTCTCCGCACACCTTCAGCAATTTTTAAAAGTTCTTCCTTGTTGGTATCAGCAACTAATACCATAAACTCTTCTCCGCCATAACGACAAACAGTAGTTTGAGGATTTTTCTCAAGCTTCTTTAAAATTTTTGCAAGTTTTTTAAGAACCAGGTCGCCTACCATATGCCCATGTGTATCATTTACATTTTTAAAGTCATCTACATCAAACATAATCAGCCCCGCTTTAGATCCAGAGTTTTTGGCTCGGTTTAACTCGACTTTTACCTGTTCGGAAAAATAATTCCGCAAAGATAAAGAAGTAAGTGAGTCAGTTGTGGCCAACTCTTGAACTCTTCTTATCAATCTTGCACGTTCGAGCACAATAGCTCCCAAATCACAGATATTACTTAATGATCTTAGATCCTCATAGGAAAAAAAATTAGAATCTTTATTTTCAATTCGAATAATTCCAAAAAAATCTCCTTTTACCGAAAGCGGGCTAGCCAAAAAAGACAATGATCCCCGTTGAAGAAATCCATCTATCTGACTAGAGTCAAACCTAAAGTCTTTCCTTATATCGTCAATTAAAAGAGAACTATTTTGCCGCATCATCCATCGCTCAATCTCACTACCTTGTTTTTCTTTAATCGCCAATTCTTTTTTCTTTAATGATTGAACCAATTCAAGCGAGTGATCTTCTTTGTTAAACTCATACAAAGAAACAAAAGTAAAATCAGGAAATAACTTTTTAACGGCATCAAGTAAAAAATTAAAAATATCTTGAGGATCGTCTAGTTCAATCAACTCTTGAGAAAGCTTAACTAAAAAAGAAGTTTTTTCTTGCTTTAGAGGCAAGTATTTTAGGACTTTATGCTTCTTGGCTAAAGAATCTTCTAATATATTTATTTTTTCTTCTAAATCATCAATAATTTTTATATTTTTACTAATTAACTTTCTGTGAAAAAAATAAAATACAAAAAAAGAAATTAAGGTAATAAATAAGAAAAATATTCCCCAAAAGGGATAGATTAAACCTAAAAATATAAGGGTAAGGATAGAAATAATAAGGAAATTTAATATTGAATATACAAAAAAATTATACAATGGTATCTTCTGTAGACGGGTCGAAAAAATGGATTTTTTTAGTATCAAATACTATTTCAACCCTACTACCTACAGCAGGTTTGTTAGAAGCATCGACCACAGCAATTATTGTATGTTTTTTAGTTGTAAGATACAGGTGATTTTGAGAACCCATTGTCTCTATCACATCGCAGGTAACATCAATAGTATTATCAACTGTTGCATAAGATGCAAAAAGTTTATCATATAAATTCTCGGGACGAATCCCCAAAATAACTTCTTTTTCAATATAATTTTCTAATCTTTGCTGCATCTGTTCAGGAACCTTTATCTGGAATCCATCTTTTTCTAAGAAATAGAGCGAACTATCTTTTTTTCGCAAAATTCCTTCTACAAAATTCATGGGTGGAGATCCAATAAACCCAGCTACAAATTTATTAGCCGGTTGATCATAGACATCTAAAGGGGTATCAACTTGCAAAAGTTTACCATTTTTCATGACTGCTACTCTGTCCCCTAAAGTCATAGCCTCGGTTTGATCGTGAGTAACATAGATCATTGTAGATTTTATCTTTATATGGAGTTTTTTAATCTCTGTCCTCATCTGAACACGAAGCTTTGCATCCAAATTACTAAGTGGTTCATCAAAAAGAAATGCTTGAGGCTTTCTGACAATGGCTCTACCTACAGCCACTCTTTGCCTCTCACCTCCAGAAATTTCTTTGGGCTTTCGGTCAAGAAGATGGCCAATACCTAAAATATCTGCGGCTTCTTTTACCCTTTTTTTTATCTCATCACGCGAATAGCGCCGTAACTTAAGAGCAAAAGCTAAATTGTTATAAATATCCATATGCGGATAAAGCGCATAATTCTGAAAGACCATTGCGATATCTCTGTCTTTAGCCGGCATATCATTGACCTTTTTTTCACCAACAAAAATATCGCCAGAGGTAGGGGTTTCTAAGCCAGCTAGCATCCTTAAGCTTGTTGATTTACCGCAGCCAGAAGGGCCAAGCAAGACAACAAACTCTTTGTCTTTTATTTCGAGGTCTAGGCCCGAAACTGCTGTTATATCTGCATTAAATACTTTGTTTATGTTTTTAAATCGTACTTCAGCCATTGCTTAAATTTTAAATATAAATCTATCTATGTCAAGTTAAATAATCTAAAATAGTTGTAATTTTTTCTTTTAATTCTTTTCGCTCTACTATCAAATCGATAAAACCATGTTCTTTATTAAACTCAGAGGTTTGAAAGCCCTCCGGAAGATCTTGCTTTATAGTTTGTTTTATTACTCTAGGGCCAGTAAAACCGATAAGCGCTCCTGGTTCTGCAATAGTTATATCACCTAACCCAGCAAAAGAAGCTAAAACTCCTGCCATAGTAGGATGAGTCAAGATAGATAAATAAGGCAGTCCGGCTTCTTTTAATTTTAATAAAGCTCCGCTTGTTTTTGCCATCTGCATCAACGAGAACATCCCCTCATACATCCTGGCGCCTCCACCGGATCCAGATGTAATAATCACAGGCAATCTTTTTAAAATTGCCTGCTCAATCATCCGGGTAATCTTTTCTCCCATGGCAGAGCCCATAGACCCCATAATAAAACGAGAATCAGTAATCGCTAAAGCTACTAACCTTTTATTGATTTCAGCTGTACCAGTAATAACTGCTTCTTTTAACTTTGTCTTTTCTTTTGCTTGGTTAAGTTTATCTTTATAACTTTTCGGGCCAGAAAAATTAAGCGGGTCATCCGAGGTCATTTCTTTGTCAAACTCTATAAAACTCCCCTGGTCTACCAATAACTTAAGTCTTTGATGACAAGTTAAAACAAAATGATAACTGCATTTAGGGCAAACCTTTAGATTTTCATCTAAAAGCTTATTGAAGATAAGTTGGGAACAGTTAGGGCATTTGCTCCAAAGCCCATCCGGCACTCTTTTTTTCTTACCAAAACCAAAGGTCTTTTTAAAAATATTCATTTCTTAAATCTCCGCAGGACTAAACCAGAAAATATTTTTGGATAAAAATAAGTAGATTTCTGTGGTAACTTATAACCAGCCTTTGCAATATCAAAAACTGAATCTAAAGGCGTTGCTTTTAATAAAAATGCCATCTGATTACTTTTAGTATTTTTCTCTGCTTGGTCAATACTATGAGTATAACTTATTTTATTGTAAGATATCTTAGATAAAACAGATTGATGAAAAACATAAGTATCTAATTTTTTATATATCGGTGGAGATATTGTATCTAAAATGTTATTATTTTGCAAGGTTGCAAGATAATATTTCTTATTCCAATATATTCCAAAACAAAATTTTTTGATAGTATTTAATTTTTTCTCCAGATTTTTTTTATCTATTAGTTTTACCTTAAACAGCTCCTTTAATTTATTGAAATTATCCTGATTTTTTATAGTTGAAGAAATGATTCGATGTGTAGGCAGTATCACCAATCCCGGTTGTGGAATAGTGACATAAGCAAGAATATAGTTAAGATCTTTAAACTTATTCTTATTTTTTTGAAAATAATCAAATGAAGTTTCAAATCGATGGTGTCCATCAGCAATAACCAGATACGAACCTTCTAAGGAAGATGAAATTTGTGATATATCTTTTTTTTCACTTATTTTCCAAAGACAATTAAAATTATTTTCATCGTCTTTAAATTTAATGAATGGCTCTTTTTTTCTATATTTTTTCGCTATAGCATCTAAAGAACTGTCTGTATTGCCAGCAATCACAAAAACCGGGCTTAAATTTGCCTTAAGTTTTGCTATCATCTTTTTACGGTCTTCTTTAGGTTTATCTAAGGTATGCTCGTGGGGAAAAATTTCTTTTTTCTTCATATTAAGCAAGCAAAGAACACCATAACGAAAAATTTTCTTTTTCCTTATTACAAATTCTTGCTGATACAGATAATAATTTCTTTTCGAATCATCAACTAGAACTTTTCGGTCAAGCCACTTTTGCAAATTACAAGCAGGTTTATCATAATTTTTGCCTTCAGCAAGACTAATTCGACAATAGTTATAAGGAGAGCGTTTTTTTAAAAATGCAGCTCTCTTGCTGTTAATCACATCATAGGGAGGACAAGCTATTTTTAAAAAATCGTTAAATAAATTTGGATTGTAGTGCGTTGCCTTAAATGGTTTAATGGTTTGACCCATCACTTATCCTTTTTTAGGTCGCAGTTGTTATCTGAGCATTTTTTGCATTGCTGGTCGTTGCCAGAAGTAGTTCTACGGTTTTTTTGCTTATAGTCTGTCTCATAAAAACCGCTACCTTTAAAAATAATTCCTGATCCAGAACTAATCAATCGCTCAACTTTACCCTTACAGTAAATACATTTTTCTAAAGGTTTATCACTTATCTTTTGAAAAGCTTCAAATACTTTTCCGCATTTTAGGCATCGATAATCATAGGTAGGCATTTTTTACTCCTTTTTAATTCTGAGCTTTTACTTGCGCATTTTAGCTATTTCTTCAAAAAGTTTTTTCTCCTTTTTTGAAACCTTTTTTGGAATTCTAATTCCTACTTCAACTAATTCATCACCAAACCGACTTGAGTTTAGTTCTGGCATACCTTTATTTTTTAGCCTAAATACTGTGTCTGGTTGTGTCCCGGCAGGAATTTTCATTTTTACTTTCCCATTTAATGTAGGTACTTTAATCTCAGTTCCTAAAATAACATCTAAAGCATCAACCCCTATATGGCAACGTAGATTCTTACCTTCACGCCTAAATTGCGGATGAGAGGATATTGTAATATGAAGATAGAGATCGCCCCGCGCCTGGCCGGAAAAACTACCTTCTTTATTAAGACGTAAAATTGAACCATCTTTTACACCTTTAGGAATCTTTACCTTCATCCGGTGTTGCTTTTTTACTCGTCCTTCTCCAGAACATTGACGGCAGCGATCTTTAATAACTTTTCCCCGGCCCCGACAGTTCGGGCAAGTCTGGGAAACACTGATAAAACCCATCCCACTTCTAACTGTCCCTGTACCTTTACAAAGAGAACAGGTAACCTTAGAAGAACCAGGTTTAACTCCCGTACCTGAACACCTCGGGCAGGGATCAAATCTATAGTAGCTTATTTCCTTCTCTGCGCCAAATGCAGCTTCCTCTAGGCTAATCTTGATTCGGGCTTGAATACTTTCACCAGAAGACTGCTTAAAACCACCTCTTCTGCCTCGGCCGCCTCCACCAAACATATCAAAGCCAAAATCAGAAAAAATACTGCCAAAAATATCTTCAAATCCAGCACCTCCACCACCACCAAAAATATCAGAGAAGTTAGCTCCTCTAAAAATATCTTCCTGGCTGTAGCGTGAATCTACCCCGGCATGCCCATACTGATCATAAAGCTGTTTTTTCTTAGGATCACTTAAAACAGCATAACTCTCCGAAATCTCTTTAAACTTCTCTTCAGCTTCTTTTTTCTTGTCTTCAGAAACTCGATCCGGATGATGCTTCATCGCAAGCTTACGATAAGCCTTTTTTACTTCCTCTATCGAGGCGCCTTTCTGTAAACCCAAAACTTCGTAGTAATCTCTTTGTGTATTCATAATTAGTTCTTGGCTCATGGCTGATGGCTCATCGCTAATAGTTTACCGAAAAAATTAAATGTCCTGTAAAACTATGAGCCATGAGCTAAGAGCTATGAGCTATAAGTTATAATCTATTTATTGTCTTTGTTGTCTTCTTCCTTATATTCAGCATCAACTACGTCTTCTTCTCCTTTGCTTTGCTGCTGAGCTTGTTGCTGCTGATCCTCTGAACTTTGAGCTCCTTCTTGGCCCGGCCCACCGGTTCCAGCTTGTTTTTGCTGTTGTTGTGCGCCTTGAGCTTTATACATCTGTTCAGCCAGCTTGTGAGAAGCTTGTGTAGCCTCTTCCATAGCCTTTTCAATTTGTTCTTTGGTACTATCAGATTTTTTCAAAATTTCTTTTAAATTATTAACCTTTTCTTCTATTGTTTTCTTTTCTTGATCAGAGATCTTGTCTCCATAATCTTTTAGTGATTTTTCTGTAGTATAAACTACTGAATCTGCTTTATTTTTAACTTCAATCAATTCTTTTTGTTTTTTGTCTTCTTCGGCATGTTTTTCTGCTTCCTTAACCATTTTATCAATATCCTCATCTGAAAGTTTTTGCGGAGCAGTTATCCTTATTGACTGTTCTTTGCCAGTACCTTTGTCTTTAGCCGATACATGGACAATTCCATTAGAATCAATATCAAAAGTAACTTCAATCTGAGGGACACCTCGAGGTGCAGGAGGAATACCAACAAGATCAAACCTACCTAACTCAGTATTTCCTTTAGCCATCTCTCTTTCACCTTGCAAGACTCTAATAGTTACTGCAGTTTGATTATCTTCTGCAGTTGAAAAAATTTGGCTTTTTTTAGTAGGTATCGTAGTGTTTCTAGGAATGAGTTTAGTAAAAACTCCTCCTAATGTTTCCAGGCCTAATGATAAGGGTGTAACATCAAGCAAGAGGACATCTTTAGTCTCTCCGGTGATAATAGAACCTTGAATTGCAGCGCCCATTGATACACATTCCATAGGATCAATCCCTCTTTCAATCTTTGTTCCTACGAAATCTTCGACTGTTTTTTGCACAAGCGGCATCCGAGTCGGCCCCCCTACCATAATAATTTTATCAATATCTTTGGTAGTAAGCTTTGCATCATTTACTGCTTGCTTAATTGGCCCTTCAGTCTTTTCTACAATAGACTTTACTAAATCTTCTAATTTTGCTCTATTGATTGTTTTAGTAAGATGCTTAGGGCCAGATTGATCAGCTGTAATAAAGGGAAGATTAATCTCGGTAGTTAGAGTGCTGGATAATTCAATTTTAGCTTTTTCTGCCGCCTCTCTCAAACGTTGATCTGCCATCTTATCTTTGCGTAGGTCAATACCAGTTTCTTTTTTAAAATCTTCTGCGATATAGTCAACTAAAGCTTGATCCATATCCCGTCCACCTAAGTTTGTATCACCATGGGTAGAAAGGACTTTAAAACCGCCCTCTTCCCACATCTCCATAATAGTTACATCTAAGGTTCCTCCACCAAAATCAAAAACCATGATCTTAAGTTCCTTGCCAACTTTATTTAAGCCATAAGCAAGACAAGCTGCAGTAGGTTCATTGATAATTCTTTTTATATTCAAACCAGCAATAGTACCTGCATCTTTTGTTGCTTGCCTCTGATTATCGTTAAAATAAGCCGGTACAGTCACAACTGCATCTTTTATTTCACCACCTAAATAACTTTGGGCATCTGCTTTTATTTTTTGTAAAACAAAAGCAGAAATTTGTTGCGGGGTATACTCTTTATCGTAAACTTTAAATTTAAACTGCGTCCCCATTTTTCTTTTTGCCCCGCTTATAGTTCCTTCCGGATTGACCGAAGCTTGCCTGCGAGCCGGTTCGCCTACCAATTTTTGCCCGTCTTTAGTAAAAGCAACTACTGAAGGAAAAGCTTTTCCACTTGCAACTCCAGCGCCTTCAGCCGAAGGAATTATTGAAGGTCTTCCACCTTCCATTATAGCTGCTGATGAGTTCGATGTACCTAAATCAATTCCAATTATTTTTGCCATCTTCTACCTCCATTAAAAATGTTATTATTTAGCGAATACCTTTATTTTTTTTCTTCTTTATTATCTTCTGGTTGCTCTTTGCTTCTCCCCTCTTCTTGAGAACTTTTTTTTGGTTTTGCCACTTTTACCTTAGCGGGACGTAAAATTCTGCCCGAAAGTAAATATCCAGTTTGTAACTCTTCAACTACTGTATCACTATCTAGGCCTTGGTCTTCAACCGTAGTTAAAGCATCGTGTTTATGAGGATCAAATTTTTCTCCCACCGTTTTTATTTTCTCCAGCCCCTTGGACTTAAGAAGAGTATGAAGCTGTTTTATAATCATATCCACACCTTGATGCATCAACTTAAAATCATCTTTTTTATCAGCGTATTTAACACTTAACTCAAAATTATCTAAAATACCGATTAATTCTGAGATAAGGCCCTGATTGGCAAATTTAATAAACTCTGCCTTTTCTTGCAAAGATCTTTTGCGGTAATTATCAAATTCTGCTTGGAGCCTAAGATACCTGTTCCACAAATCTTGATACTCTTGTTTTTGCTTGGCAATCATCTCTGCCTCTGTTTCTTTAGATTTTAAATTTTGTTCCTTATCTTTTTGGTTATCTGTTTGTTCTGTTTTTTTATCTTGTTTATTTTTTTTCTTACTCATCTCTACCTCCACCTAAACAAAATTATGCACTGAATCTTTAAGCTGGTTTTTAACCGAATACAAACAAGAAGCAGCCCTAAGATAGTTCATCCTTACCGGGCCCAGCAGCGCTAAGACTAATGAAATATCTTCATCTTTAAAACCAGACAAGACAAGGGAACATTCAGATATTTCAGAAAAATCTATATCATTGCCGATTAAAACCCTTACTTTTTCACTCATAAAATTAAAGAGAATTTTTTGTAGTTTATCAATCTTTACTTCCAGCGCGTAAAAAATATTTCTTAGAACCTTTATATCTTCAAACTCCGGCTGATTTAGAATACATCTGGTGCCCCGAAAAGAAAATCGGCTATCTTTAGCATTTATCCCTAAAAGAGATGTGTAGCCGCTGGCAGAAGACAGACTATCCAAACTATATTGCATTATCTGATGTAAACTGGTTAGAGAAGAAAAATCTAACTCTACATTGTAAAAGGTACCAAAACGTTCTGGATTCAAAGTTGCTACATAATACTTAAACCCTTCTTTGGTCGGAACTCTTCCGCTAGAAGTATGAATATGTGCAATCAACCCTTTTTCCTCTAGATTATGCATTACACTACGGACAGTAGCCGAAGAATAGTCAAGATCATATTCAGAACAAAGGTAACTAGAACTAATCGGCTTAGATTCCCGGATATAACTGCTAATTATTAGCTCAAGGATTTCCGCTTCTCTTTCTTTTTTATTAATAGTTTTTCCCATAGTTTAACTACTTTTTAATTTAGTTTAGCACTCTGAATCGGGGAGTGCTAATATGTTAGCATACAAAACTTTTGTGTCAAGCTCTTATCTAAATTATCTTCGAGTTCTTTTTTTTTGGAGATGTTTCTCCAGCTTGGTCTTAACCTTAGCCAGCTGCCTACTTAAACCCCGAAAGCTCTTGTTGATTGCTGCGGTTACATTCCTACTTTTTTCATTAGCCACAATTGTTTTAGCTTTAGGCAGGTAAATATGAGACCGGCAATAATACTCTTCCTTGTGAGGATTTTTCTCAATATGTACTGAAAGATGAACTGGATCATCTTTTTTAAATATCTGCAGTTTACGTTTTATTTTTTCTATATCACTGTCTAAAACACTATTAACAAAACTGCTCTTTTTTAAATATTTAAATGAAATTTCTACCTTCACTTATCCTCCTTTTTTTTATCTTGTTTTAGTTTTACAAAAAATATCTGCTTATCTTCCTTTTTAACCTTTATTTTATCTCCTGGCATAAATCTCCCCTTTATCAAATCAACGCTTAAAGGATTAACTACCAACCGCTGAATTACCCGTTTCAAGGGCCTTGCACCATATTCAGGCGAAAATCCTCTTTCTGCCAAAAAATCACGGACTAGAGGTGTGAGCTCGACCTTTATATTTTTATCTGCCAATCTCTTCTTGATGGTTTGCATTTGAATATCTACTATTTTTTTGATCTCAGAGAGCTCAAGGCTGTTAAAAACAACAATACTATCTAGGCGGTTTAACAGTTCCGGGCGAAAGTGTTTCTTTAACTCCTGTCTTAAGTTTCTTTCAATTATCTCTTTTTTTACTTGAGGATCGTTAAAGAACTGATTTCCAACGTTAGAAGTCATGATAATTAAAGTATTTTTAAAGTTTACAATTCGGCCTTGTGAATCAGTAAGCCGGCCTTCATCTAAAATTTGTAAAAGAATGTTAAATACATCCGGATGGGCTTTTTCTATCTCGTCAAATAATATTACCGAATAAGGTTGTCTTCTTACTTTCTCGGTTAACTGTCCCCCTTGTTGGTAGCCGACATAACCAGGAGGAGCTCCCACCAAACGAGAAACCGCAAACTTCTCCATATATTCACTCATATCTAAGGTAATCAATGCATCTTCTGTATCAAATAAAAACTCCGCTAAAGCCTTCGCCAGTTCGGTCTTACCTACACCGGTTGGCCCGGCAAAAATAAACGAGCCTAATGGTTTGTTGGGATCTGCTAGGCCAGAACGAGCCCGGCGCACACAATCAGATATCAAAGTTACCGCCTGATTTTGACCCACTACTCTTTTTTCAATCTCCTCTTCCATATGGAGCAATTTTTTAACTTCTTCTTCCATCAAACGAGAAACTGGAATATGGGTCCAACGGGATACAATCTGAGCAATATCTTCTTGATCAACCTCTTCTTTTAACATCTTTTCATTTTTTTGTAATTTAATTAACTTTTTGTTAAAATCTTCGACTTGAGCAGAAAGTTCTGGAATTCTTCCATATCTAATTTCAGCGACTTTATCTAATTTACCCTCCTTTTCTAATTCAACTGTTTGATTTTTTAATTTATCGATCTCTTCTTTCTTGTTGCGGATTTGAGTAATGATCTCTTTTTCTTTTTCCCAATGTTTTTTCTTTAAATCCAACTCTTTTTCTAAGCTTTTAATCTGTTTCTCCACTTGATTAAGTTCCTTTTCAGTTTGTTTGCTTTTTTCCTTCTTTAAAGCCTGTCTTTGAATTTGAAGTTCTAAGATCTTTCTCTCCAGCCGATCAATCTCTTCCGGCTTACTGTCAATTTCAATCCGCAAGTGGGATGCAGCTTCATCAATTAAATCCACTGCCTTATCCGGCAAAAATCTTCCCGTTATATAACGGTCTGAAAGCATAGCTGCCGCAATTAAAGCAGAGTCTTTCAATCTCACTCCATGATGCACTTCATATTTTTCTTTTAATCCCCGTAAAATTGCAATAGTTTGTTCAGCTGTTGGCTCTTCAACAATTATTTGCTGAAATCTTCGCTCCAGAGCCGCATCTTTTTCAATATGTTTTCTGTATTCATCTAAAGTAGTTGCGCCAATACAACGTAAAGTACCTCGGGCTAAAGCTGGTTTTAACATGTTTGCAGCATCCACTGCTCCTTCAGCCGAACCAGCCCCAACTACTGTATGTAGTTCGTCAATAAAAAGAATAATTTCACCTTGTTTTGCTTCAATCTCTTTGAGAACCCCTTTTAGCCGTTGTTCAAATTCACCACGAAATTTTGCTCCCGCAACCATCAACCCTAAGTCAAGAGCAATTATTCTTTTATTTTTTAAACCCTCAGGTACATCCTGCTGAGCAATCCGCTGGGCTAGGCCTTCGGCAATTGCTGTTTTCCCCACCCCCGGATCACCGATTAAAACCGGATTATTTTTGGTGCGGCGTGATAAAACCTGCATTAACCGTCTGATCTCATTGTCTCGACCAATCACCGGATCCAGTTTTCCTTTCTTTGCCATCTCAGTTAAATCACGGCCAAATTTTTCCAGAGCTTGGTAAGTACTTTCAGCAGCCTGAGTATCTACTTTATGAGTTCCGCGAACTTCTTTTATAACTCGGACTATATCCTTAGAATTAACCCCTTGTTTAGTGAGGTAATTGGCTAGCAATGAGTTCTTATCAACCCCAAGAAGGTAAAGCAACAACTCTGAACTTACATATTGATCACCCCACTTACTAGCAACTTCTTTTGCTTGGCTTAACAGCTGTGCAGTAGCTTGAGAGGCATAAACTTGATCTGATTGCCCTAAAACTTTTTGCAGTGAAGAAAGATGATCTTGGGCTGTTTTTAAAACATCATCTGGATTTACCCCCAGCTTAGCCAAAATCTTATAAGCAATATTTTTTTTGTCTTTAAGCAAAGAATAAAGAATATGCTCGGGAATTAAAGCTTGGTGCTTAAATTTACGCGCCACCTCTAATGCCGCAACTATTACTTCTTGAGCTTTAATGGTAAATTTTTCTAAATTCATAATTTGGTTAATTGGTTAATTGGTAACAAAATAACACCTTAGGCTTGGGAGTGCAAACAATTTATTTAACATCAATTGAAATCTCTTTTTCTTTTTCTTCTTTACTTTTGGGGAGAGTTACTTTCAATACACCGTTTTTGTAGCTAGCTTTTATGTTTTTATCATTTATGGCTTGAGGAAGAGCTACTTCCCGATAGAAACTTCCCTGATACCGTTCACAATGATAATAATTTTTCTTTTTTTCTTCACTTTTATCATCTTTACTAGCACTAATAACTAAGCTATCTTTTTTCATCTTTACTTTAACATCCTTTTGCTCAAAACCTGGCAAATCCGCATCAACATAGATATTATCCTTATCTTCGGAAATATCTAAAGATGGCAAAGCAAAATCAGCATCTTTTTTAGTAATGCCTTTAAATGGTGATTCAAAAAAGCTATCAATCTCTTTACCAAAATCACGTAACAACCTAAAAGGATCGTCTTGATGATAAGGTGCAAGTTTCATAATTTACCTCCTTTTTTATTCTTAGCACTCCCAAGCCAAGAGTGCTAAGAATAACCCAAAAAAAAATCACTCCTTTTCTTTTATCTCTAAAATTACTCTTACCCCCTTAATATTCACGCCTTGATCTTCTACTAGATATTTTATGTATTTTAGTTGCTTTATATCCTTTAGTGAAAACAGTTTCTTCTTTTGTTTTTTCTTCTTATCTAAAATCCCCTCTTTTACAACCTCATGGAGCAGATAATACTGGATATCAAGCAGCTTACAAACTATATTCACCGGAAAGATCGGCTCCTCTACGGGAATATCTAAATCAAAATTTTCTTCTAAATCTTTCCACTTCATTGCTTTTTCCCTTTTTACAACTCATTTATACAATATATTTACAATTTTGTCAAGTTATTTTTCAAAAACTTTTAAATTATTTTTTAAATATATTTAAATTCTCAAAACCAAATAAAATCAACCAATTTCATTCCGTTGCGGGAACGGAATAGGTTAGTATTAAGGAAGGTTTTCCATTTCAAGATTTTCTTTTTTTAAAAAAGGTAGTTTAGATCTTGAAATTCTTATCCAACAAGAAATATTATCTTTATCATATTTTGTTTTTAGCACTTGACTGTTTCTGTAAAAAAAATTCATGATATCCATTCTGGAAATAGGAATTTTTACCACCAGTTCAAGAAAATTATTGGAAAGATACTTATAGATTTCTTCTTTCATCTTAGCGATACCTTGGCCAGTTGATGCTGAGATAAAAATACTGTCCGGATAAGCCCTTTCCATCTTCTCTAAGGTTATCTGGTCTAAACTATCTATTTTATTAAAAATAACAATTTTATCTTTGTCTTTAAGATCCAACTCTGTTAAAACTTGCTCAACAGATCTTCTTATCTGTTTTATATTGGCTGCACTGGCGTCAATAACATGAAGTAAAAGGTCTGAATAATTTAGCTCTTCTAAAGTAGCTTTAAAAGCCTCTATTAGGTTTGGTGGCAACCTATGGATAAAACCAACCGTATCAGAAATAATAGCATCCATCCCTTCTTCGATTTTAGTTTTTCTGGTTACTGTATCTAAGGTAGTAAATAAGTTGGCTGATGTTTTTTGGTTATTCTCAGTCAAAAGGTTAAAGAGCGTGGTCTTTCCAGCATTGGTATAGCCTACCAGTGAACAAATTGGAATCTTTTGACGCTGACGTTTTTTCCGAGCAACATCTCGATGTTGGCTTATCTGTTTTATCTCGTTTTTTAATCTAGTGATCCTTTCTGATATCTTTCTTCTGTCTACCTCTAGCTTAGTTTCTCCCGGGCCAACAGTTCCAATCCCCCCACCTAAACGAGATAACATTACCCCTCTACCCCTTAACCTGGGCAATAGATATTGAAGCTGGGCTAGTTCAACTTGCAAGCTACCTTCTTTAGTTTTAGCATGTTTTGCAAAAATATCTAAAATCAGCTGAGTTCGATCTAAAGTTTTTAATCCTAGGAGATCTTCTAAGTTTCTTTGTTGGCTATAGTTTAGGTTGCTATTAAAGATAACAACGTTGATATCTTTTTCCTCCACAACTTCTTTTAACTCTTGGGCCTTTCCTTTGCCAATATAAAGCGAAGCATTCGGCTGATTTAGATTAAAATCAACTACCTTTACCACTTCAATCCCGGTTGAAAGAACCAAAGCCTTAAACTCTGAAGACAGCATTTTCCGACTCCAGCTTTCTTCTTTAGTTTTAGCTACTACTAAAAGTGCTTTTTCTTTTTTGCGAGTTTCAATCATGGTTTAACTTTTCGCAGTGAAATAATCAATAACCAAAATACAAGATGCGAATAAATTACAATATACAAATCCCAAATCACAAACAATACCTAATAGACAATATACAAATTAAAAACTATTTGGATTTTTTAATATTTCCCTTTTATTATTTATTGTAATTTGGGATTTGTTTGGAATTTGTTATTTGTTTATTGTTTATCTCCTTTTGCTCCCTGCATCTTGCATCTTATCATATTTGCTACTTCTTCAGCAGCCATACCTTCGGCGTCAATCCATTCTATCCGCGGGTCTTTTTTAAACCAAGTGATTTGCCTTTTTGCAAACCGGCGCGTATTTTGTTTTATCTTTTCTTTTGCTTCCCCAACTAGGGGAACTGTCCCTGTATGGAGACTGTCCCCTTTATTTTTCAAATAATCTTTTATTTCATTGATGCCGATAATTTTTTCAGCAGTTAAACTCAGTTTTTTATCTAATAAACCCTTGACCTCGTCTATAGCTCCTTGGCTAAACATGTCATCTACCCTTTGCTCTATTCTCTCATACAACTTACCTCGATCTAACTTTAGGCCAAAGACCTTAATCGGGGTTTTACCCCAAAGACCTTTGGCTTCTTTTTTCTTAGAAGATATAGGCTTGCCAGTAAGGTAATATACCTCTAAGGCTCTTATAATTCTTTTTTGGTCGTTTTCGGAAATCTTTTCGCTAGTTTTGGGATCAACCCGGCTCAACTTTTTATATAGAACTCCAAGCCCTCCCTCTTTAGCCTGTTGATAAAGTTTTTTTCGTAGGCTGTCATCCTTTTTTGATTGTAAAAAAATCCCATCTAAAAGCACCTTAAAATAAAGGCCGGTTCCACCACAGACAACTGCCGGAATATTCTGGTTATAAAGTTCTTTTATTTTTTTGGTTGCTTTTTGATAATAATCATAAACGCTGTATTTCTCAGTAACTGAAATTAAATTTATAAAATGATGCGGAATATCTGATAACATTTTTTTTGCAGGTTTTGCTGTAATTATCTTTGGCTCCTTATAGACTAACATCGAATCACAGGAAATAATTTCTGCCTTGAGCCTTTTTGCCAAAAGATAGGCAACATCACTTTTTCCCGTAGCCGTCGGCCCTACAATAAATATAATTTTAGACATTAGGGATAAATTCTGGTTGGGTAACCTTGATTTTGTAATTTTTCCGCCAATTTTTCTACCGAATAACGATCTTTAAACTTCCCTACTCTTACCTTGTAGATAGGAAAGTCCTGGTTCTTTTTTTCAACAATAAAAACATGGTCATCAAAATCTTTCGAGATTTGATTATATAGATTTAAAGCGTTGCTTTTATCGCTAAAAGCACCAATTTGTACAGTGAAAAAACTTCCGTAAGAATCAAGAATCTTAATATATTTAATTTCTAAAGAATTGGGATATCTATTTTTTAAAACAGTTGAATACTTTTCTTTATCGGCCCACTTTCCCTGTTTGGCCGCAACTTGGGCCAAGCGAAGCAAAATCAAAGGTTCATCGTTTTTCTGGTTTTTCTTATTTAAAATATTAGTGAATAGCTGATTGGCTTTTTGATAGCTACCTTCAAAAAAATAACTATCTGCTAGTTTGATTTGACTTTTTTGATAAAAATAAGAATTTTGATAATTATCAATTATTTTTTTAAAGTAATAGCGAGCTTTTCTGTATTCTTTTTTCTTAATATATACAAGCCCTAAAAAATAAATATTTTGGGCACTACTTCTTAATCTTTTTGCTAACCTAACGGCTTTATCTAAATTACCAAACAAATACTGGCGCTGTGCATCTTCTAGAGAAGCTGGATAAGCAGGAAAGGATAAAAAATAAAGGATAAAAGACAAACTAAGTAAGTATATACTAATTGTTTTTTTATTTGTCATTTTATTGAAGCAGAAATTTCTTTTTGTAAATCAAGAAGTTTCTTGTGACGTCTGCTTTTAACTTTTTCTAAAACATCATCTACCATTTCTGCTGCTTTAGTTTTTAAGCGCGGAGAGTACTTAAAGATAAAAGCATACTTAAAACCTACTTCTTCTACCAAACTTTTAGTTTGATTAAAATCTTCTTCGGTTTCACTGGGAAACCCAATGATAATATCTGTTCCCAAAGTCCCGCCGGTTATTTGTTTATATTGATTAGTGAGTTCAATATATTCTTCTCTACTGTAGCCCCTCCTCATTAACTTTAAAATCCGGTTTGAGCCGGATTGAAAAGGCAGGTGAAGATGTTTTTTAATTTTATCAGATTCAGCCATTACTTTAAATAGTTCTTGGCAGGTGTTTTTGGGATGGCTAGTTACAAAATCCAACTCTTCCAACCCCTCAATTTTATCGATTTTTCTCAATAATTCCACAAAATTAATAACTTGTGACTTAAAATGATAGTCATTGACGTTTTGGCCCAATAAAGTAATCTTTCTCCTGTCTTGTTTTATATTCTCCTTTATCTCAGCGATTATCTTATCCGGATTTCTCGGCCGAAGTCTGCCGCGAGTATGAGGCACAATACAGTAGGCACAAAAATTGGAACAACCGGTGGAAATAACTACTTGGGCATGATCTGGCTCTTTACGGTAAACACTGTCATAAAAACTTTCGTCTCTATCTCTATCCTCTAGATCCTTTATCCTTAAACCTTTATCTCCTTCGACTCCCTTCGGTCGCCCTTCGGCTTCGCTCAGGACTTCCTTCAGTCGCTCAGGACTCCGTTCACTTCGTTTACTTCGCTTAATTCTTTCCACATATTCCGGAATTTTAAAAAAGGCAGAAGGGCCACAAATTAAATCAATATACGGCATCTTACTAAAAATTTCATCCCCCTTATTTTTCGCCATGCATCCAATGAGGCCAATAACTTTCCGAGAGGCGATGGATGACCGCTTCGCTCGGACGTTAGACGATTTCATCTTTTGTCCCTCGTCCTTCGTCCATCGTCCTTCGGTACCTTGCTTGAATTTCTTGTAGGTTCCCAACAACGACAGGGCACGGTTTTCAGCATGATCACGTACCGAGCAGGTGTTAACCAAAATAACCTCAGCATCTTTCTCGGACTTTGCCTGAATATACCCCTTCTGTAAAAAAAGCCCGAGCAGAGCCTCCGAATCACGATCATTCATCTGACAGCCGAATGTTTTAATGTAAATTTTACCCATGGCAAGGCATTATAACAAAAAGACAGGATTGTGTAAGAAATTTTTAGAATTTGATATTGAACAACCAAATTTTTCCATACGATCATCTAGGGGCACATTGCAATGTGCCCCTACAATATTAATTATTCCGTGCAATGGGTTTTAAACCATTCTTCTAAGGTCATTTTGATTTCATCTCTAACCTTTCTGGTTTTTTCTAATTTTTCTTGATCAGTGCCGGAAAAACTTGACGGGTCAGAAAAACCCCAATGAAGTTTTTTTGCTACACCGGGAAATACCGGACAGCGTTCTGATTGAGATTCATCGCAAACAGTTATCACATAATCATACAACTTACCTTGCTTGTAAAAATCAAAAACACTTTTTGTTTTATTAGCGGAAATATCAATACCAACTTCTTGCATCACCTTAACCACAAGCGGATTAAGTTTACCCGGCTCTAATCCCGCGCTTTCAGCTTCAAACTTATCTCTAGCCAGTTGATTCAAAAACGCCTCCGCCATCTGGCTGCGAGCTGAATTATGGATACAGACAAACAATACTTTCTTTTTCATAAAATTTAACTCCTATTTCATAGTATCGCTGATTGCTGCCGCCATCAAAGCCAAAAAAAAATAGTAATGATTATATTATTATAGCAAATTCATTTAATATTAGGAGAGATTTTGAATTCAAGGAAAGGCTTTGGCTCTGTATGATTTAAACAGTACAGAGCCAAATTATTTTTTTCAACTACTCTACCGAAACTACAGTCACATCAAAATTCAAAGTTTTACCAGCCAAAGGATGGTTAAGATCAAGCACTACCACTTCATCTTTAACTTCAGCAACTTTAACCGGTACAGCTTGTCCTTGTGGGCCTTGCATCTGAAGCATCATCCCTACCTTTGGTTCTAGATCTTTGGGCAAAGAACTTTTCGGTACTTCTTTCAAAGCTTCTGGATTTTTTTGTCCATAAGCTTCCTTAGGTTCGACCTTTACAGTAGCCTGTTCTCCAGCTTTCATGCCTTTGAGCTCTGTAGCAAGCCCAGGTATAATTTTTCCTTCTCCGTGAGTATAAGTCAGAGGCCCTCTCTCTTTAGAAGAATCGACCACTTGGCCATCAACGGTTAAGGTGTAATCAAAAGCTACTTTTTTCCCTTTTTCAATAGTCATACTATCATCTCCCTTTACTTTTACGGCTCCTATAGCCATTACTGAAATTAAACAGACAAAGAACAAAAAACTTTTTTTCATTTTCTCTTCTCCCTTTCTTATAATTAATATTGTAAAAAAAACCGCAAAGCTAAAAATATCTTTGCGGCTTTATGCGTCTACTCTTAAGTCAGTTACTTATAACTTTATCATTTATTAAATAAATTGTCAAACAATTATAAGCAAAAGCCCTTCTTCTAAAATAACTACTTCTTTTAAGCTAAAACTTCAGTTAAAAGATCAAGATAATCAGAAACTAATCTAGTAGTAAGAAAATTTTTCCGTACCGATTCTTTGGCGTTAGTCCCTAATTTTTTAGCCAATTTGGGATCTTTTAAAATTTTAATTATCCGGTCAGCACAAGTTTTGTGATCTTGAGGATCAACTAAAAATCCATTCTTTCCGTCGGTAATCTGCGAAGGGATTCCGCCGATATTACTGGCTACAACCGGCTTGCCTTTCCATAAAGCTTCGGTTACGGTTAAAGCAAACCCTTCCCGAGTAGATTTTTGAACAATCACGTCGGCAAACCTTTGTACAGCATTAACTAACAAGTCGTTATTTCCGACCACAAACAATACATCACCATTTTTAACATCTTTTTCTACCTTTTCATAAACTTTTTTGTATATTTTCATCCCTTCCGGGTCATCGGTAGCAAGGTTATAACAATAAAGAAGACGGCAATCTACTTTTTCTTTAACTTTGCGAAAAACTTCTAATACACCTTCCGGGTCTTTCCAAGGATCCATACGCGATACTTGAGCCATTATCGGCTTATCGGTCGGTATGTTAACACTTTTAATATAGTTAATTATAGCTTCTTCTGACAACTCCTTATTTTTTAAAGCTAAAGGGTCTATAGCAGGAGGGATTACTTTTTGGGGAACCGGCAAATCGTCCTTTTTATACTTTTCGCTGGATACCACAATTACGTCATATCTAATCATAAACTTCTTTAGGAAATTCCAAAGCTCAGGATTAGGGTCAGTTATATCGATATGACAACGCCAAATCCAAGGTTGCTGCTTTCGGTAAAACTTAATCAAAGGAAGCGGTTGAGGGTCATGGACGATAATTGAATCATAAATATTGAGATGGGAAAAATTTGCATATTCCTGGTTTATATTCATATACACTGATTTAGTCATATCCGAAAGCTCGATATCTCCACCTTGTAGCCCATTGTGAAAACTTTTAGTTATATCAAAAAAACCCGGGCTACCATGGATTGTTCTCCATTCTGCATCCAGGCCCGCATCGTTCATCAAAGGAACCATTCGGCCTAAAATTTCCGCTACCCCTCCACCTAAAAAAGTCGCATTAACATTAGCGATATGCTTTGTGTATAGTTTATTGGCTTTTTTATAAATTTTTGAAATTTCTTCTGCCCCTACTACATCAATATAATCACCCAAACTCATCAACATAATAGTCTCCTTTTGTTTAAATAGTTTAAAATATCAAGTTATTAAATTGAGATTATATCAGAATTAAATATTTTGGGAAATTTTTTTACAAAACCTCTAATCAATCGTGTTGGATATGTTTTTGAGCTTTTTTTAACTGATCCGAAAAGCTACCAGCTCTAAACGATTTTGTCCAGCCTCTCAATACGGCCCAGCCGCCAAAACGGACTAAAGCATTCCGCCAAGACCTATACCAAATCTTCCAACCCTTTCTGATATTATGTAGAAAGAAAACTAGAGCTGGAAACGAAAAGATATGATAACCAAGCATAAAAACATATTTGAACTTATAAAATTTACCCATAATCTTATGTATTGAACTTTGTAAATCTTGAGCTGTCAAAGGATCATCTGGTTCAAAAAGAGGAAAGTTACCATCATAATACTGCCAGCCGATATCTTCAATTGAATAAACTCTACCTTCTTTTTCTAAGCGATTTCTCAACTCAGTTCCGGGTAAAGGCACAGGAAGAAGAATTTGAATGGTATCAATTTTAGCCTTTTTTATAAAAATCCTAAATCTTTTGATTCGTTCTTTGATTGAGAGATTTATCTTTGTATTACCTTTTTGCGGATATCCAAATATAAACATCCCATGAATTAAAAAACCAAATTTACGATAAATCCGTGACAACTCAATCATATCTTGAGGTTTAATGTGTTTTTTCATTGCTTCAAGCTCTTCTTTAATTGGTGATTCAAACCCAATTGCAACTGTATTAATGCCAGCCTCACGCATTGCAAAAAGAAGTTCTGTATCTTTAGCCTTATCTAGCCGAATCTGGACAGTAAAATCAAGACGCTTATTAACTCTCTGTTGATAATCTGCAAGCATTTTACAAAAGTGGATAGTTTCATTTCTTTGTTGGCCAAACAGATCATCAACAATAAAAAAATGCCTAGCATCTTTAGTCTCTAAAAGATTTTCTATAGTATCTAACAGTTTCTTTGAACTAGCATAACGGGGCCTGCCCTTTACCGTACAAAACTCACAGTCCATTCCGCAACCTCGAATCCTACTTACCGGATACATTTTTATCTTAGCATAACGAACTAAAGAAAAATCCGGGTTAGGCAAGCTTTCAAAATCTTCGATTGGCTCACGTTCTTTTGTTTTGATAATTTTATCTTTATCTTTATAAGCAATACCTTTAATTTGATCGAGTCGCTCTTGCCTGACTAAGGAAGTTAGTAGTTCTTTGATTGTTACCTCGGACTCGCCTCGCACTACCAGATCAATATCTGAATTAAGGGCCTCTTTGATATTTTTACCAACAAAATGCTGTCCACCGGCAATAGTTGTAACGCCTTTTTTCTTATAGAAGCTAGCTAACTGGTAAAGGCGGGGAATTGTACTGGTCAACCCACCGTAGAAACCTACTACATCAGCCGGCCGCTCTGCTTGAAGGAATTCATGGTCAGCTCCTTTCTCTGGGTCTTTGGGCCCATATAATCTAAGATTATTCTCATCAATTACCTCAACGTCCCATCCGGGTATCTCTTTAACCACACTGGCAACAGATATCGGCCCCAAAGCCGTAGTCCTCTTAGCAACACTTGAATAAATGTTAAAGGTTGGAAAGGCTGGAATAACAATCCTTAAACGATATCTTTTTTTATCTAAGATCCTCATAGTAAAAATAATTACACAAGCTGATTTAGGTATTTTTTAATAAGTTATTAGCAATAGATAAGAACTGCTTAGAGAGGAGTTAGTTAGATTTTCCTATATACCTTATCTTTAGGATGAACGCGCTTTTTTACTTTAACACCCACCTCAGCCCCTTTTCGCGCAGAAGCTACATCCTTATGGTTTATTTGCATCGATTTGATTGATTGGTTAAAATCAACGTGAGCACCTTTTATTTTTATTTTATCTCCAAGGCTCAAACTGCTTTTTAACTTAATAATACCTACTGAAATCTTTCCAAAATAATGAGTAACTACGCCTATTTCTTTTTCTTGGGCTTTTTTAATGCTTTTCTTTTTAGTTGCTTTTTTCTTCTTTTTTTTCGGAGTTGTTTTCTTTTTTGCAGACTTTTTCTTTTTAACTTTCTTTTTTGCAGACTTTTTCTTTTTAACTTTCTTTTTTACTGTTGCTTTTTTAGCAGTTTTTTTAGTTTTCCCAAATAAATTTTTAAATAATTCAATAGCCATAATAATATGATACTAAAGATAAACTAAGATGCAAGGATAGTTTAATTAATTTTAAAAACATATTTAATTATATATCTTTTAAAAGTGTATTGCTGGATGAATTTTCTAATGCCTTATCAAAAACCTCAAGCTTCTTTGAGATAACCTCTAGCTGTCTAGTCTTAGCCACCGGAATATCATCAACTCCTGTATCTTCTAAAGAATTGATTACCCGTTTTATAGTGAGCTTATTGATATCACAGGCAGGCTGATAAGCAATTTCTTTATATTCAGCAGTTTGAACCCCAGAAATCATCCCGCTTTTACTTAGTTCAAAAATTATCTCACGAACTAAACGGATTGGTATGTCTAAACTATGTGAAATCTGATCAGCGGTCATAGTTGGCCTGCATTTAGAAAAATTAACCACCAATAGATTCATTACCTCAAGGGTAAGCAGCCTCTTAAAAGAATAGCTTATATTTAGGCAATCTGGTTCAAACTCATAAGTATCAACATTTTGATCAGCAAAAGATATTTCTGCGCCCAAAAGAACAATTAACCAACTGATTTGCAACCAAACCAAAAATAAGGGTAAAGCCGCAAAGCTACCATAAATAGCATTAAACTTAGATACCCCGACTTGAAAGTTGACGTACCCCCACTGCACTAATTGATAAATAGTACCGGCTACTATACCCGCTATTATCCCGGATTTAAGATTAACTTTACTGTTTGGCATAAAGATGTAGATAAAACTAAAAACTAACCAGATTATACAATAAGGTAATATTTTTAATGTTGACAAAATTAACGGTGAAAATGCACCAAGAAATTCTACCTTAGTTATAATAACTTTTATTTGAGTAGTTAAGAAAACAGTTGCGCTACTTGAGGCAATTATAAGGATTGGGCAAATTAGCATTATCGATAAATAATCACTAAATTTACGGCCTATAGAACGTTGTTGCTTAACCCCCCAGATGTCATTAAAAGATTTCTCGATATTACCCAATACCTTGATCACCGTCCAAAATAAAATAGCAACACCAATTCCAGCTACAAGCCCGCCACGTGTATTAGCCAATAAAGAATGAGCAAAGTTAACTATTTTTAGCATCACTTCTTCCTGGCCAGGGATTTTATTTAAAAGTTGATCTTGAAGCGTTTCTTGGAACCCAAAACCTTTAGCAACCCCAAAGGCCATGGCTACCACAGGCACAATAGATAAAAGAGAATAAAAAGTTAAGGCAGATGCTCTTAGTTGACATTTATCTTCATTAAACCCACGCAAAGCTAAAAGTAAAATTCTAAGTGGTTTTATTAAAAGTGACTTAGATCGATCAAGATCTTTTAAGCGCATCCGCCAAATGTCATGCTTAATAAATTTTAGTAATTTTGACAACATAAATTCCTCCTTTGCCAGAAACTATCTTTAGATCTAAAATATTGAATTCGCAACAAAACCTAATAATATAACTTGTGGAACTGTTATAACTGGCAACCAAATAGCTGTTTTTTTACCAATATTTGTCCAAATAAGGCCGATTTCAGTATAGTCAGTAGCTACCCCTGCCATCAAAAAAACAAAACTATTACCTAAAGCCTTAGTTTGCCGAAAAATTTCAAATGCCATCGGAGCCGAACCTTCCGAACACACTTCAACTACAGTAGCGACCAATAAAGTAATAAGTAGTCCGGCTATGGTTGGCCCCATGTATTGCTGAAATAAATCTTTAGGTAAATAAGCTGAGGCTAAACTTGCAAGACCCACCCCAATTAAAATCCACCACAAAACCATATTTGCTAATGAGACAGCACCCTCAAAGATACCTTTTGCATCTATGGCAAAACTTGAAAGTGAAAATTTATATTCTTTAAATCTTTTTTTAATATCTTTAAATATTGAAAAATTTTTATCAAAATCAACCGAATTAGGATTTTTCTCAATTAAACTCTTTTTGTCAAGAAATTGAAAAATTAAACCGGTAATTATTGCAATTACTATCGCAGAAATTATTATAAATAAAGCTTTAAGACCAAAAAATCCAATTATAATTATTGTAAGTGGCAAATTGGCCCAGGGAGAAGCTAAAAGAAAAGCTACTACCGAAGCAACAGATGCTCCTTTTTTATAAAGCTGAATAGATAATGCAAGTATTCCATGCGAGCATGCACTCATTAAAAATCCTACAAAAACTGCGTAAAAAATCGTCCGCTTACCAGAACGAGCAAGAACTTGAGATATATATTTTCTAGGTACATAATGATCTATAATCCCCCCGATCAAAAATCCCAATAACACCGCCCACCAAATAATTTTAAAATAATCCCATAACGATTTCCGAAAAGGAACTAACAGTGGAAAAAAATATGAAAGCACTACCAGCAACATTAAAATACTGGCTACCCGAAAAACCTTATTTTTATAAAATGGCGCTTTCTTGCAAGACTGACAACTTTTAGTTTCCCCCAGTTTAACTTTATTTTTTTCTCTAAAGCGATTAAGGCATCGCTTGCTACAAAAATAATATGTTCCTTCTTGATAATCCAACTTGTATGCCTTGTTCCTATCCACGCTCATTCCACAAACTGGATCTTTTGCCCTTTTTATCATAATTACCCTTTTATGTTTCCTATCGGAACAAGTTTTGCTACCGGCTTGCTGATTCCGGCTAACTGAATTGATTTTGCCACTTCATCAATATCTTTATAAGCACCACCTGCTTCTTCAGCCAAACCTGATAAAGAAGCTGCATTAACGTAAATCCCTTTTTCTTTCAATTTCGCTAATAAACTTTTTCCGCGAAATTTTTTTCTTGCTTTAGTTCGACTCATAATTCTACCACTTCCATGAGCAGTAGTATAGAAAGTATCTTTACCCGAACTACAACCCACCAAAAGATATGAGCCGGTTTCCATGCTCCCGCCAATTATAACCGGCTGGCCGGTTTCTTTATAGAAAGAAGGCAGATCTTCTGAACCCGGCGGATAAGCTCGGGTTGCACCTTTTCGGTGCACCAAAAGCTCTTTTGTCTTACCTTCGATTTGATGTTTTTCTAATTTAGCAGTATTATGCGCTACGTCATAAACTTGGTTCATCCCTAAATCTTTTGCTGATTTATTAAAAACTTCGGCAAACACCTCTCTTATTCTATGTAAAATCACTTGGCGATTAGCAAAAGCCATATTTACTGCACACTGCATCGCCCGATAATAGTTTTGCCCCTCCCTGGACTTAAAAGGAGCGCTGGCTAACTCTTTATCTCTAATTTTCATTCCATACTTTGATTGCATAACTTTTAAAAAACTTTGCAGATAATCAGTGCCAATTTGATGGCCAAAGCCACGGCTACCACAATGAAACATCACCACCACCTGATTAGGAACTTTAATACCGAGCTGTTTAGCCAGTTCTTTATCAGCAATATTTTCTGGTTTTACAACCTGAACTTCTAGGTAATGATTTCCTGAACCCAGTGTACCTACCTGCCTATAGCCTCTTTCAATCGCTTTTCTGCTTACGCAATTCGAATCTGCACCGGGAAACCTTCCTCCTTCTTCGGTTCTTTCTAAATCTTGGGGCCAGCCAAATCCATTATCGATACACCAGCGAGAACCTTGCTCAACTAATTTCCTAAACTCGGATTGGCTTATTTTAATAAATCCTTTTTTTCCAACCCCAGCAGGAATTTTTTGAAATAACTTGTTAATCAACTTGTTTATATACGGCTTAACTTGATCGTAGCTTAAGTTAGTGTTGAGGAGCCGCATTCCACAATTAATATCAAAACCTATTCCTCCCGGAGAAATCACCCCTACTTCAGAATCCATAGCAGCAACCCCTCCAATCGGGAAACCATAACCCCGGTGGCCATCCGGCATACATATTGCATTTTTTACAATCCCAGGTAAAGTAGCAACATTAGCAATTTGCTGTAATACCCCGCCTTCGATAGCTTCAATTATTTTTTCAGTGCCATAAAACCGGGCCGGAACAAGCATTCCTTTTTGGTAAGTTTTAGGAATCTCCCAAACCGCTTCAGAAATTTTTTCTAATTTATTTATAATCTGCATAAACTTCCTCAATTATAACCTGAGCCTTATTTTTAAAAGATTGTTATTTTTCTATTGTAATTGCATCAACCGGGCAATTTGCTGTAGCCTCTTTGCACTTGACTTCAACTTCTTTGGGAACTTGATCAACAATAATTTTTGCTTTCCCGTTTTCTAAATTAAAAACCTCCATATTTATTAAACTCTTAATTGTAGTTTTATTTTGTTACAAATTAGGCCAATAAACAACTGGCTCTATCTACTTTATTTTGACTTTTTTCCACTATTGTAACTTATAATTTTAAATGGTATATTTTAAGTAGAATGAGTTGGGATAGCCATGAACGAAGACAATTTGTCCGAATAAGCCTGCCCCTTAAAATTTATCTATCTGGATCGCCTAACAACATATCAGCAAAAACTAGAAACATCAGCGCCGGTGGCTTGCGCATAATAATAAAACATAAATTCAGCTCTGGCTCAATAGTTAATCTTAAAATTTATACAATCAAAAGAAAGCCTATCCTTTGCCAAGGTAAAATTTTGTGGGTTTTTAGCCGCAAAAACATACAAAGCAAAGATCTTTTTTATTATGATACAGGCATTGAATTCTATAAAATAAAAAAAAATAGTTTAGATGTTATAAAGAAAATTATAGCTAAAGATCTCGCCAGAAAATAAATTATTCAATTTCTTCATATTCAGCATCAATAATACTTTCTTTCTTAGAAGAACCGTCTTTTCTTGAACTCTGTCTCTTAGCCCGATAGTGGGTACTTTTTCTTTTATTTTTAAAAAAATACCTAATTAAAAAAAACACCAACCTAAAAGCAATAACAAACAAAAAATAGAAAAATAAAATTCGAAAGAAAATATAAATAAATTTCATTAATCTTTAAAATCCTTATAAATATTTTCAAAATTTATACCAGAAATCATTTTTCCCTGATACTGAGTAAAGATATCTTCTTTTGCTTTTTCCAAATCTCGATTCGACACTCCATTTTGTAAGGATAAATAGACTTCGATAAAAGCTGCT
Organism: Candidatus Omnitrophota bacterium; assembly: GCA_021735045.1. GTDB lineage: Bacteria > Omnitrophota > Gorgyraeia > Duberdicusellales > 4484-171 > PXAH01. The sequence goes on along the minus strand of JAIPHU010000002.1, from coordinate 43,265 downwards.
AATCTATCACAAGCTTTCACCAGCTCACCGTCTCTAACTATTGTTTCTTTATCGATTCTTAAATCAGAAAACTCTTCCTCGGTATACCTCTTCATCTGCTGATGCCAGTTTGAAGGTAAAATTTTATAAATTCTTCTTTGCATCTGGTCTTTTTCATAATCTTTTATAATATCGCCTATACCTTCGACTGAACGCTTTACTGGATTAATAACATCTCTAGTCAAAACTTCAGGTAAATCATGAAAAAGTCCGGTAAGATAGTTATTTATAAGCCTCTTTTGTTCAATGCATTTATCAACAGAACACAAATAGCTAAACATCGCTACAATCAACATATGACCTAAAACCGAGGTTTTAGGAACCCGGTGAATATGACTCCAGCGAATTTGAAATCGAAGCTGCCCGCAAATGTGAATAAAATCACATAAATTTTGTGATTGAAGCAAAGTTTGCATACTCGCCAAATCATGATATTTCTCTTGCTTTTCTTTTATATCTTTTTCAATTTCATTGATTAGATGGCCTTGGGGATTAGCCCTTTTGATAATATTAAACTCCCACTTTGTTGCGTAAAAATGAGCAGCACTTATAATCCTTCTGTTTAGATTTCGCTCTTTAGTGAAAAGATAATTTTTGAAACGTAAACAAAATTTTTTTCCGGCTGCAGAAATAACCGGTTTTAAGCGGTCATAAGCCCACTGGTTAAGACGAATATACTTTTGTTGGTTTTCTTTAATTCTATGGAAAAGGGGCGGCTTAAGATCTGTTAGCTCTGTTCTTTGTAAATACTCAAAGATACCCGCTTCAATTATTTCAAGCCAATCAATATCTTTATTACCCTTATCTTCTTCGATCTTTGCTAAAACATAAGCAATAATCATCTTATGAGCCTGTTTATCAAGCTCAGTCAATTCAACTGGCCGAATCTGGTCGTTCCAGCGCCGCATACTTGCAGCTTCATAAAGTTTTAAAATAAGCTCCTTACTTAACATAGTTTTATTTTATAGTTTAGCTTATCAATTTGCAAGTTTTGTTGTCAGTCTTTCTGAAATAAAAAAAACCCGGGACAAAGCCCCGGGCAATTTTTATTTCCAACTAAAAATTAATTTTTTGATTTAAGCTCATCAATCATATTTTTTATCCCTTCAGATATTCCTTCTATCTTAGTTTTTGTCTCCTGCCAATTGGCTTGACCTTGTTGGCGAAGTTCAGCTAACTTTTCTTTTCCTTGTTCGATTTTTCCTTGTAGTTCTTGAATGTTTTTATTTGCATTAGCTTTTGCCTCTTCTCCTAGGCCGGCTGTTTTTCCTTTTAATTCGGTAAGTTTAGCCGACCACTCTTTGAGCTTGGCTTCAGTCTTTTCCTGATAAGCTTTTTTTAAATCTTCATTCATAAAACCTCCTTATTTAATTAAATTGTCATTTAACAGATATTTTTTTTGAGTTTTCCCAGAGGCCGTGAATATTGCAATAACTCGATGCAAAAAGCGTGCCGGCTTTATCTGTTTTAAAACTTAACGATGTCCTGTGATGAGTGTAAACAGAGCTAGTATCCGGCCCTTCTGTTGATGCCCCGTGGGAACTAAATTCAGTCTTTCCAATCTGATAAGGGAATTTTGACCCTTCCGGTTGAAAATAAACATCTACCCAAGCAATATGATGCTCGGTTTTGTTTGGATGAGCGACTTCTTTACCGATAGTTACCTCAATTGAAAAAAATTCTCCTTTTTTTACGCTCTCCGGTGCATCGATTACCGGAACATGCTTCTCTTGTTTCCAATCCGCAGATTGATATAATTTTTCAAGCTCTGCCATTTTACCTCCTTTTGTTTTATGATATTACAATAGCTAACAAATACAACTGGTATTTTCGCACATTTTTTGACTTTTATCTACTTTTTAACTTTGGACAAACGTTTGAGGGTTATCGTTTTTGCGCCTTTGGCGGTCATTTCCTCTTTAGCCTTCTTTGCCTCTTCTGAATCAATCCCCAATACCGCATCGACTAAAAGCCAGACCTTAAACCCCCTTTCCAATGCTTCCAACACAGTATGCTTGACGCAAAATTCGGTAGCCAATCCACCAATATAAAGCTCTTGGATATTTTGCTCCTCCAACAGCCCCTGGAATCTTTTCTGATTCTGGCTTCTTCCTTCAAAAACGGAATAACCTTCAGATTCCGGGTCCATCCCGGCGGATAAAACTACTGCTGATTCAGGTAAATTTAACTCCGGATGGAATTCTGCTCCTTTTGTGTTTTGGATGCAATGTTTAGGCCACCTGCCCCCAAACTGTTTAAAGTGTTTGGTCTTCTCCGGATGCCAATCACGGGAAGCAAAAATCGGTAAATCTTTTGCTTGAAAAATCTGAATATAGTTGTTTAAAGGTTCAACTATCTTGTCTCCTTCGGGAACTGGTAATTTTCCTCCCGGACAAAAATCATTTTGTAAATCAATTATCAATAATGCTTTATCCATATAAATCTCCTCTTTTGTTAACCATAACTATTTCTCACCATTTTTTTCTTCTTCTAATTCAGAAACTATATTACTATATCTCTTGTGAATTAAATCTTTATCAAAATCAAAAAACTTATCGATCATTGCATCCTTTTCGACATTATCAAAATAATCCATAACCGGTAAAAAAAATTGCTGATCTTCCTTTTGGATATGTTGGCGGTACAAAGAAACTAACTCATCTAAAATATTTACAACCCTGTCTTTAGTACCTGCTTCTTTTGCTTTATCCGCCAATTGATCTAACTCTTTGGTCAACTTACGCCCCTTTTTATGGTCAGCAAATAATTCTTCCATAATCTCTTGATGCTCTTTGCTTATTTCCTTGTTTTCCAATCTGGAAAATAAAATATCTTCCTCTTTACCATGATGGCAATGATCTGCATAAAACCGGAAAAAATCTACTGCAATTTTTAGAAAGCAAACATCAACATCACTTTTTTCTAAAGTTTTTCTTTCATTTTCAAGTAAAGATACCATTTTTTCAATTACTCGGTGCTCCTTCATTAAAGGGCCAGCTGGCTGCACCTTATACTTTCTTTCACTGCTCATTTCTACCTCCTCATTCTTGTCCTATTTATATGCACACCGGGTGTGCACAGTGGTACCATGGTTATCTGCCGGCTAGATAGCGGGCAGCTTTCAGTAAAGCTATGCAGCCTTGGCCGGCAGCAATCGCATACTGGTATTCATTACCCGAGGCACAATCTCCGGCAGCAAACACCCCTTCTACGGAAGTCCTAGACTGACAATCTATCTGGATATGTTTTTTGTTATTTAATTGAAGAAAACCTTCTAAAAAATCCGTATTCGGAGTTCTGCCGATTTCAACAATTACTCCGTCAACAGCTAACTCATGCATTTTTCCGTCTTTTTTGTATTTAAGGCCAGTTACCATTTTCTCTCCCGAGATTTCTTCAGTTTCTGCTTCATTAACCACTTCAACATTATCGTAAGCAGTAGCTTTATCAATTAATTCCTGATGAGCGTTAAATTTTTGGTCAATATTAATTAAATAAATTTTTTTCGCAACCTTATGCGTAAAATCAACTCCTTCTAAGGCAGAATTACCTCCGCCAATTACAGCAATAGTTTTACCAGAGAATAAAGGGCCGTCACAAATTGAACAATAAGTTAAACCTTTGTTCGCAAATTCTTCTTCACCCTTGATGCTCAGTTTTTTCGGATGAGAACCCGTGGCAATAATTACCGTTTTGGCTTGATAGTTATCCTTTTTACCTTCTAGCTTAAAACCAGAATCAATCTTGCTAATTTTAGTAATTTTTTCCCCGATTTTTGGTTCAATTTGATTAAATTTAAGTTGCTTTTCAAACATTTTGCTCAATTCTGTACCGTTAATCTCTGTAATTGCGGGATAGTTATTGATTTTCCCCGATTCGAGAAATTGACCGCCAAAATTTTCCCCCAACAGAACAAAATCCATTTTTTTCCGCTTTGCATAAATTGCAGCAGTAAGGCCGGAGATCCCTGCTCCCACGATTACAACTTCTTCCATTTCTCCTCCTAATAAAATTTTTAACTTATTTTAAACTCTAATTATTAATTCTCTTTAGTGATTGTTTCAACTCTCTTTATCAGATCCTCCGGGTCAAAAGGTTTTAATAAATATGAATCTGCATCGTATATCTGCAATATTCTTTTGCATTTCTGTTGATCATAAAATCCGGTAATTAAGATGACCTTTGTCCCGTCAATCGCGTTCCTGCTTCTTAACCTATCCAACATTTGAATTCCATTTATTTTCGGCATTCTAATATCGAGAAGTAAAACATGGGGATGAAGCTCTGTAATTTTAGCCAAAGCTTCCCTACCGTCTGAAAAAGCTTCTACTTCATAATTTTCCTCACGCATGATTTCTGATAACTCATTGCGTAAATCGTCATCATCATCAACAATCATAATATTTTTTTTCTTCTTGGCCATATCCATCTTGCCTCTTTAAACCAAAATTATCAAATTCCTAAAACCTGATTTAACCTTTCTTGATCGAACCCTTTAATGATTTCACCATCAATATCAATAACCGGCACTCCCATTTGTCCAGATTTCTCCTTCATCTCTTCTAGTTTTTCTTGATCACTAGAGACGTCATAATTAGTAAAATTAAGATTATTTTTTTTTAGATACTCTTTTAGCTTTTGACAATAAGGACAAGTTGCTGTGCTATAGACTAAAACTTCTTTTGTCATTACTACCTCCTTCTTTTACTTTTTTCTTAATACGTCCTTAAGCTGGCTTAAACTATAACTATTTATCACATCTTTTTTAGCCAACCAGCCCCGTCGGGCTTGACCGAGGCCATACCCCATAAGCTTTAGGTCATCGGTTGAATGGCCGTCTGTAGCAATAGCTATTTTTATCCCCATTTCTTTGGCTCTTTTTACATCTGCATCATTTAAATCAAGCCGTTTGGGATGAGCATTTAATTCTAAAATTATATTCTTTTGCTTTGCTTTCTGCATCACTTTTTCCAGATCAATTTCGTAAGGCTTGCGCTCATTGATTAATCGCCCGGAAGGATGAGCGAAAATCTGAAAATAAGGATTATCCATCGCTTTGAGCGCTCTTTTAGTCTGTTTTTGCTTGGAAAGATTGCGGTTGTAGTGAACTGCACAAACTACTACATCTAATTTTTTTAATACCGAATCTGGCAAATCAAGCGAGCCATCTTTTAAAATGTCCACCTCTGCGCCTTTAAGCAGGGTAATCCCTTTTATTTTTTTGTTTGCCTGATCAATATTTTTTATCTGTTTTTTAAAAGCTTTCTCATCCAGGCCACCGGCTACCGTTACATTCTTAGTATGATCGGTAATTGCCAGGTATTTATAACCGATTTTTTTGGCCGCTTTGGCCATCTCTTCAATTGTATTTTTACCGTCGGTGCTTTTGCTGTGTGCATGAAAGTCTCCTTTTATATCTTTGAGCTTCACTAATTTCGGCAGTTTATTCTTCTTTGCCGCTTCTACCTCACCTCGGTTTTCGCGTAGTTCCGGCGCAATATATTTAAGCCCTAATTTGTGATAAACCTCTGCTTCAGTTTTTCCGGCAACTCTTTTTTTTCCCTTAAATAAGCCGTATTCATTCAACTTATACTTTTTTGCTACCGCGATTTTTCTAATTGCAATATTGTGCGCTTTAGAACCGGTAAAGTATAAAAGAGCCGCGCCATAATTTGATTTGGCTACCGAACGTAGATCAACATTGAAATCAGAACGCAACTTAACGGTTGATTTGGTATTTCCTTTAGCTATTACCTTTTTTACATCTTCATATTTTGTAAAGTGATCCATAATTTTTGACTTACTCTTGTGGGTAACCAAAATATCTAAGTCTTTTACGGTTTCTTTTTTGCGCCGGTAACTTCCAGCGGTGGATATATCCTTTAGGCTCTGATCTTTTTTTAAATAAGCAATTAAAGGCTCGGCTAACTGTTTTACCGCCAATATCTTTTTCCGTTTTTCTCCGCTTTCAATTTGACCAATATTTTCTAAAATATTTTTCTCGGTCTTTTTACCAAAACCTTCTAATTGACTAACTTTTCCCGCTTTGGCAGCTCTCTTTAAATCTTTTAAGGCTTTTATATTTAATTTCTTATTCATTGCTTTCACTTTTTTGGGCCCTAGGCCCGCTACTTTCATGATCGTACTTAAACTCTGGGGAGTCTTTTTGCGTAATTTCTTCAACTGCGGCAAACTCCCTTTTTTGACAATAGTTTCAATCTTTTGGGCAAGATCTTTACCAATACCGGAAAGCTTGGATAAATCTTTCCCTTCTTTAACCATTTCAGCCACACTCTGGCTTAAACCGTCAATAGTGCGAGCAGCATTACGGTAGGACCTAATCCGAAATTGGTTCTCGTCTTGGATATCCAAAAGATCGGCAATTTCGGAAAAAATATCTGCTATTTTATTATTATGGATTGGCACAGGATGCTCCCTTGTTTTATATTCTTTAGTTAACTATATATTAACTAATCTAAACAATAAAGAAACTGGGAGTTTCTCCCTTTTTTTGACTTTTTTCTACTAATTTATACAGAGATTACAGTGATTAAAATACGATTGTAGTGATTGAAAAAAATAAAAAATACTGTAAAAAAATTAGATTAAGTACGGGCAGGTATGCTTTCGGCGGAAAATTCTAGAGTAACTGTGGTTCCTCTTCCTTCTTTGCTCTCTATATTGATTTTTCCCCGATTTAGGTCCACTAACTCTTTAACCAAACTTAAACCGAGGCCGGTGCCTGTTTTTTTGCGGGAGAAAAACGGCTCAAAGATTCTTTTTATATTTTCTTTATTAATCCCCAAACCTTGGTCGGAAATTTTAATTAAAAATTTAAAGTCGCTTCCTTTTTCGGCTTTGACTTCAACCGTGCTCTTTTCAGCCGAAGCTTGACAAGCATTGGTGAGAATATTATTAAAAATTTCTTGGGCTTGATAGGAATCTAATTTAAATAAAACTTTTTTTAAACTTTTTAAATCTCTTTTGATTCTAATCTTTTTTTTCGAAAATAGTTTTTGGTGAGTTTTGATGCAATCAGTCAACAACTGATCCAGATAAACTTCTTCAAAATCCGGTTGCTTCAGGCGAGAATAAGCTAAGAGGTTGGTGATCGTATGGCTGCTTTCTGATATTTTTTTCTCAATATTTTCAATATGTTTTGCAATTTCGGGATTCTTGCTTTTTCTTTTAATATTAAAGGTAGCCATTTTAATCACCGCTAAAGGAGTGCGCAATTGATGAGCGATACTTGCCGACAATGTTCCTAGACTGGATAAACGCTGAGCACCAGACAATTCTTTCTCGGTCTCAATCAGTTCTTTTTGTTGCAGTTTTCTTTCGGTTACATCTACTAAACATAAAAGTAACCCTTCCACCTCGCCAAAAGGATCTTTAATCGGCTCCAGAGTCCAGTCCCAATAAGTGACTTTTTGCGGCTGATCTGGATAAATAAAGGGTTTTTCGTAACAAAGATAGGTTTTTCCGGTTGCCAGCACTTTTTTAAATATTTCTAAATTTTCTTGATTAGGATAAAGATCGAAATGATTTTTGCCGGGAAAATAATCGATCGATTTTCCTTCTGCATCAGCATAAGCTTTATTCACAGTGATAAAATTAAAGTTGATATCCAGATAAGCAAAAAGAACATAAGTTGACGAAAATATTCGGGCCAAAAGTTCATTTGCTTCTTGCAGCTCTATCGTACGTTTAATTGCAGTTTTTTCTGATTCCTGATAAGCGTTCTCTAGGGCACTTTCCATTCTTTTTTGGTGAGTGATTTCATTGTTAATTTTAATTATTGCGATCGGATTTCCGGCTTGATCTCGATCATAAACCCATTTGCTCCAGGCAATAATTTTTCTACCATCACTTTTTTCCTGAACTAACTCACCTTCCCATTTCCCCTTCTTTTTAATTTCTTTTTTAATTTGGCGAAAATCTTGATTGGCTTTTGTTTTTAGCAGTTGATTTTCATCTTTATTTAGTGCTTCTTCTTTTGTCCAACCGTATTTTTTCTCGGCTCCCTGATTCCAAAGCAAAATTTTATTATCTAAATCACAGGTGATCACTGGCTCATCAATTAATTTAGCAAGCCGACACTGAGATAAAATTAAATTTTGTTTCATTTTTTCTTTTTTTTACGAAATTGAGTCGGTCTTTTACCAGTAAACTTTTTAAAAATCCGGACAAAAGATTCGATATTTTGATAACCTAATTGATAAGAAATCTGTTCAATAGTTAAGGAACTTTTCTGAAGCAGCTCTTTGGCTTTGTCAATCTTACAAGAAAGCTTAAATTGATTAAACCCTTGACCGGTTACCTTTGCAAAAACCCGGCTTAAGTATTTCGGGCTTAAAAAAACTATTTTTGCAGCATCATTTAAAGAAACTTGGGTATGGTAGTTGCGCTGGATATACTCTTTTACCCTGGCAATTTTTTCTTCAATACTACTTGCGCCTAAATTACTCCTTTTGGTTCCATACTTTAAGTATTGTTCAAAGATAGCCGCTGCCTTTTCTAAATCAAGGGGCTTTTCCAGATAATCATCAGCATCAGCCTTTAAGGCCTCAATGGCAATATCTTTGTTGCTGTAACCAGTTAAAATTATTACTTTCAACTCTGGTTTGGTTTTTTTTAACTTTTTTAGGATTTTAGTCCCCCGTTGGCCAGGCAGCATCACATCCAGTAAAACCAAATCGATTTCATGCGGTTTGCTTAATATCTTTAGCGCTTCTTCTCCTGAACAGGCAGGAACGATTGAATAATCATCGAAAGAAGCTATGAATTCTTGCTGAAATACTTTGTCATCATCAACTAAAAGGATTGAGTAAGGCATTAATTGGTTAATTGGTTAATTGGTTAATTGGTTAATTGGTTAATTGGTTAATTGGTTAATTGGTTAATTGGTTAATTAAATTGTATCTTAAAATAAATAAGCATGCAAGATATTAAAAACCCCGAAACCAAACGATTTCGGGGCCGAATTTATTAAATTATTCTTTTTTTACTCTTCAATCGAGATTGCATCTACAGGACATTGTTCTGAGGATTGTTTAGCTTCATCCTGTTTGTCTTCAGGCACTTCTTCAACCTTTGCTTCAGCTTTATCTTCTTTCATCTCAAATAGATCAGGTGCAACCTGCACACACATTTGACAACCGATACATTTTTCTGGATCAACTTTTACCTTCATCTCTTACCTCCTATGCTTTTATCTCCTAATTTGCAAATCCTTTATCTCTTAAGAAAAATTGCTATTACTAAAACCGATGGGTTCAATTTGTCCTTCGGACCGCTTTGCTTCGCAAAGATTGAACACATCTTCCACCTCCTCATTAAAAATGCAATTATTTAGCGGATACCTTTATTTTTAATGACACTTAAGCCGAATTACTCGGCGTAGTGTCTTATACTTAATGCAACTATTTAGCGAATACCTTACTACACCTAGGCAATAGTTATTTCTTGATCAAGATAAACATCTTGGATAGCGTTAAGAATTTCAACTCCTTCTTCCATTGGTTTCTGAAAAGCCTTTCTTCCTGAAATTAAACCCATTCCTCCAGCTCGTTTGTTAATTACTGCAGTCTTTACCGCTTGTTGCATATCGTTTTTCCCAGATGCTCCACCGGAGTTAATCAAACCGGCTCTTCCCATATAACAATTTGCAACTTGATAACGAGTTAAATCAATAGGATGATTTGAACTTAATTTTTCATACATCAAAGGATGAGTCTTACCAAAACCAATTGCATCAAAACCACCATTTAGAGTAGGTTGTTTCTGCTTAATAATATCAGCTTCAATAGTTACCCCAAGATGATTTGCCTGCCCGGTTAAATCAGCAGCCGTATGATAGTCTTTACCATCTTTTTTAAAATCTGAATTACGCAAGTAACACCATAATACTGTATACATTCCTAACTCATGGGCACGAGCAAAAGCTTCCGATATTTCTTCAATTTGACGCCGAGACTGTGCTGAACCAAAATAAATAGTCGCACCCACTCCAGTTGCTCCCATTTCAAATGCTTGTTCCACGTTGGCAAACAATCTTTGATCATATGAGTTAGGATAGGTTAGAAGCTCATTATGATTAATTTTTACAATAAAAGGTATTTTATGACAATATTTCCGGGAAACGATGCCTAATACTCCCAGAGTTGAGGCTACTGCATTGCAACCACCTTCTATCGCTAACTTTACAATATTCTCTGGATCAAAATAGATCGGATTTGGCGCAAATGATGCACCGGCAGTGTGTTCGATACCCTGGTCAACCGGTAGAACCGACAAATAACCGGTTCCGCCTAACCTTCCGTGATTAAGAGTTTCCTGTAAATTTCTTAACACGTTGTTGGGCCGATCAGAACCAGCATGAATCTTATCCACAAAATCAGACCCTGGTAGATGCAGGTCATCCTTAGAGATAGTTTGGCAACTGTGTTCTAATAAATCTTTTGCATCATCCCCTAAGATTTGTTTAATCTTATCGCTCATTATTCCTCCTTCTTTGACTGAATATATTATTTATTCTTGGTAAGAGAATCTTTATTCTATAGTTTTTTCTAAAAATTGCAACAAAAAAAATTAAAGACCACTCTCTAGAGTTTGATCTGCTAATTTATCTACTTCTTTACGCAACTCTTCAGGCAAAGCTAAAATATTTACATCAACAAAACCACGAATTATTAAAGATTGTGCCTCTTCTTTAGGTATCCCCCTTGCTCTTAGGTAATTAATCTCATCTTTACTAATTTTACCAATTGCAGCCTCATGAGACATATCAACATCACGATATTTTGTCTTAAGTTCTGGAATTGCATGTATCTTACCGGTTTCGGTAACTATTAAACCCCGGCACTCTAGGTGAGCTTTTATCCCAGCTGCTTTTGAATCTAGATCTCCTCGAGCAATAACTTCTCCACCTAAACTAACGGCACGTGAAATAATTTCAGCTGATGCCCCTGGTTCTTTAAATATCACTCTCGAGCCGATATCTTGTATGCAGTTAGGATAAGCTACCATAAGTGAGCTAAAAGTAGCTTTGCAATCTTTAGCTAATACCGCAGTAGGATACATCTTGATATCTCTAACCGGATTAAGACAAATATAGTTTGAGACAAATGACCCACCTTGACTTACTATAGCCACACTCATCGGCTTTACTTCAATATCTTTTTCCCAGCGATGAATCATAGTGAAGTTAAGATAAGCATTTTTTTCTACAAAAAACTCTGAGATTCCTAAATGATATGCCTCTTCTGCTGCTTTAGCTGAAGCACAACCGGTTATGATATGAGCCTGAGCACCTTCTTCAGCAACAATTATATTATGAACTTTTTGTTTAAATTTTTTATTTTTTAAAAACAAACAAGATTGAATTGGAAATTCGACTTTTTTGCCTTTTTTTATTCTGATAAAATAACCACCAACTGTCTCTTTAGGATATTCTTTATTTAGTTCCTTAAAAGCTTTTCCGTAATATTTTTCTTTTATCTGAGGATATTTATTCAAAGCTGCCTCAATTGGTTCAATTTCAATACCGTCAAGCAATGATTTATTGAACAAAATATCATTATCTTGTTGAATAAAAGAAGCTGAACGAGTTTTTTGCGAAAAATCAAGCCCAGTTTTTTTAATTTTGTCTTGATCTTCTTGATTGAAATTATGATTAATTTTTTTAGTCATAATTATTTTTTAATTCCACTTCTACATCGACAATCTTTACATCTCTCATAACCTACACTTTTAATTTCAGAGAAAATTTTGGTAGGATTGTCATGACAGCAAACTTTACCTTCAAGCATCACACAAGCATACTTAGTTTTTATATATTCTAAAATATAGCCAGTGTGACTTATAATTAATGCAGAAAGTTTATGGCGTTTAAGATAAGAATTCAATGCTTTACCCATCAGCGCAATGTTTTCTAAATCAACTCCTGATTCTGGTTCGTCTAAAAGCAATAACTTAGGCCTTTGAACCAAAACTTGGAACAACTCAGAACGTTTAATCTCGCCTCCAGATAGATCTACATTTAGATCCCGATCGAGTAAATAGCTTAAATTTAAAGTTTCAACTAAACTATCTTTTTCTTTGCTATTGTTACTTTTATCAGAAAGTAGCTCGATAAATTGCTTGAGCTGAATGCCTCTAATTTTAGGAGGATGTTGAAACATAACCCCAATCCCCAGCCTTGCTCGCTGGTCAGGAGTTAAACCGATAATATTTTTACCGGAAAACTCAATAGTCCCTGAAGTTACTTTATAGTTTTCAAACCCCATAATCGCCCCAATTAAAGTTGATTTTCCAGAACCATTCGGGCCAAACAGAATAAGGTTTTGATTTTTTGCAATATCAAGGTCCAGGTTACGCAAAATAGCCTTACCTTCAACCTCGACTGTTAAATTTCTAATTTTTAGTATAGTTTCCATAGTAATACCTTATCCAGCTACTTATTTTGGACATTTATTCTACCGCAATCAAGATAGGTTTTGCAAATTTATTTAATTATTTTAATTTTAGCAAATAAATACTAATAATCTTTTTTTTATAATAATTTTTCAAAATAATTGTTTTTATTTTTTTATATGCTATCATAAATTAATGTTTTTAAAAATAAAAAAGAAAATTGATAAGAATCTTTCTGGTTTCCTCGCCAAACTAGATAAAGACTACTCTTTATCTTCTATCTCACCGATTCTTTTTAATAAAATTAAAGATTTTAGCCTCCGCAAGGGAAAAAGAATCCGACCTATCTTATTTATAGTTGGTTACCAAGGCTATAAAAATAAATCCGCAGCCGGACTTTACCAAAGTGCGCTTTCGATAGAACTACTTCACAACTTTATGCTAATCCATGATGATATAATTGATAAGTCAGAAACCCGCCGTGGCAAACCCTCGATGCATGCAATGTTTGATAATTATTTAGCTAAAAACAAAAAAGCAAAATTTAACGGTAATGATCTGGGAATTGTAGTTGGAGATATTGTTTATGCGCTGGCAATCAATGCTTTCTTGTCAATTAAAGAAAATTTTGGACGAAAAGAAAAAGCTTTGCGTAACTTTGTTAAAGCAGCCATATTTACTGGATCCGGTGAATTCATTGAACTGATCAATGGGATTAAGCCCCTAAATAAACTGAAAAAATCTGATATCTATAAAATATATGACTACAAAACAGCTTTCTATACTTTTTCCTGTCCTCTTTCAACCGGAGCAATTTTAGCAGGAGTCAATAAAAAAGAAATAGATAAGATAAATGCTTACGGAAAATGTTTAGGAAGAGCTTTTCAAATAAAAGATGATATTTTGGGAATTTTTGGCGATGAGAAAAAAACAGGAAAATCGCAAACCTCTGATCTGCAAGAAGCAAAAAAGACCTTACTTATATTTTATGCTTACAATAAAAGCCGGAAAAAACAACAGGTTAAAATTAAAGATTTACTCTTAAAAGAACAAATTAACAAAAAGGATCTCGCCTTAATCCAAAAACTTATCCTTCAGTCAAACTCCCTTAACTTGGCTAAAAAAGACATTCAAAACTTGATCAAAAAAAGCCAAAAAATACTTGATCAACTAGCAATGAAAAAATCTTACAAGAAAGCATTAAACAATTATTTTCTGCCCCTACTGACTCAAGAATAACTTTCTAATCAATACAAATAAAATCACATTTTCGTGTTTTTATATCTAAGGCAAGTTCATTTTTTGGATCTATATCTAAAGCTTTATTTAGATATTGATCATACTTATCCATATTGCCTTGAGCGCGATAAACTTGAGCCAGCCTTACATAAATATCAGCAAACTTTGGGTCAGAATCAATTGCTTTCTGGAGGTAATATTGGGACTTTTCCAAGTTTCTCCCAAAGATAGGAGGAATAAGCATATAATAACTACCTAAACCAAAATAAACAATCGGTGAATCTGGATCCATTTTTTTTGCTTTTTGTAAATAAGGCATTACAGAACGGCCATTAATAACTTTAGATAAAGGCCCTCCGTAATGAGCAATCATCCCTTTTGCTCCAGCAAAAAGGCCTAAGGCTCTTAAATAGTTAGATGTGTCTACCTTATCTTTACCCATCTTTATTACCTTATAGCAAAGCCTTGAAGTTGTTTCAAAATCCATATTTGTATAGTAGAGATAAGCAAGGGTAATATAGGCAGGAGCAAAACTTGGCTTTTTTTTAATAATATTTTCTAGCTCTTTTATGCAACTACTGCACTGATGCAAACGTCGTAAAGATTCAATTTGACCCCACTTTGCCATCAGATTAGATGAATCTAAATTAAGAATTTTTTCAAAACTTTTTTTTGCCTTTTTTGCTTCATATTGATTGAGATAGGCCAAAGCTAAAGTATATAGTTCTGGTATAGAATCAGAACTTGCTAAAACCTCCTCCTTTGCTTGCTCTAAATTTATTTTATCGGCTTGGTTATGTAAATTTATCCAATTTAGGCCAAAACATAAATTAAAGGTAACTATGCCGATAAAAACAAACAAAAATACTTGGCTAATCCTATTCATAGCTTCTCTCCTGCTTAAGGCGCCTTTTAAAAAATTCCCAAAACATTATCGTGGTTGTCACCATGCTAAACCCAAAGAAAAAATCTTCCACAGGAATACTACCAACTTTGATACCAAGATAAAAATCAGAATTATATTTTACAATTCCTTTTGAGGTAATCAACCCATTAACTATTAACTCAGCAGCCATAATAAAAATTAAATAAATATAATATTCAATTTTTTTAAATAAACCAGTTTTTAGCAGTTTTTCTAATAAAAAAGTGATAACTATCGAACCCAAGCTAATTAATGTATATTCTTTCATCTTAATTTTCTTTTAAAAAATAAAATTACTTCCCAGCTAAAGATAGAACAAAATGGTACAACTATAAAAAAAAGAACTTCTTCTAAAGGTAAATTAAATATTTTTGGGCTCCAAATATATTGAGAGTTAAAATACCAATGGCCCCGATAAGTCGCCCAGATATCCCAACCGCCAAAGATAATCAGAATAAAAAATATCGAGAGAAAAAGTGGCTTAATCTTTTGGTAAAATTTAAGCGGCCGATAAAAACTCAAAAAAAGGGGCAAAACTAAAGAAAAAAACAGGATTAATGCATATTCAGACATACAAATATTTTAAACCAATTAATAACAAAATCAACCTTTCTCTGCTGATTAAGACGATAGTTATTTTACTTGCATATATTGCCCTTAATCTTAAAATAAAGACATGTTAAAAAAAAATACAAAGATTGACCAAGGATTTAAATTAGCAAAGAAAATAACTAAAAAAAATGCAAAATCCTTCTACTTCGCCTCTATTCTACTTAACTTTCAAAAGAAAAAAAGCGCTTATGCTATCTATGCCATTTGTAGAATTAGCGACGATAGCGTAGATAACAGCCTAGGAAATCGAAAAAAATTAGAGCAAATAAAAAATAATATTGATGCTGCCTATTTATCTCAACCACCAAACTCAAGTTTACTTTCTGCATTTAGAAAAACTATCAACTCCTATAATATACCAAAAGAATATTTTGACCATCTAAACGAAGGCATGCAGATGGATTTAGAAAAAAATACCTACACAAACTATGATCAACTTTACAAATATTGTTACAGAGTAGCTGGAGTTGTAGGATTAATTATGCTCTATATCTTTGGCTTTAAAAACAAGAGCGCTAAAAAATATGCGATAGACCTTGGAGTCGCTATGCAACTAACAAATATCTTACGGGATATAAAAGAAGACTTTAAGCGAGGCCGGATCTATTTGCCAAAAGACGACCTCAAAAAATTTAATATCAGCCAAAACAACTTGAAGAAAGAAATAGTAGATGACAATTTTGTCAATTTTATGAAATTTCAAATAAACAAAGCCCGGAAGCTTTACCAAGAATCAGAAAAAGGAATAAAGTTTATAACTGGATGCCGTTGCCGATTAACAATATATCTTATGAAAAATATTTATGCAGCTATACTTGATAAAATTGAACAAAATCAATATAATATTTTTAAAAAACGAGCCTATACTACTATTTCAGATAAAATATTAATTAGTTTATCGACTGTACTTAATTTTAAATACTTATGAAAATAAACATTGCAAAATCCGCGGGTTTTTGTTTGGGGGTAAAACAAGCTTTAATCATTGCTGATGAAGCTGTAAAAAATTGTGCCAAAATTGATATGCTTGGCGATATAGTCCACAACGAAGAAGTTGTCAAGCAAATCAAAAAAATGGGGATTAAAAAAATCAATAAGTTAACTAACGGAAAAGATAAAACCCTCCTGATCCGGGCCCATGGAGCACCAAAATCAACTTATAGAAAGGCGAAAAAACTCGGCTATAAGATTATTGATGCAACTTGCCCGATGGTAAAAGAAATCCATCAAATTGCTAAACAATACCAAAACAAAGGTTATAAAATAATTATCATTGGAGATAAAAAACACGACGAAGTACAGGGTATAGTGGGACAACTAGATAAAGAACCGCTAGTATTTAACCCAAAAGTTAAGATAGAAAAAAAAATGCTAAAAGGTTTAAAAAAAGCTGTTGTGATTAGTCAATCAACTCAAAATATCGATGAAGTAAAAAATATTGTTTACAAAATAAAAAAATATATCCCTCATTTAAAATTTATAGATACAATCTGTAAACCAACTCGTCAAAAACAAAATGAGATAAAAACAATGTCTTATCAGAATGAATTGGTCTTAATCATTGGCTCAAAAGCAAGCGCTAACACTAAACGACTTTATCAGATATCTAGGAAAATAAACCCCAAGACTTATTGGATAGAAAATGAGAAAAAAATTAGCCCACATTGGTTTAAAAATATAAAGTCAGTGGGGATAACAGCAGGAGCCTCCACTCCAGAAAATATCATAAAATCTGTTGTTAAAAAAATTAAAAATATTGGTTAAGGCCGGCCAGAAGCTATCAAATCAGTTACAATCTTAGAGCTAGCTAAAACAGTAGGAAGCCCTCCGCCTGGTTGAGTACTTGCCCCCACATGATAAAGTCCCTTATATTTTGAGTCAAAATTAGTGGGCCTAAAAAATGCGCTTTGAAGAAAATTATGCGAAAGGCCAAAAGTAGCTGCATTTAAAATATTATATTTTTCGATAAAATCATCTGGATAAAAACGATGCTCTATTTCAATTAAATCTCTAAGATCTATGCCTAGTTTATCTTTTACAATATTAAATATTATATCTCTAACCTTTTGTTCATGATCTTTAAAACAATACTTTTTTTCTAAATTTGGTACGGGCACCAAAATATAAGCAATATCTTTTGCTTCCGGGGCCAGGCTTGAATCAGTACGAGTTGGTACATGGATATAAAATGAAGGGTCCTCGGGTATATTCGAGTTGGTAAAAATATCAGCAAGATTTTTAGGTAAGTCTTTTGCAAAAAATAAATTATGGTGTTCTAGCGCTTCTACCTTTTTAGTAAGACCAAGATAAATCAGATAAACTGAACACGAGTATTTCAACTTGGGTATTTTCCTTTTTAAAATATTTTGCTGAGTATATGACCAATCTGTGTTAACCACAACTTTGTCTGCTGCCTCTTTTTTTTCTCCAGACATAATCAAAAATCTATTTTCTTTTTTTATTTCATCTACTTTGAAATTGTAATGGAACTTTGCTCCAAACTCCTTAGCCATTTTTTCTAAAGCTAGAGGTATTTGATACATTCCTCCAATCGGGTGACGTATTTTTTCTACATGATCCGAATAAGTGATAACACTATAAAAAGATGGTGTAGAAAAAGGAGAGACTCCAATAAACATAGCTTCAAAGGTAAAAGCATAACAAAGCTCCGGACTCTTAAAATATTTATTAGCAAGTTGCCAATAAGTTTTACCGATATCTAACTTTTTGATAAGAGCCCAAGTAGAAGGTTTAAACAGGTCAGCCTTAGAGAAGCAATGATAAAGTAAAGGTTTAACAGCTTGATAAATTTTTCTTGTATCTTGAAGGAACTGATTATAGCCAAAACTCGCACCTGGTTCTATTTTTTCTAGCTCTGCTTCCGTTTTAGCTTTATCTTGGTAAATAGTTAAAGTTTTTCCAGTTGGGTAAAATATTTTATAATTAGTATCTAGGGTAACGAGATTAAGATAATCAGATATATCCTTTTTACAAAAATCAAAAACTTCTTTAAAAAAATCTGGCATCAGCACAAAAGAAGGCCCTGTATCAAACTTAAACCCTCTATCTTCAATTAGATGAGCCCTTCCCCCACACTCAGAAAGTTTTTCATAGACTTCTACCTCATAACCGAGGTAACTAAGCCTTGCTGCAGTCGCCAACCCCCCAACTCCAGCACCAACAACAGCTATTTTTTCTTTCATCGTAACCCTTTTTTTAAAAATTTTCTCGCTCTAGATTCCCTTGCAAACTTATCCCCACAGCTTCGGTAACCTTGATTTTTATGATCGCCACCCGTTTAGGAAATTCTGCTTCATAGTTACTTGATTTTTTCTGATCATGCAAAGCTTCAATAAGACGTCTGGTGGATAGATCTATTTGTTTTTGCTCATATTCTTCTAACAAAGCCTTATAGATACTTTTCCTCTCTTTTTTTATTATTTCAGCCAAACCATTAACTTGATACCCTTTTAATGTATCCAAATTAATTGAAGAAATTGATACTTTAGAATTTATCTCTATATTCTTTAAAGTAGTATTTCTTACATAATCAATCAAATATATATAATTATTTTCAATTTTTAATAAAAACTTTGGGGCAACATTAGGACGCAAGCCTTCTCCACAGGTCGCTACGTTAATAAAACTTTTCCCTTTTAAAAAATTAAGAGCCTCTTTAGTTAACATTTTATAATACCTTTTTTACACTCGGATGATTGCTAAAATCAGAAAATATTTTATTCCGGTCAGATTGATCTAAAACTCTAGTTTTTATATCTAAAGAGGTATACTTTCCGGTTCTGCTTTTGCCAGAGACACTAATAGTATAGTCTCTATCATTTATTATCTTGGCAGCAGTATCTTTAAGCAGCTCTTGGTCTTCTCCGATAATCTTATAGCCCCAATCACAAGGATATTCTATATCTGGCCTTTTCATAATAGTTTTTATTTTGTAAATATTTTACCATAAAACCATCTAATTTATTCTTAAATTTAAAAATCCTTCGCCTCCTTTTTTCGGAAACGAAGGATTATTGTTTTTTCAACAACTGCTTACTTTATATATTTGCTCCGGAAATCTTCTAATAATTTTGCAGCCACATCTTTTCCACCTAGCCCAAAAGCTAAGGACAAGGCCAAGCAAATCCCTCCAAAGAGAATATAAAAAGTAGTAGATACTAAAAATGGCGCTATTCCCAACTGGCGCAAGGATGCAGTTACGGCAAAAATTACTATAGCCCACTGGCTTAATCCAGCTAATACTTCCGGTTTAGGTAGTTTTGCGTTACTAGCAGCAGTTCTCACAATTCCTGAAACCAAATTAGCTAAAAATAAACCTAAAACCAGCACAAAAACAGCTGCAATAACATTAGGGATATAGCCAAGCAGCCCGTCAAGCAACTGTGATGCCACAGTTAAACCTAAAGCATTGACTACCATCACCAAAACTAAAATCATAATGAACCAATATACCAATGCACTTAATAATTGAGTAGCATTATTCTTAATATTTCCTTTAGATAATGCCTCTGATATCCCAGCTTTTTCAGCAAATTTTTCAAATCTAACTAAATCCAGAAATTTACGGGCAAGCTTTTGGATAACCTTTGCAATAATCCAACCAAGAATCAAAATAACCAAAGCACCCAACACAGCTGGAATATACTCCCCAATCTTTCTCAGCATTTCTTTGCCAGGTTCGGCAACAAGCTCTTTCCAATCCATATGACACCTCCTTTTAACTAGGTTATTTATATATACCAGTTTAGAAAACTGGATCAACTTCTGTACCTACATTCTAATAAAAATAGCAACTCAAGTCAATATAAAAGCTTAAAACAACTGTTTTTTAGTTCTAGATATAAAAAAAGAGGCAGTAGAACAATCTACTGCCTCTTATGAAACACTTACGAGAGTATCGGATCTATTTTCTTTTGTTTACTTGTTAGAAGCGACGGCCAGAACCAAAATTATCATTTCTTGGTTTTCTTGGCCGAGCTTTGTTTACTTTTAAGTTTCTTCCTGCTAATTCTTTTCCTTCTAAGGCTTCAATCACTTTCTGAGTATCTTCTTCTGTCTCAAACTCTGCAAAGCCGAACCCCTTTGATCTGCCGGTGTATTTGTCACTAATAATGGTTACATCTGTAGGTGTGGCACCAGCTTCTTCAATTGCTTTCTGCAAATCTTCTTTTGTAGTGTCATAGTTCAGATTGCCAACGTAAATTTTCTTGTTTTCTTCCATACTTTCTTTCTCCTTGCTTTCCGATCCTCTTTTTCTCTCTCTGTGTCAATGATCAATTTAATACTAACTTAATTGTACCTTCTTTAAGACAATTGTAAAGAACTTTCTTAAAAGAAATAATACTATTTTTTTAGAGAACATTCTCTATTTTATTGATAAAATGTTGACTATCAAAGGGTTTTCGAATGAAATCAACCGCTCCTATATCTTTTGCTAATCCTGCAATATCATGGCCGGTAGATGCGGTTAACAAGATTACCGGTATCTTATTTAAATTATTGTCTGCTTTAATCCTGCGGCAAACCTCATCCCCATTGATACCCGGCATTCGTAAATCTAAAATGATAAGGTCCGGTTTATCCTCTCCTAACAACTGAAACGCTTCTTCTCCACTGGTTGCACTGATTGTTTGATAGCCCTTATTCTTGAGCCGAAAAATTACAATTTTTAAAATATCTGGCTCATCATCTACAATTAAAATCTTTTTACTCATCTTTACCCCTATCTTTAAGCTCGCCTTTCCTTAATCGGCAGCAAAAAAATAAATTTTGAGCCTTTGTCTAGTTCTGACTCTGCCCATATTTTCCCACGGTGTTTGTTGATTATATCCTTACAGATTGCCAATCCTAGGCCAGTCCCCCCGGTTTTCCGTCCTTTTCCAGTTTGAAGTTGTTGAAATGTCTTAAATAATTTTGACAAATCTTCCTTTTTTATCCCCGGCCCTGTGTCAGAGACTATAACCTTTATCGCATTTTGCTCTAACAAGCTTTTTATAACTACTTTCCCTTGTTCAGTAAATTTAATTGCATTACTCATCAAATTGGTGATAACTTGAATGATCTTATCCCGATCAACTTTTATCTTCGAAATATTACTATCTAGATTTAATTTTAACTGTAATTGCTTTTTAGCTGCATGGGGCTGCATCGTCTCAAAAACTTCTTTAATTATGTCATTGATATTCTCTTTTTTAAAATTAAACTCCGCTTTGCCTGATTCTAATTTCTGGATATCTAAGACATCGTTGATCAAACGAGCCAAGCGGTCTACATTTCTTTTTGATATCGTCAAAAATTCTTTCTGCTCTTTGTTAATTTTACCGGCGGATTGGTCATAAACTATATTTATCCCTTCTTTGATTGCAGCCAGTGGAGTACGCAACTCATGAGAAACTGTGGATAAAAAATCTGACTTCATTTTTATTGCTTTTTCTAATTTATCTTCTGCTTTCTTCTGTAAAGTAATATCAAAGATAACACCGTCAAGCCAAATCAATTTTTCCTCTTTATTGAATACACCTTTCCCTTTCTCGCCCACCCATACAACCTTATCATTTTTATTAACTATTCTGTATTCAATATTATAAGATTTTCCTTTTTCTATAGCTTCTTGAATCTTTTTATTGACCAAATCCTTGTCTTCTTTGTAAATTATACTTTCATAAGTTCTTACCTTATTTTTAATAAAATCACTAGCCGGATAACCAGATATTTTCTCAATTTCATCACTAATATAATTCATAGTCCATTTTGAATCATTGGCACATCGATAGATAGCCCCGGGAACATTGTCCACTAAACTACTGAATTTATTTTTAGCTTCTTCTAAAAACTCTTCGGCTTTTTTTCGTTCGATAATTCTGCCTAGCCGTTCCGCTATCAATCTAAATAAAGTATTTTCTTCTTCTAAAAAAGGACACTCCCCTTTTTCATCCTGTATACTTAAAGAATAACAAGCTTCGATAAAACCAACCTTTTTTAAATCAACATAAATATCCTCTTTTAATTTACAATTGGTTTCCTTAAAACCCTTAGTATTATACTCATTTTCTGCATACCTTAATCGAGCCGAAGCACTACTGGGATATTGCAAGGCAAAAGGTATTATCTCCACTGTTTTAGCTAATATTCCTTCTAAGCTAATACCGGGCTCCTCGACAATTTTTGCCAAATTTGACAAACAACCAAATTCTTTTACTCTTTCTTTTAACTTATTTTCAGTTAACCGACGTTTTTTTTCAACTTCTAAGTGATGCAGCCCCAAAGAAATATCTCCGCTAATTTCCTTAAGCAAAGATAACTCTTGCTGATCAATTTCAATACTCTCAGGAATAGCTACCGTTAAGGCCCCATATACAACCCCCTCTAGCTGCAGGCAAGTAACAATAGTTTTAACTCCTTGGTGGTATTTATATAAGGAGCAATCTTTGCACATTTGATGCGGCTCATCAACTTGAAATAGCTTCTTTTCCTTGCATATTTTACTTAAACAGCGGGGGATGCTTCCTACTTTAATATCATTTTTAAATAAATTAAATTTATCGCCTAGCCCGAAAGATGCAGCATCTAAAAAATCACCTTGAGGATCAAATAGAACAATCCAGGCACTTTTATAACCCCTAATATTAATCAGCTCTCGACAGGTTTTTTCAATTAAACTTTTTCGGTTATCAACATTAATTAGCATTTGGTTTATTTCTGAGATTGACCGTAAGATCATATTTAGGCGGCTAATCTTTTGTTTTGATTCCTTATGCAGCTCAACTTCTTTTACTAGTTTTTCGCGAGAAACTGTAGTTTCTTCTAGATCTTGCCAGATTTGGTTGTAAGTTGTTGCCAACTCTCCAATCTCATCTTTTCGTTTCATCAAGCCAAAATTATTGTTAACGAGATCTTTCCTTCCTCCCTTTTTACCGGAAGCTTTGATTAATTTTACCAATCGAGTTAACGGCTGAGAAACATTAAAACGTAAAAATAAGCCAAACAAGAATGAGACCAACAAGATAAAAGCTAAGGAAGCGATAAAAAAATAATAATTTTGTTTTGTAATTTCATTTAATATACTTATTGTTTCTTCTAAATCTTTGCTGGAGAAAGTTATCGCTTTTTCGTGCTCAGACATTCTCCGTTGTAAGTAGCTACTAAAGCCAGAATAGTATTGATTTTTATTGGCTCTATATTTTTTACTTTCTAAAATCGCAATCGCCTGATCTTGATTACCTTGGTCAACTAAGTCTAGAGCTTGATGTTCAAGGTTGACCAAAATTTCATTGGCTTGATCAACTGTTTTAAAAAATTTTTTATCCTGTCTGTTTCCACGAGATATTGCTTCTTTGATCGCCTGATCTAATTTTGGTTCAATATTTTGATAGCGCTTCTTCCACTCTAAGTTACCGGTAAAAGCATAATTTCGCACCGATTGAGTTAAAACTTCATCGTAGTATCTTATCAATTCAGCTAGATGATCTAATATTTCGTTTTCTTTGATGTTTTGGATATCTTGGGTTAGCTCTTCTTTTAGGGGCTTTTCCATTCGCTGCAGTTGATAAATAGAAGCCAAATTTACTACGACAATTGCTATAATAAACAAGGAAAACCAAAATAAAATTTTAATGCTTAATCTATATCTCATTTTACTGCACCAGTTTTAATTGCTTTCTTCGGTAATCATTTTTTTCATTTTTCGCACCAAAGCGGCATGTTTTTGTTCATCATCTCTAATTTTTCTAAAAATATTTTTTATTTCTTTATCTTCAACCCTCTTGGCTAGATTTTCATACATTTTTTCCATGTTTTCTTCTAACTCCAGCATCTGATTAAGATGTTCTTGGTAGTCTTCTTTGGATAGCATTAAGTTTCCCCTTCTAGTTTTTTGATCAAATTTTCAATAATTTGTTTATGGATCATTGAACCTCGCGCTAATTCGGAAAGAATCTCTCTAATTTCCTCAGCTTTTTCTTTTCCTAGCCCAGTCCAAAAAACAGCTGAATCAAGATGCTTAGTATAAATTGGAATTGATTTTTCTTCTGCAATTAAGGCTTCTTTAAGATGCTTGATAATTTCTTTTTTATTCACCTTTCAGGCTCTCCTTAAAATATGAGTTGTTTAATCCTTTTTTGAGTTGCTTACCAGCTGCACTTTGGGGCCGAAACCGCCAAGCTGCTTCCTTATCCAGATTAAACAAAACAAAACCTTTAACTCTTTTCATTTTCTTTATAGTTTTAAAAGTATTTTTTATCCATTCAGCTTTATCTCCACCGGATTGAGCCGAGCCAAATTCAGAAATTATAACCGGTTTATTTGTCTCTGAGGTTATAATCTGATAGGGATCTTTAAAAATCTCTGCAAATTCCATCCAATGACTCCATTCTTGCGTATCACCCCAATTATAACCATCAATGCCAAAATAATCAACGTAGTCTTTGCCCGGATAGTAGTTCATAAAAAAATTATCTTTATCTGCCGGTATATCTTGCCAATTAACCGAAAACACCCACTTGATCTGATTGGGGCCTTGCCTCTCTGCCAAATCCTTGAGATATCTTTGCACAGCGATTAACTTCGCAGCTCCCACTTTTTTCCCGGCCCAAGGATACCAGTTGCCATTAGCTTCATGAGCAAAGCGTAAAAAAACTGGCTTTTTAAATTTAGTGATCCTCTCTATAAAATTAGTTATATACTGATCATACTCTCCGCTTAAGATTTGGTCAAAATCAATTCCTTCTTTAGTTTCGGCCTGCCAAGGCTCCCAGGTAACAAAAGGAACTGAACCGGCAGCAAAAATATCTTGATAGACACTTCTTTCAATAAAGTTTTCCCAATCAATAAAAACCATCACCAAATATGGCTTTTTACCATAGTTGTTTTGAAATTCTTTTATCTCTTTTCTAGTTGGCCGGTCCGCCAAAAAAGCACCCGTTAAACAATAATCGTTTTTACCGATTTGCTTTATGTATGCAAAATAAAAAAAAGAAAACAAAATAATAATAAAAATAATCACTATTAATTTAATTTTTTTAATCATTTTTTTACTAATTTCCTTAATTGGGTAATAATTTCCGGTGAAGCCTTGGCAACTCCAAAGCCAGTAGCATAACCGCCAAACCGCTTTCTGGGACTCGCCCAGGTAACTTCTGCGTCAAAGATTAGCTGCTTTCCTCCTCTGCTTTTTACTTTTGCCATCAACAGTGTTCCCTCTTTTAATCGATCCGGCAACTTGGTCGCAAAACAAACCGGCCAATTCCTAGAGTTTAATTCAGGTTTGGGGCGATTTCTCTCGAGAACTTGATAGTCAACTATTCTCTCTTTCGCAATTTTTTTTAAAAAAGCCTTAGGAATAATCCTTTCGTTAAAATAAAAAATAGAAGCTAACAGCAAAAAATGATAAAAGGCCCAAAAAACATTAATTACTACCGCCGGATCACGTTGATAGATGAATCGATTCATTCCCCAGACAATCGCAATATAATTTAGGAATAAAAGTACAATTTGCGGCCACAATCTAAAATAAGATACAAACTTCCCCTTTGCTTTTGAGGTTATCCCGAAAGTAGCCTTTCTGCCAAAAAAGGAAGAAACAGCGGCTTGCAAATAGATCGGAAAGCTTATAAACCCGGCCAGCTGGCCTTTAAAAAGATCTCCGGCAGTATAGTTCCTTTCTTTTAACACGAAATAAAATATACTTAAAGAAAGAGTTATATAAGGTAAAAAAACTAAAAAATAAACTTGTGGCTTAGCAAAGAAAGAAGGGATGTCAAATAAAAGATAAAAGATCGGAAAAAGCATCAAGCCAAATAAGGCAAAACCAACTAGATAGTAACTGCTGGAAAGTAAATACTCTACCCATTGTTTAATTTTTAAAGAAAATGGGTGCAATATTAAATTCTTTAACACTTTCTTAAAAACAGTGATCGTGCCGTTGGCCCAACGGTATTGCTGCTTAAAATAACCGACTAAATCTTCCGGCCCCATCCCAAAAGCATAGACATGATTGTAATATAAAGAGTTCCAGCCTTTTTGGTGAAATTTAAAAGAAGTGGCAAAATCTTCGGTAACTGTACTTTCATCTAGGCCACCTACTTGATCTAAGGCTTTTTTGCGAAAAATAATATTTGTTCCGCAACAAAACATCGCATCCTGGCTACTTTTTCCTTCACAGATATATTCATAAAATACCGCTTGCTGAAAAGCCGCCGCTTTGGCAATTTGTGAACCTTCCACATTACTATAAAATTGAGGGGTTTGGACAAAAGCAAGTCTTTGGTCCGACTCCATCAACGCCACCACACGATTTAAAAACTCAGGTAGCGGATTCTGATCTGCATCAAAAACAACTAAATACTTAGAATTAATTGTCTTTAGACAATCATTAATGATTCCTGCCTTTGCTCCGTGGCGATCCTTGCGTCGAAAAATCTTTAAATCTAGATCTTTTGCTAATTGATCTGCTTCTTTTTTATAAGTGCTTTTAGAGCTATCATCAAGGAAATAAATACTCTTATTTTTATATTTTAAGTTTTTGATGCTAATAAAAGTTTCCTCTAAAACTTCTTTTGGTTCATGGCGCGCAGCAACAAATATCGCAACCGATGGTTCCTCTGGCAAAGGTTTATTTGCTACCTCTTGCATCTTTTCTTTTCCACCACTATACCTATAAGCCCGATAGATGTTTAAGGTATAACCTACGCCATGAAAAACTACAAACAACTCTGCCAGCAACAAACCGATAGCACTAAAACGATCCCAGCCAGTATAATCAGCATAACCAACTAAAACCGCCCTGGTTACAACATAGACCATCACTGCAACCAAAGTAAATAAAATCAAAGAATCAATTAATTTTTTCTTATTCATTATAATTTAAATTTAAAAATAATAGCTTAACCCCGCCGTAATTCTTTTTTCCTGATAAACATTGGAAGTTGTATCGGCAAAAGAACCACCAAAGTGGATATTCAGACTCTTATTAATATCCCAGTTAAATTGGCCAATAAATTTATGAATTAAAATGTCTGTTGAATCTAAGGAAACTTCATACTTTAGCTGATAATAAAGCTGATCTGCCCCAAAAAATAATTGGTCTGAATTTAGGTAATGACGCCAAGCTAAAGTTAATTTATTGGTAGAAAACCCCCGCGGTGTCCAATAATCAGAACTTTCTTTTCTAAATTCTTTAAAAAAGTACCTATAGGTAAGATAAAATTGCCTGGGCTCTTTAGAAAAATAATAGGTAAAATCAATTCCTGGTTCAACTAAAAAATTTGCATCAAAATAATAGGCTAATCTACAGTCAAGGCCCATTTTAAGTTTCGACGTTAAATCAAAATCAATTTTATTTTCAAAACTATGCCGGTAAGCGTAATCTCTAATCAACTGGCTGTTGTCGGTCAGCCTTTGGCGTTGGTAATTAAAGTTAAACATCCCCCGATCAAAAAAACGATGGTAAAAAGATGCTCCAAATAGATGGAATAACTCATCGAGGTGCTTGTAGTAATTAACTAAACCGTAATAAGCGCTTAAATTCCAATCGGGATTATTTTGGTAGCTAATTTCGAGCTGGGTCTTACTTTCTGAAATCGAAGAAAAATCAGAAAAACTTCTCTGGGCAAAGTCAGAAGAAATCTTTATTTTTTTATTTTTAGCAATAAAAAAAGATGCTGATTTTAAAACTTGGTGTTTTTTAATGTCTGTAGTTCTGTCGGGAGAATCAGCTTCAAAAAATAGATAATCTAGCCTGGTTTTAACTTTTTTATAAAAAATTTTTGCTTTTTCTAAGCCTTCTCTGGCTCTGGAATGCAGTGGTTGTACTTTTAAGATATTTTCATATTGGTTGATCGCCTCCTCCCACATATCCTGATAAGAGTAAAGCTGGCTGAGATCAAAGGCAGCTTCAACGTTATCTGGCTCTGCAATCAAGAGCTTTTGGTAATTGTTGATTGCACTCTTAACTTCTCCCTGCCAATAAGCTTGTTTTGCCTCCATCTCCAGCCTAATCGCTGAACTTTTTTCCTTATCCAGTAAATCCTTATATTCAGCTAAAGCTTTCTGGTAGTTCTTGCTCCAGCCTAATACGCGAGCTTTTTGCCGTTTAACCTCTGGATCGTACTCCTCGGCAAGTAATTGATCGTATAATTTAATTGATTTTTGGTATTGCTGATTCCAACTTAAAACTGCTGCCAAACCTTTTTTTGTTTTGCGACGATCTGTTTTAACTAGAATTTTCCGATATAATAAAATCGCTTTTTTATATTTTTTACTATAGGCGTAAGCATCTGCCAATAATTCTTTAGTTTCTAAATCCTGAGGATAATCTTTTAATAGTTTAGCAAAAATATCCCGCGCTAATTTTGGTTTTCCTGAATATAACAATGCTTTTCCATACATCAGCTTTGCATTTTTAGTTCCTTTTATTTTTCCGATCTTATCAATTATACTGATAGCTTCTTTATACCGGTTTTGCCCAATTAATACCTTAGCTAGGCCTAGATAGGCTTCTCTTTTCCGGGAGGATTTTTTAATTATTTTTCGATACAAATCTTCTGATCTTTCTAGTTCTTTAGTCCAGCTTAAGAGTTCAGCTAATTTCATTTTTAAATCTATATCGTTAGGATTCTGATCAACCAACTGCTGATAAAGCTCAACCGCCCTTTGACTCTGATTGCTTGATATATAAGTTTGAGCTAAAAGCCCTCTTACTTCTTTTTCTTTAACATTCTCAGGCAGTTCTTTTCCTTCCTCTAGTAAATTTTCTAAGATTTTTGAAGCTTTTTTACTTTTTTGATCATAATAAAAAGTTTTAGCTAAAAGAAACTTTGCCTTATTATTACTAGGATTCTGAGCTAGAACTTCTCTAAGCAACTCTCTGGCTTTAGTTAACTGATTGTTCCAGATATAAATTTCTGCTAAGGTCATTTTTATATCTAGTTGTTTGTCCTTAGTCTCAATCTTACCCATAATCGATAGCGCCTTGTTACGGCTACCAGTTCGAGAATAGGCCTTAGCCAGATATAGTTTTAATTCTTGATTCTTTGGATTTTTTTTAGAAATATCTTCAAAAAGGGGTATAGATTTTTTTGGATTATCAGTCCAAAAATAAGAATAAGCTAACTCTTTTTTTGCCTTAAATTGTCTGTGGTCAGCTTTAAGAGAGTTTTTGTAGTAAGGAATGGCTTTGCTATAGTTACCATTTAAAAATAAGCGGTGCCCCTGATAATAATTTATTTCTGCTTGCTGGGTGTAATGGTATAGAAATGAAGTTAATCCGGCAACTACAATTAAACTAAAGACAAGATTGATTATTTTCTTCATTATATAAACTAAAACATTTGAGTTTAGAACTATTATAACAAATATCTTAGTTTAAAAAATAAAAAATTACAAAAAGAAGAAAATAATTAGTAGGTAAGTTTTTACGGCGCAAGAAGTTAGATTCCTGCTTAGAGGTTAAATCAATCAGCGCAATTAAAAATTTATTGATTATTTTTTTGCTTCCTTTTCTTTTTGCTTTTCTTCGATAATGTTTTCTGCTATCTGATAAGGAACTTGTACGTATTTTTCAAAATGCATTGAATAATTTGCTCGCCCACTACTTAAAGAACGTAAAGTACTAGCATAGCCAAACATTTCAGCTAAAGGGGCTTCTGCTGAAATTAGTTGTTGTTTACCTTTTGAATCTATATTTATAACTTTACCGCGACGCGAACAGATATCGCCCACAACTCCGCCCACATAATCTTCCGGAGTTGTAATCTCAATTGACATAGAAGGCTCTAATAAAACTGGCTCACACTTATTAAAAGCTTTCTTAAAACACTCGCCTCCGGTCATTTTAAAAGCAAATTCTGATGAATCCACATCATGATAAGAACCATCTACTAAGTTTACCTTCACATCAACTACCGGAAACCCTGCATAAATACCTTTTTTCATTACCTCGATTACCCCTTTTTCCACAGCCGGAATATATTCACGAGGTATTGCCCCTCCTTTAATGCTATTGATAAAATCAAAACCTTCCGAAGACTTAGATGGTGATAGCTCTAAGACAACATGGCCGTATTGGCCGCGGCCACCAGTTTGTTTTGCATACTTATAGTCTTCTTTTGTAGTCCCTAAAATAGTTTCCCGATAAGCAACTTTAGGAGCTCCAACTTTTGCTGAAACACCAAACTCACGCTTAAGGCGGTCAACAATAACATCAAGGTGTAGCTCCCCCATTCCTGATATAATAGTTTCATCAGTTTCTTTATCGGTCTTAACTGTAAAAGTGGGATCCTCTTCAGCTAAACGGCTTAAGCCTTTTGAGATTTTATCTTGATCGGCATTACTTTCTGGCTTAATACTTATTGCCATAACCGGTGCGGGAAACTCCATAGCCTCAAGCAACACTTGATCTTCAACTGAAGTTAAAGTATCTCCTGTTGTAGTATTATCAAGCCCTACTGCTGCAGCAATATCACCAGCATATATATCCGGGCGGCTTTCACGTTGATTTGCATGCATCTGTAAGATTCTCCCTACTCTTTCTTTTTTTCCTTTGGTTACATTTTGAATATATGAGCCTGCCTCAAGTTTGCCTGAGTAAGCTCTAAAATAAATCAGTTTTCCCATATGAGGATCAGCTTGTACTTTAAACGCCAAAGCTGAAAAAGGTGCATCATCTTTAGGCTCTCTTTTAATTATTTTCTCAGGATCGTTTGGATCTGTTCCTTCAGCTGGTGGTAAATTCAGAGGAGAAGGAAGATAAAGAGTTATCGCATCAAGAAGGCGCTGGACCCCTTTATTCTTAAAGGCAGAACCACACATTGCCGGAACAATTTTATTGGCTATAACGCCTCTTCTTATAGCTTTAACCAGCTCCTCTTTTGAAATAGAATCTTCGGACTCAAGATACTTCTCCATTAAAGAATCATCTAGTTCAACAGCTTTTTCAACCATTATATGATGATGCTCTTTAGCTTTATCTTGATAGTCTGTGGGTATATCTTCAATGTGAAAGTTTTTACCTAAAGACTCATCGTCGTAGATATAAGCTTTCATATCCATTAGATCGATTATTCCTCTAAAATTATCTTCAGCCCCAATAGGAACTTGTAAAGGGATAACATTTGCCCCCAGCTCTTCTTCAATGTCTTTGACTACTTCAAAAAAGTTTGCTCCAGCCCTATCCATCTTATTTACAAAAGCGATTTTTGGCACTTCATATTTATCAGATTGATGCCATACCTTTTCTGCCTGAGGTTCCACCCCACCTACAGCACAAAATACAGCAATTGATCCATCTAAAACTCGCAAAGAACGTTCAACTTCAACAGTAAAATCAACGTGGCCAGGAGTATCGATTATATTTATTCTGTGATCCAACCAACTACAAGTAGTTGCCGCTGAAGTTATGGTTATACCTCTTTCTTGCTCTTGTTTCATCCAATCCATTACCGCAGCTCCATCATGGACTTCCCCCATTTTATGCGACCGCCCGGTATAAAAAAGAATGCGTTCGGTAAGTGTTGTCTTACCGGCATCAATATGAGCCATAATTCCAATATTACGTACTTTTTCTAAACTGATTCTTCGTGCCATTTTATCTTCCTCACTTTTACAAATTATTATTTATTATCCAAACAAAAAACAGGAAGGCAAGCAATGAAGTACTTATTTTAATAAATAAAATAAATAATGCAAGCTTTTTTTATCCAGTAAGTTCTTGAATCTTAGTTAAAAGTAAGCTTAAATCAAAAGGTTTGATAAAGTATTCATCGGCTCCAGCCTCAACGGCCTTTTCCCGATCTTGTTGCTGATCAAGAGCAGAAAGTACTATTATCGGCAAATCCTTAAAATTATCGTCAAACTTTAGCATCCGGCAAACCTCAAACCCATCAACTTTGGGCATCATTAAGTCTAAAATCAATAAATCCGGCTTTTCACTTTTAGTTTTATCAATTGCCTCTTGGCCATCTTTAGCCGAAACCACATCATAGCCGTTAACTTCAAGACGCATGGATATAAGTTCCACAAAATCTGGTTCATCATCAGCAATAAGTATTTTTTTGTTGGCAGGCATAACTTCTCCTTTTATTTATTAAATTTTGTCTTTTCTTCTTTTATAAAACGAAAAGCTTCCATATTTTCTGAAGCAACTGCTAGTAACTTATTTCGGATTGCTTTATCTTGTAAACCATTTAGCAAATCAGTGTAGAGATTAATAGAATCTTTATAAATATCTGCTAATTGATCAAAATAAGTTAAGTAATCTTCTTTAGTAAACATTTTTTTCGGATTCGGTTAATTCTTCTTTGATACTTTTAATCGATTCAGTGTGTTTTTTCTGTATATTTACCCTACTTTTTAAAAATTCCATGGTCTTATCCCTTTCCTCTTTTGGCAACTGACTAAAGTCTAGAGAAGCCGAAAGATGCTTATCCAACAAAGGAATCAACCTACCTTCTAGCTCTTGTAGTTTATCTAATTTAACTAATAATTTATCTTTTCTAATCATTTTTATCTTTCAACTTTAATCGTTTTATCGAATCAATATATGTTATCATACTATAAGATCAAAAAAGATTCAAATATCTATTTTTTATTTTGCTATATCTTCAATTGCTTGGGTAATAATTTTTCTTTCCTTCTGATTAAGTTTAGAAAACTCAATTCCTATCTTATAATATCTTGCAAAACCCTTGCTGTCTTCTTCAGCTCGTGCAACCCAAGCTACTTGACCCACAAGGTTCAACCTTTCTTTTTTATTCAAAACCATAAGCTCCACCTCTATTTTATCTCCTTTTTTAAGTTTTTTGCCATTTTTAAAACACAAACCGCCCTTAGAGATATCAATAGTCTCAGCAGCACCTCTTTTTTTATCAGATAAATTAAAATTTAAAGTCGCCTGATAGCGAAAACGCTTTGACCGCCTTATCTCCTTTCCTGTAAAAATTTTCTGAATACTAAAAGAAGATGCCAACTGGCGAGGAACTACTTGCCTGCTTTCTTTAGGGTAACTCATAGTTCCCAAATTAATAAACACGTCCTTTGCTGCTTCTTTAGCTAATACCTTTTTTAATTTTTCTCTTAACAAATTGCAAAATTTTATAGATTTTTTATTAGTTTTATCAACTGAAGCTATGCTAATAGTTCTTTTTTTGTAGTCATCACCGACAATGCAGATATCTATTTTATTTTTATCCTTATAGTTTATTATAGCTTTTTGAACTATCTCTTTAATTTTATTATAAAAATCTTTTTTCACCGTATATCTGCCAGATGTCCCTTTTTTAGATTTTATAATTATAACTTCAATCAAGTAAACAGATAAATCTTTAGCCAGAGCATTATTTATGATATCTACTATTTTATTATTGGTTAGTTGAAACTTATAAATTAAAGGAAGAGTGAAATAAAATTTACTCCCTGAACCTAGCTTAGACTCAACCCAAACTTCACCTTTATGTTTTTTAACTAAGTCCTTTACTAAAGAAAGCCCTAACCCCACCCCTTCCTTGTTGCTTCGAGCCAAACCTGAAACTTGACTAAACTTATCAAATATTTTATTTATTTTAGTTTTATCTATCCCAATCCCTTGATCAATTACACCAATACGGACCTTTGTTGCCAACTTTCGCAACTCAATAGTTATTGTACTTTTTTCTTCGCAGAACTTGATAGCATTATCAATTAAGTTAGATACAATTTGTGAAAGCCTTTCTGGATCACAAAATAAATTTATATCTTCTGAACAAAAATCATAGTTAATGATAATTCCTTTTTTCTTAGCAAATTCTTGAAAAGAACCCCCCAAATCTTTAAGCAAATTTTTTAAATCTATCAACCCATAATGAAGCTCTAGGACTCCTCTTTGCATCCGTGAAACATCCAACAACTTATTTATCATATTGCTTAACCGATTAACGCTATTTTTTGCTTTGATGATAATATCTTTTTGTTTTTTGTTTAGTTTTCCTACTAATCCATCCAATAAGACCATAACTACTTGATTAATAATAGCTAAAGGCGTGCGAAGCTCATGGGAAACAATAGAAATAAACTCCGACTTTAACTTATTAATTTCCTTCAACGATTTAATTTTTCGCTGCATCTGATGCTTATCTTCTTCTAATTGCTCAAGCCTTCTTCTCCGGGTAATATCTCTAGTTATTCCAATTAAACCGATTACTGATCCTTTTTTATCAAAACGAGGAATTTTGGTAGTTGAGCTATAGTTATCTTGGCCATCAGGCCGAGTAGCTCTTTCAACTTTATCAATAATTGGTTTTTTATTTTTTATTACCCAGAGATCATCTTTCTGCATCATCTGGGCTCTACTTTTAGGAAAAATATCAAAATCAGTTTTGCCAATGACTTCATCCGGAGTTATACCTAATCCTCTCGCATAAGCCTTATTTACCAAAACGATCTTCCCACTTTTATCTTTAAAATAGATTACATCAGGGATATTATCCATCAACTCAGTAAAAAGCCTAACTAAGTCCTCTGTTTTGGATCCCTTAACTAATTTTCGTTTCTGTTTTTTATATTTTTTCTTAGCCATTTTTTTAAACTTAATTACATCGGGCCTTAGTTCGTAAATCGCGGGGTAAAGTTACTTCAAATTCAGTTTCTTTATTGGGAATGCTTTTTACAGTTATATGACCTTTATGCAGTTCAATAATATCTTTAACTAAAGAAAGACCAATTCCGGTTCCTTCTTTTTTTGATTTCGCGTTGACCCTTTCATACTTAACGAATATCTTATCAAGCTTATCTTGAGGAATCCCAGGGCCGGTATTTATCACGGCAAGTTTTATTGCATTATTGTCAGAAGAAAGTGCTATATCTATCCTACCTTTATTATCAGCGTACTTAACAGCATTCGATAAAAGATTCATTACCGCTCTAGATAATTTTTCTTTATCCCCCCAAATCTTTGAATCAGTCGATAAAAACCTGCAATTTACCTTTTGGTTGTTTTTGTCTGCCAAAGCAATAATCTCTGACAGTTCTTTTTTTATTATTTTATCAAAATCAACTAAACCTCGGTTAACATTAGAAACGGTAACTTTTATTTTAGCAAGTTTCAATATCTGATTTATAAAATTAGTCGCCTTATTTACCCCTTTTAAACACACTTTTGCAATCTGTTTATATGTTTTAGGCAAAACCCCATCAACTTCATCATTAATGTTTTGCAGACCAGTTTTTACAATAGCCAAAGGTGTTTTTAAATCATGTGAAAAACCAGAAATAATCTCTAACTTCTCCTGATCGGCAACTTTTCGTTCAACAAAATAAAAAAGCATCTTATCTACGATATTAACAGTAAGTTTATAAGCAAATAAAAAACCCAAAATAGAAATAAAAATAGCTATCCCGATTATTATCCCGTTATCACCTAAAAAAAGTTTATAAAGAAAATTTTTTCCAAGTAAAAGATAAGTTAAAGTTAAAAAAGGTATTATTGCCATAAGGGCAAAACAATTTTTGATGCTGCGCAAGGGATTATATTTTAATTCAGACAAAACAACTTTATATAGATTTTTATTAATCTTTTTTCTATCTATCTTCTTAGCTGCCTTTTTTCTTTTTGTCATTATTTAACCTCTCCTTGCAATTGAATCAACGACTGTTTTAAGGCTTTTCTCAATATCGTTTACTTCACTCCACTTAGGAACAAAAGCGGTAATGTTAAGCTTTTCAGTAATTTCCATTGATTTTTTATTAGGATAAGCAGTAAACATGACTACCGGAATATCTTTATTAAATTTTCTTATTCTTTTTAAAGTTTCTACCCCATTTATCCCTGGCATCATATAATCTAAAATAATTAAATCTGGCTCTTCTTTTTTAACAGCATCAATACCTCTCTCGCCGTTTTTAGCAGTTAAGACATGCTCTACAAACTCCCAGGATAAAATCCTTACTTTCATTATCTTGCGAAAATCTTTTTCATCGTCAACTAATAAAATCTTTAGTTTTCGCATAAATTCTCCTTCCTCTCTACCTCAAAAAAAGTATTAATTACTTTTGTGTAAAAAACCGCCCCCGGCGGGCAGCTGACCTGTCTATAATTAAATGTTCATCGGGAGTAAGCCTTAAATCCTCATGGATTGAGCGGTCGAACGTATAAAGCTCAACATGTTTTCCGTAACGCTCTTTGACCTCTTTGATCACATCAATAAAATCTGAATCCCCTGAAACCAGTGCCGCAACATCATATTGATCCAGCACTGCTTTGGCAAACATATCTAGAGCAATTTTTACATCTAACCCTTTCTGTACCCAACCTTGATTAACCCTCACCAGACGACCTAGTTTTATCTCAAAATAAGGAATAGAGAGTTTTAAGTCTTTGAGATAATCGTGTTGCTCCTGATAAGTTTTTTCGTTTTCAGCTTTATTAAATTCGGCAGAGTAATAATAACAACGAATCAAACGGCGATTGTCAGCAATCCATCTAATTATATTTTGCCAATTGATACTTTTTCGGCCAATTTTTTTTCTTCGTTGTATCTCCCGCATTTTCTGAACCACGTACTCTGCATCTAAAAAAATCATAATTCTCGGCTTCATAAAAAATCCTCCTTATCATTAAGTTTAGTTGCCTATGAAATATACAATATTAAATAAACAAATTACAAACAATACCAAATAAACAATATCCAAACTGCAGGTTATGTTGATTTCTCAATTATTGATGTAAATATATTCCTCAATTCTTGCGCTTCTGCAATAAGCTTATCAATTTCGTCTTCGTAATTATTGTTCGCATGTTTGAGAATCTCTAACCAATAACTGCTTTCTTTGCATTCTTTTCTTGTAATTCTCATTCGAAATATAAAATCTTTTTTGCTAAGCTTTTCATTTGCTTCCCTGTAGTTAGCTCCTACTGAACCCGCCGCATCAAGCAATTGACTTATATAACGTTGATTTACAATATTGTGTCTTAACTTTTTGCATAAATCAACCACAGATTTAGTAAATAACAATGTTCTTTTTTCTAAATTGAACGGTTTACCACCATTATTCCCTTTTTCCATTTTGTCTATTGTATATTGTAATTTGTTTGTAATTTGGAATTTGTTTATTGTTTATTACGAGCTTTCTCCAATACTCTTATTTTTACTTTCGTAATCCCTTTCTCTAGTATACCTAATTTTTTAGCTGCTGCATAGGATAAATCTATAATTCTTCCCCAAACATAAGGCCCCCTGTCGTTAATGGTTACCACAACTTTTTTATTATTTTCTAAATTGGTAACTTCAACTTCTGTCCCAAAAGCAAGACTTCTATGAGCAGCTGTTAGCTTATTTGGCCGATAAAGTTCTCCGCTTGCTGTTTTTTTACCCTTAAATTGATTAAAATAGTAAGATGCTAGGCCGGTTTTACTGTAGTTATGATAGAAAGATATTGCTCCATAGCAAAAAGCAAAAAAAACAATTGCAAAAAATATAAACCGTAATAGATAATCTTTGTTGAACTTCAATATTAAAATTTAAATTTATGTCTTAAAAGTCTGCTGGTATATCTTTAGATTATCTTGATTATACAAGACAAATTTTATTTTTTCTAAGTTGCTCAATTTAGGAACAATCTCCTCAACTACTTCTTTTACAACTTTTATTGCTAATTTTATCGGATAGCCAAAGGCTCCGGTTGAAATAGCCGGAAACCCAATTGATTTTATCTTGTTTTGCTCAGCTAAATAAAGCGCATTTCTATAACAATCGGCAAGCAGCCTATCTTCTGGT
This sequence comes from Candidatus Omnitrophota bacterium, assembly GCA_021735045.1. Taxonomy (GTDB): domain Bacteria; phylum Omnitrophota; class Gorgyraeia; order Duberdicusellales; family 4484-171; genus PXAH01. The sequence goes on along the minus strand of JAIPHU010000002.1, from coordinate 5,276 downwards.
TTATCTTTACCGTATACAGGCCCCAGGCAATGAATTACGAATTTATTGGAAAGCTGATAAGCTCCCGTTATAACAGCTTGACCTGGTTTTATTGGCCCAAGCTTAGCTGACTCTTCTTCTAGTTTTGGGCCAGCTTTCCTATGAATCGCTCCTGCCACGCCCCCTCCGATTACTAAATCTTTATTTGCTGCATTTACCACTGCATCTAAATCAGGCTGGGCAGCAATATCTCCCTTTGTGCATTCAATACTTATGCCTGATATCTTTTTACTCATAACTTGACCCCAATAAAAAAGATTAAGGTTTAGGTTTTGATTCCTTTTTTAATGATTCCCAGACAAAGATAATGAATTTGCCAAGAAGCCAAATAAAAAATATAACTAAAGCTACTACTATAAATATCCTCAGAGTAAACCCTAAGATTAATAAAAACGGATAAAGCAGAAGGCCTAATCCAGATAAAACTAAAACACCTAAAATAAAAATTAATCCTACCAAAAATTCTTTCATCTTACCTCCTTTGCAATTTAGCAAGCAACCTTAAAATTTCTAAATAAAGCCAGATCAAGGTAACAATTAATCCAAAAGCTCCGTACCACTCCATATATTTTGGCGCACCCGCTTCTGCTCCCTTTTCAATAAAATCAAAATCTAGGACTAAATTCAAAGAAGCAATTACTACCACAAACAAGCTAAATCCAATTCCCAATAAACCGGCCTCATGAATAAACGGAATTCGGGTTCCAAAAAAACCAATAATAATATTTACAAAGTATAGTAATGCAATGCCACCCGTTGCAGCAACTACCCCAAGACGAAAATTTTGGGTAACCTTAATCATCCCTGATTTATAAGCTAAAAGTAAGCAAAAAAGAACTCCAAAAGTAAGGGCTACAGCTTGGATCACAATTCCCGGATATTGCTTTTCAAACAAGGCAGAAATTGCACCTAAAAAGACACCTTCAACTAGAGCATATAAAGGTGAGGTTAAAGGAGACCACTTTTTTTTAAAAATAGTAATCAACGCCAGAATAAAACCAACAATTACTGCTGGTAACATAAAAGGTATAAATTTAGCTGGATTTTGCCAAACCCACCAGGAACTTAAAAAAGTCAGGCTTAAAAGAATTAATGTTTTATTGACCGTGCCTTGTAGGCTCATTACTCCAACTCCATCTCTAGCAACCTGTGAAAAAGTACTACTTTTTAAAGCAGGATTTCCCGAACGCATCATTTTTTCTTACCTCGCAACTTACCGGTTATCTTGTTTAATAAACTATTTTTACCCTCTATTACTTTTTTAATCTCAGCCAACTTATCATTGGCGGCAACTTCTCCTTTTTTAATAAGAGAGTTAATTTTTGAAAATCGAGCCCAACTATAACCTCCTACATCAGGCCTAATTATAATATCAGCTGATTTCATTTTAAGTTCGCCGATTTCTTTTTCCTTAATCATCTCTGTCCGGAATAAAATATCATGACCGTGTTTAAATTCTGTTGGCTTAATGTCTAAACTTGCATCAATTGCAATAGTAATGTCTGCCCCAAGCCTTTGGGCTACTTCAACCGGAACCATATTAATTATACCACCGTCAACCAAAAGCTTACCATCTTGCTTTATCGGTGGAAAAACTCCCGGAATCGAGATGCTGGCAAAAATAGCATCAGCTAAAAAACCTTTAGTAAAAAGCACTTCTTTACCCCAATTAATATCAATTGCGGTGCAAGCGAATTTTATTTTTGTCTGTGAAAATTTTTTTGAATTTATTAATTTATTAATTATCTCTTTAATTTTTATCCCATCAGTTATAGAACCTTTTACTGCCCGTAAATTCCAAAGCACAAGTTTAGAAACAAAGGTTGCTAATCTTTGAAAAATAATTTCCTTATCTTCTTCACTGCGCGGTGCAGCTAAAGATTCTAATTTACTTAAATCTTTATTTTTAACCAATTCTAGAACTTTTTTTTCTAAAATTTTTGCATTCGCAAAAAGCGCATAAGCTCCTCCAATTACTGCTCCCATACTAGCTCCTACTATAATATCAGGGACAATCCCTGCTTTTTCCAGCTGCCTGATTACACCAATGTGAGCCAAGCCTCGCGCCCCGCCTCCACCTAAAACTAATCCAATTTTTTTCTTTTTTGCCATAATTTTTAAACACAGCACCGAACCAGAAGTTTTGCTTTGCAAAACTACGATTCGGAGCTGCCGTGAACCGTACTTGTTCTGGTTCACGGCAGATTCACACTGATAATAACAGATACACACAGACATTGTTCTAAAACATATTAAGGTAATTACAAACAAGAATCAAGCCATTTTTTCTAAAATTTGTTTAATTCCCCACCTCGGAGGTGGGGATTGGTTAGGAGTGGTTATTTCGTCTTTTGTTTTTAATCACTGTGGCGTGGCCGGCAAGTTTTACAGTTATTTTAGTTTTTCTGGTTAAAAATAGCCAATAGTTTTTTACTGAATCTTTCAATATACCAAAAAGCAACCGGCGTAAAAATAAAAGTAAACAGTATTGATGCTAACATTCCACCGATAACTACAGCACTCATTGAAGGTTTAATCGGCATAACTGACTTTATTTGTGGGGCAACTCCCAGTATAATAGCTAAAGAAGTCATAATTATGGCCCGAAATTTTCTTGATGCTCCCAGCCATAAAGCCTCAACCACCTCCACACCCTCTTTCATTTTAATTAAGGTATAATCTATAAGTAAAATAGAGTTATTAACTACCATTCCAACTAACATCACCATCCCCAACATAGAAGCAATATTAATATCTTGGCCCAAGAAAAAAAGAGCATAAAAGACTCCAATAAATGAAGTGCCAACTGACAATAAAATAGGTATAGGATAAGTAAAGGAATTAAGCAAAGCAGCTAAAAGCATATAAGTTAAAATCACTGCTAAGAAAAAGGCCTTGAGCACTTCTCTGCCAGTCTCTCTTTGGTGTTCGGCCATACCAAAATAACCATAACCATAACCATCAGGAAAATTTATTTTCTTGAATTCCTGATTTAAAATACTTTGTACATAGCCGCTATTTGATTTTGAAAGATATCCTTCCAAGCGAATAAATCTTTCTTTATCCCGATGGCGAATATTAGGTAAAGCTTTCGCTTCTTTTATCTTACCTAATTCAGTAACCGGAAACATCCCTTTAGAAGAAATAATTTGTATTTGTTTTAAATCTTCAAAATCTTGGCTATAACGATCATCTAACTCAACATTAATATCATATTCTTGGCCTCCTTCCTTATATATATTGCTGTCATTTCCATAGACAGAGGCTCTAATCGTATTCCCAATTTCAGCCGCAGCAAGGCCATGTTCTATTAATTTTTTTTGGTCAGGGAAAAATCTAATTTCCTTCTTTGGCGTTTTGTAGGAAGAGGTTACTGAACGAAAAAATTCTGAATCCTGCATAATTTCTCTCATATTCTCTGAAATTTCTATTATTTTATCATAATCAGGGCCATAGACATTTACCGATATATCCCCTTCAATGCCTCCTCTAGCTTCTCCCCTGCGAATATTAATTTCAGCATCAGGAATTTGAGCTGTAAAAGGTATTAATTCCTGAATAATATCGGTATCCGAACGTTTTCGTTTTGTAGAAGAAATAAGATTAACTACAACTGCAGAATTTTCTACTCCGTCTTGGCCAATACTAGTTAAGATAGATTCTAGCTCTGGAATTTTTTCACCTCTCTCTTCAATAATCTTTGTTATTTTTTCAGTCCTTTCAATAGTTGAACCTTGAGGCATGGTAATTTTTATCGTGATCATATCTTCATCAGAATCCGGAAAAAACTCACCGCCAATATAAGGCATAATTAAAGCTAAAGAAAGAAAGGCCAAGATAACAAAGGTAACTGTTAATTTAGGAAAACGAAAAATTAAATCAAATATTTTTTTATATTCAGCCTTTAAGCACTCCATTGCTCTGTTTACCTCTTCAGCTAACTTGGCAAAAGGATTGATAGTTTTTCTTTTTTCTTTCTTTTTTATATCTTTTTTCTTCAGCAATAGGCCGCACAACATCGGAGTAAGACTAAATGAAGAAAGCAATGAAAACAAAGTAGCAAATATAACTGTAAGGCCAAAAGCTCTCATAAATTGGCCAACAATACCGCTCATCATTGCAATCGGAGTAAAAACCACTAAATTTGTTCCAGTTGCAGCTAAAACTGCTCCCGAAACTTCTTTGGTGCCATCAATTGCAGCCTGCAAGGCCGTTTCTTTATGCTCAAGATGCTCTAGGACATTTTCAATAATAACAATCGCATTAGCAATCAATGTTCCCAGCACTGTAGCTATCCCCAAAAGTGTTAAGGCATTTATAGTTAGGCCAAAAGAATCCATTAAAAATAAAGCCGAAATCAATGAAGTTGGGATAACTATTGTTGAGATAAAAGTTAAATTAATATGGCCGGTAAAAAAATAAAGAATTAAAATTGTGAGAAAAATCCCCACAATTATATTCATATAAGTTTGATTGGTCTCATTAATAATAAAATCAGTGGTATCTGTGGCTATCTCTAAAGAGACTCCCTCCGGAAGTATTTTTTTAAATTCGGGAAAGCGCCGGCGGATTTCTTTTGAAATATCAATAGCATTTCCATCAGAAACTTTATTTATCGATAAACCAACAATATTTTTTCCATTAAAACGAGCAATTGTCTCAATTTCTTTAAAGCTATCTTCTACCTCACCAATCTCGCTTAAAGGAAACCGTTTACCGTCACCTGAACTGACTAATAAATCAGAAATTTCTTCCGGATTTTGAAATTCCCCTAAAAAACGCAAAGATAAAGAAGTATCCTCTTTTTCCAGCAAGCCTCCGGGGATATTTTTATTTTTTTCTCTGATACTACTTATTACATTATAAATAGTGATATATTTTCTCTGCATTAACATCGGGTCTAAAATAACATTAATTTGCCTAATCTTTCCCCCATACAAATCCACATTGGCAACACCCTCAACAGAAGAAAATTTATCCTTGAACTTCTTATCGGCAAATTCATATAAATCACGGCTGCTCACCCTATCGCTAGATAAAACAACATCCATAACCGGCTTCATTAGCGGATCAAACTTTTCAATAACCGGTTTCTCTATATCGTCAGGTAAATCATTGCGAATTGCTTCAACTTTATCTTTAACTTCAATAAATTTAATATTAACATCTGAAGACATCAGAAATTCAACAGTAATGTAGCCGAAATTATCATAAGAATAACTTTTCATATTCTTAAT
>JAIPHU010000001.1 GCA_021735045.1 Candidatus Omnitrophota bacterium | reverse complement strand
TTAGCTGAATGGCAAGAGGCGGGAAGAAAAAAAGTCCAACGTCCAAAGTCCAATGTCCAAAGTCAAAAGTCTCACGCAATGTTTTTCCACTATGCAACATTTTTGTTTGAACCTATTTTGTTGCATTAGGACTTTAGAAGGTATATTGTTGCATAATGGAAATTTGATTGGAGTTTAGCTTCAATCAAGCATGGAGTAGAACACCTGCTCTATAAAAACACTTAGAAGGTGTATTTGGCACCTAAATACCAGGAAAATTCGGGGGTTTGGTAGCCCTCCACTAACTCGTAATTACGGTTGAGATGCCTTATTCAGAATAATATTGATCCTGTTTCCAATTGGCTGGATTAGTCGCGATGTATTCGCGAATGCAGTTTAATTCGAACTCATTGCGAATAACATGCTCGTAATAATTGCGTTGCCAAAGACGAATACCGGCGGTATTTCGAATTATATTTATTTGTTTGGTTGTTGTTGATTTAAATAATTTAACAATTGTTGGTATTGAATTTGACGTAGAACGGCCAAATTGTTCAATACGGTCATGTAGGGGCACATTGCAATGTGCCCCTACAATATTTATTATGCCATGCAAATGGTTCGGCATTATAACAAATTCATCCAATTCAATATTTTTACGGATTTTCCCCGTTTTATGCCATTCCTGTTGAACAATTCTACCACGTTCGTTTAATATCATTTCCCCATTAAATACATCACCAAACAAACATTTCCGGTTATTTACACATATGGTGACAAAATACGCGCCCTGTTGGGCATAATCATATTCTTTTAATCTGATTGATCTACGTTTACCCGGCATTGTTTCCCCTCTACTATATAGACGAAACAAACGCCGAAATTCTTTCAAAAAATTTAAAAAAAATAATTTGCAGTATGGCTTACAACATTAATTACGATGAGATATTACAATCAAAACCTAAACGAACATCCGGCAATAAAATTACGCCCAGGCGATGGATAATAACCTCTTTCGTTATACATTGTTGATATCGCACCGTATTCCGAGTACTTTTTATCAAAAACATCATTTATACCGGCAAATACTCTATTATTTCCAAATCGATAAGAACCTTTTAAGTCTACAGTTAAATAATCTTTCATCTTCGGGTATTCATTCGACTGATCGCTGATAAAATAACGCCTGCCTGTATAGTTCAATACGGTGCTAAGTTGCCAATTTTTATTTATCTGCCAAGTTGAACTTAAAGACGCCTTGTGATGAGGTACCATGGGAATCTGATTTCGATTATAATCGCCGCCTCTAAAAGAAGCACTCGTATAAGTATAACTACTCAAAAAAGACAACTGCTCTAAAGGTTTCCAGCTAAATCCGAATTCAACACCTCTGTGCCTAGTTTTATCATAATTTCGATTTTCAAAACTTATAGGATCATAATACAACTCATTTTTAATATTCATATTAAATAAGGTTAACTCAATGCTGATATTAGAGCTAAATCCATGAGCCAGACCTATTTCGTAACTATCAAAGCTTTGGGGGCAAAGATCAGTATTTACCGGAGGGGCTGCCCAAATACTATAATATTCATCAGTTGCCGGAAGCCGATATCCTTTGGAAAAACGAATAAAAAGGCGCGAAAAATCGTTATAAATATAATTCAAACCAACATTTAAAGCTTCTTCGCTAACGCTTAGTTTTTCATTCACTTTAGTATCCGACCAAAATGGATCCATCGTCCATGCACCAGAAATAGGTTGAGAATTAAAGCTATATTTTGCTTTTTCATAACGATAACCCGCGTTAAAAATTAAATAATCAAACAAAGAAATCTCATTTTGCAAATAATATCCTATTGTTTTCTTATTAATATCCGTCTCCCGCATCTTTGAACCTTCATAAAAGGACAGACCATAAAAAGAATAATCGTCCATTTCTGATTCAGAATGGTATAAGTCTATACCCCCCGTTAAGACAGACTCCCTGCCAAATATTTCTTTCTCTAGCTTAAATGATGGAGTAAACCCAAATGTATCAATGTTGCTTTTCCAAATATAGCTACTGCTACGTAGATCATTATCAACTTTTTTGCGGCGAAAAGAAAAATGAGTATTTATTTGGAAATCACTAGTGGGGTTAATTTCAATATTTAAATCTGTAAACCAATCTGTCTGGCTAACTTCATCATCAGGATATTTTGTATCACGGCGCGACCTATTATCTAAATCACTTTCCCGTAAAGCCCCAGGCAACCCAAAATCAGAATCATTGTAACCTCCACTTAAACCAAGAGATAAAAAATCAGAAAAGTTATAAGTAAACCTGCCGGAGAAATCATTCCCTTCATAAAAACTGTTTTCTCGATAGCCTTTGGTGTAATGACGGTTTGCGCCTAAAAAATAACTGAATTCATTTTGAGAACCGCTAAGATAAATTTTTTGCTTGTTCATATCGTAACTTCCGCCAACCGTATCAATTTCAAAATTTAAATCACCTTTTCCTTTTTTGGTAATAATATTAATTACACCCCCTACAGCATTATCACCGTATAATACCGAATGTGATCCTCTAGCAATCTCAATCTTCTCTACTCTATCTAAAGGAATCTGGTTCCAATCAACTCCGCTTAAATCAATTTCATTAACCCTTCTTCCATCCACTAAAACTAAAGTATTACTCCCTGCCGTTTCTCCAAAACCACGCAAATCTACCGCCACCCTAGTCCCTGTACCATAATAATCACGCACCACTAAACCAGCTTGAGTTCTTAATACATCCGGTATAGTTTGAGCATTAGATTTTTTAATATCTTCCTGAGTAATTACGCCTATCGAAACAGGTGCTTTTTGCACTTTTTGTGGATAGCGATACGGAGTAACTACAATCTCTTCTAGCCTTATTGCTGATTCTTGCTGGTTCCTACCTCCGCGGTGGGAATTGTCGGCTAAACAAAAATTGAAACTAAAAAGCAAAAGACCAAAGCCTAAAAACAACAATTTTTTCATCTTACACCTCCTAATGCAACATTTTTGTTTGAACCTGTTTTGTTGCATAAGATTATTTTGTTCGTATATTCGTAACTGATTCGTACATTCGTTGATAAAATATCATCTGTGTGAATCTAAAATTATCTGTATCTATCTGTGTTTAAAATAAAAACACCCCGACCGTAAATGGTCGGGGTGCACCCTGATTTTCTTGTCCCGAAATTAAAAAAACTCTAGCGTTATTCCTCGTAACTCTAAAGCAAATCATTTTTGGCAGGTCTTCTGGCTCAGAGATAATAACCTACTTGCTACGCCTTCCAGTCAAAATAGACAGTGGCTTTTACCCAATTGTATGGGGTTGTAACTTTCGTTCCTCTTTACAGCTCCGGGAGAGCCCCTGACTTATACAGGGTTCCCTATTAAGCCTTGCGGCACCAAAAAATTATTTTTTTTGTTTTTTAAAGAACACTTGATTTGATTCTATTCTAATTTTTTAAACTGTCAAGAAAAATTATCTTGATACTCACTATCAACTATCGACTATCGACTATGGACTTTATTATGCCCCCACCCTGATTCGAACAGGGATTTCAGCCTTAGGAGGGCCGCGCTCTATCCATTTGAGCTATAGGGGCGTGCTCGCTAACACCTTGTTCCGATAAACGAAAAGATGATGGACGAAAAGACGAATTATTTTATCAAAACTTTGCGATAATATCTGTGTGCATCTGTAATCTATCTGTGTTTATCTGTGTTTAGAATTTGATTAGAGAGTAGGTGGGGTATTTTTTCATTTTTTTTCGCCCGTCCAGCCCTTTTAATTCAATTAGAAAAGCTATTGCTGCTATTTTCCCACCCAGCTTTTCCACTAACTTAGCCAAAGCTAAAGCAGTGCCTCCAGTTGCTAACAGATCATCTAAAACCAAAACTTTTGATCCTTTAGAAAAAGCATCTTTATGTATCTCTAAACTATCTTTACCATATTCAAGAGCATAAGAATGACAATAAGTTTTATAAGGAAGTTTCCCGGGTTTTCTTACCGGAATAAAACCACAGTTTAATTTATAAGCAAGAGCTCCACCAAAAATAAAACCCCTAGCTTCGGCACTCACAATATAGTCAATTTTTTTACCCTTTAGCATCTTTGCTAAATCATTTATTGCTTTACGAAAAGCTTTTTGTTCACTAAGCAAAGTGGTTATGTCTCTAAATAATATACCTTTTTTCGGAAAATCAGGAATACTTCTTATATAATTCTCTAATTTCATTATCCTACCGCCTTAAGTTAATTAACTTTATTTGATTTTTCTTTTTTTCTCTTTTTCCGAATATTTTTTTAATTTTTTAAGGGCTTCTTTCTCAACCTGTCTTACTCTTTCTCTAGATATACCCAATTCCTGAGAAATCTCAGCCAAAGTGTGAGAAGCACCATCGCTTATTCCAAAACGCAAATCCAAAATTAATCTTTCTCTTTTGCTTAAGGCATCAAACAAATAATCTATCTTTTCCCGTCTAAATATCTTATTAACTGCTTTATTTGTATCAGAATCTCTATCAGAAACTATAAAGTCACCAAACTCTGAGTCACCTTGCTTCCCGACTGGAGCCTCTAGAGACGACTTTTTTTGTATCCAAAGTTCAATCTCAGCAACTTTATCTTCTGAAACTTTCAATTGCTTTGCAATTTCTTTCCTGTTTGGCTCACGATTTAATTTTTGGCGTAAAATTTCTTGGGCTTTTTTATATTTAGAAATAAATTCGCTAGCATAGACCGGAACACGAATTGTTTTGCCTTGATCGATAATTGCTCTAGTTATAGCTTGTCTAATCCACCAGGCAGCATAAGTTGAAAAACGAAATCCACGAGTAGTGTCAAATTTATCAATAGCCCGCATCAGGCCAATGTTTCCTTCAGCAATTAAATCCATCAAAGAAAGAGTTAGATGGGTATAGTGCTTTGCAATATTAACTACAAGTTTTAAGTTACAGTTAATTAATCTTCTGCGTGCAGGTCGATCCCCCTGTTTAGCTTTTTCAATAAGCTCCACTTCTTCCTCTTTAGTTAATACCGGAAGATCTTTAATCCGTTCTAAATAAGCCCTTATCGCATTCATCTCTTTATTTGTTTACTTTTTTTTGACAACACAACAATGTGTTTATTTGTAAACAATTTTTACTATTTATAACATTGATGGATCCATTATTACCCTTCGGGTAAGATTCGCTTCGCGAATAAATGGATACATTTTTGCTTTCTTTACTCTTTATCTACCAGCCATGAGCCATAAACTATGAGCTATTTTTGCCAGGTTGCTTTAGCCGCAGCTAAACGTGCAATAGGAACTCTAAAAGGTGAACAACTTACATAGTTTAATCCAATAGAATGACAAAATTTAACCGAATTTGGATCTCCACCGTGCTCGCCACAAATACCAACTTTAATTTTCTTTTTGACTTTTCTACCCAATTTAGTGGCAGTCTCCACTAAAACTCCTACCCCTTCTAAATCTAGGCTTTGAAAAGGATCTTTTTCATAAATCCCTAATTGAACATAATCACCTAAAAATTTTCCTGCATCGTCGCGAGAAAAACCACACCCCATCTGAGTAAGATCATTGGTACCAAAAGAAAAGAAATCAGCCTCTTGAGCAATTTTATCTGCAGTAACAGCAGCTCTGGGTACTTCAATCATTGTCCCAATCTTTACCTGAAAAGGTAATTTTTTTAATTTTTTCTTCTTTTTTACCTGATTAATTGTTTCAACTATTATCTTTTTCTGTAATCTAAATTCCTCTACATTACCGACCAAAGGAACCATTATTTCCGGTTTAACTTTAGTTTTTTTTGCTGATACTTTTAAGGCCGCTTCAATAATTGCTCTAATTTGCATCTGGGTTATTTCCGGATAGCTGATCCCTAGACGGCAACCACGATGCCCGAGCATCGGATTCATCTCATGCAGGGATTCAACAGTCCTTTTTACTCGAGCTGCTTTTATCCCTAAAGCTTTCGCTAATGATTTTTGTCCTGCTGTGTCATGGGGTAAAAATTCGTGTAAGGGTGGATCAAGTAGTCTTACTGTGCAAGGTTTACCACCTAAAGCTTTAAAAATACCTTCAAAATCTTTTCTCTGTAAAGGAAGTAGTTCTCCTAAAGCTTTCAAATATTGATCTAGAGGCCCTTTCAATTGTTTTTCAATCTTGGCTTTTTCTTTTTCATCGTTTTCTGCTTCCCAGCTATCTCTTAAGCTTTTTACCTCCGGAGCTACTAAAATCATTTTTCGAAAAGAAATAATTCTTTCGCCTTCAAAAAACATATGTTCTGTCCTACACAATCCAATACCTTCTGCTCCTAGTTCAACAGCTACTTTTGTATCTTTGGGAGTATCGGCATTAGTCCTTACTCCCAGCTTTTTCATTTTGCTGGCCCAGCCCATCAATACTCCAAACGGGCCGCCCATTTTCGGAGGAATAGTTTTAATCTTATCCAGATAAACTATACCCTTGGTCCCATTTAAAGAGATAAAATCACCCTCTTTAACTGTTTTGTTACCAACTTTCATCTGTTTTTTACTTTCTTCCATAGTTATATCCCCTGCTCCAGCCACACAACATTTACCCATTCCTCTAGCTACCACTGCAGCATGAGAAGTCATTCCGCCTCGAGCCGTTAATATTCCTTTTGCAGCATGCATTCCTTTTATATCTTCCGGTGAAGTCTCAACTCTGCACAAAATAACATTTTCCCCAGCTTCTTTTTGCTTTTGGGCATCTTCAGCATTAAACACAGCTTTACCTACTGCTGCCCCCGGAGATGCCGGTAATCCTGATTTTGAAAAAAGCTTAGCTTTCTTCTCTTCCTTTTGGTCAAACATCGGATGAAGTAGTTGATCTAACTGTTCTGCAGTCACTCTAGATAAAGCTTCTTTTTGAGAAATAAATTTACTTTTTACCATATCTACTGCAATTTTTACTGCAGCTTGAGCTGTTCGCTTTCCAGTTCTGGTTTGAAGCATAAAAAGGTTACTGCCTTCCATGGTAAACTCAAAATCTTGCATATCTTTATAATGATTTTCTAGTTTTTTTCTGACAGCAATCAACTTATTATACATTGTTTTGTCATTTTTTTTCATATCACCAATTGGATGAGGAGTCCTAATTCCTGCAACAACATCTTCGCCTTGAGCATTCATCAAATATTCTCCGTAAAGCTTATCTTCACCAGTTGAAGGATTACGGGTAAAACCAACTCCGGTTCCTGAAGTCTCGCCCATATTTCCAAATACCATGGCTTGGACATTAACTGCAGTACCTAAAAGGCCTTTGATTCCGTTTATTTCACGATAGGCAATAGCTCTTTTATTGTTCCATGAACCAAATACCGCATCAATTGCTGCCATTAACTGTTTTTTAGGCTCTTGGGGGAAACTAGAGTTTTTATGTTTTTTATAAACTTTTTTATAACGATCAACTAGTTCTTTTAAGTTGTCTACGTCTAATGCAACATCAGGTACAGCTTTATTTAAAGCCTCCTGCACCAAAGAATTAGCTTTTTTTATTCCTTTCTTTTTAGCAACTTTTCTTTTTACCTCTTCAAGCTGATGTTCAAAGGCATGATGGGGTACACCCATCGCAACATCTCCAAACATTTGAATAAAACGACGGTATGAATCCCAAGCAAAACGAGGATTATCAGTGAGTTTTGCTAACCCCTCTACACTTTTGTCGTTTAGGCCAAGATTTAAAATGGTATCCATCATCCCCGGCATCGATACTGCAGCACCACTTCTTACTGATACCAGTAAAGGATTATTGTTATCACTTAATTTTTTACCGAGGTTCTTTTCTAATAGTTCTAAATTTTTATCTATTTCCGACTGAAGACCTTTAGGATAATTACGATTATTTTCGTAATAATCCTTACAAACTTCTGTAGTTATAGTAAACCCCGGCGGCACAGGTAGGCCAATAGTTGACATCTCTGCCAAATTTGCACCTTTGCCCCCTAATAACTGCTTCATGCTTTTGTCGCCATCTGACTTTTCCTTACTGAAAAAATACACATATTTTTTAGCCATTCTTCCTCTCCTCCTTATGGATTAACTTAATTTATCACTAACAAAATCTAATACTTTATCGATGCTAATTCTATCTTGAGCCATAGAATCACGACTACGAACAGTTACTTTTTTATCGGTTAAACTATCAACATCGACAGTTACACAGAAAGGTGTACCTACTTCATCCTGGCGGCGATATAATTTACCAATTGAAGCTGTATCATCATAGGTAGCAGGTACTTTGTTTTTTATATCATAAAAAATATTTTTTGCAAGCTTAACTATATCTTTATTTTTCTTTAATAAAGGAAATATTGCCACTTGATATGGCGCAAGATGCGGCTTTAGTTTTAAAATAGTTCTTTTTCTCCCCTTGACTTCTTCTTGGCAAAATGCATCCGATATAACTGCAAAAAAAGTTCTATCTACCCCAGCTGAAGGCTCAATCACGTGAGGGATTATTTTTTCTTTAGTTTTTTGATCAAAATAACTAAGATCTTTTTTACTTTCTTCTGCATGTTTAGCTAAATCATAATCACCTCGGTTAGCAATGCCTTCTAATTCACTCCACCCAAAGGGAAAGTTAAACTCAATATCGGTACAAGCTTTCGCATAATGAGCCAGTTCTTCTTTAGAATGTTTACGTAATCTTAGATTTTCCTTATTTAATCCAATCGTATCAAGATAAAAATCATAACGTTGTTTTACCCAATAGTTATAAAACTCTTCTGCATTGTCTGGCCGAACAAAGTATTCTATTTCCATTTGTTCAAACTCTTTCATCCGAAAAATAAAACTTCCAGTTGTTACTTCATTACGAAATGCTTTACCGATTTGAGCAATCCCTAGAGGAAGTTTTTTACGAGTCGTATTTAGAACGTTAGAAAAATTAACAAATATACCTTGAGCGGTTTCCGGACGTAGATACCCGTAGTATGGTTTATTCTCTGCCGCGCTCATATTTGTCTTAAACATTAAATTAAACTGCCGGGGAGGATTTTTTTTAATATCTATCTCTTTTTTACATTCTGGGCATTTATAAATATTTTCGCTGATTTTTTCAATCATATCCAGCCGAGATCTCTTGCCACAGCTAGAACAATCAACTAGTAGGTCTGAGAATCCTTTAAGATGCCCAGAGGCCAAAAAAACACCTTCAGCCATAATAATACTTGAATCAAGGCCAACAATATCATTTCTATGTTCTACATACTCTTTCCACCAAATATCTTTAATCTTCTTCTTTAAACTAACTCCAAGCGGGCCATAATCCCAGATGCTGGATAACCCTCCATAAATCTGAGAACCACCAAAGATAAAGCCCCGGCGCTTGCATAAAGAAATAATTTTTGTTAATTTGTTGGCTGCCATAAGCTACAATTATACCTTAAAAATTAGTTTTTTTAAGGATTTTTTTAAAATAGTTGGTAGATGGTGAAAGGTTAATTTTGGTCTATTATCCGTATTTCTTCTGGACTATTTACGATTATCTCCGGGCCATTATATTCCCTGATTCTTCCGGAAACTTCAATCATTTTTCCTTTATAAAAACTTACCGGATTTATTTTCTCATTATGAAAATAATCTAAGGTATTATTAAAAATCACTACAGTAAAATCGGTCTTATAGTCTGAGCCAAAATTAAGATAAGTGCAGTTATTAGATTGATAAGTATTTAAAACCCTTCCTCTAACTGTGCGGATTTGATTTATGTAGTTACCGGCTTGCTTATGGTTTATTGTTTTATACACGCCCCAAATACCTCTATTATTTTGCCGGGCCTTTTTTTGAGCTTGAACTAATAAATCTACATATCTAATATTGGGCGGGTAAGTATACAAAACAGCATACCCTTCTTCTGTCAACTTTTCATTTACAAAAGTATCGCCCACAAAGCAATAACCCAATAATCTCCCGTAGCGGTCCTTTTTATCGATATCAAACTCGATTCTGACACTTTTTCCTTCAACTAATTCTTTATTAAGTTGAGTAGCTTCAATGGCAAAAGGCTGCGGGTCATAAACAAATTGGTTTCCCTTTTTAATTCTCGACTCTGGAGTATCAATACCTATATATCGAAGAGACTCTCCTGTTGATAAAACTATAGTATCTCCATCAATTACTTTTTCTACTTTTATCTTAGAATAGTCGGTAGGACTACAGGCGGATAAGAAAAAAAATAAAATTAATAGAAATTTTTTCACTCTAGCTGATCAACTATTTCAAAAAATATTTTTTGAGCGAATTGAGGTTTAGGCATATAGTTACGGCGGGCTGCTATTTTTAATCTTTGATAATCTGAATCTATACTATTTATCCTAAAAGTCACTGCATGCTCAGAAACTACAGCTTTAATATAACCTCTGGCTTGATTTATAACTAAAATTTCAGCTTCTTTTTCTTCTAAAGTATCCAGACAAAGATCCCAAAGAACCCGATACTCCACTGATATTTTCCCCTCTGCTGCATCATTGCTTAAAGCGTATCCTCCTATAGCCCCAGCTCCAATTAAAACTGGGATACAACCAGTAGATAATAAAATAAAAATACAACCAAGATAAACTAACTTTTCTTTAATTAATCTAATCACAGGATAAATATACCAAAAAAAAAATATTTTGCAAGTTTTAGTTACTAGTTCTATTTTTTTTCTTAAAACAAGCTCGACTACTTTTAACTAAAGCATCTTTGGCTCGATAGGGAGGCATAAATCCCAAAGACTTAATTTTTTCTGTACTATAAATTCGATCTTTAAGAAAAAAACTAAAACGCTTACCTAAAAAAGGGATTTGACACAAAAAGTAAGTTAGAAAAGAAGGAACAAATAAAGGAGGCTTAGCACCAATCCCTTCAGCCATTTTTTTAAATACCTGTTCTATAGTTAAGACTTCATCGTCAGCTACAAAAAATGAACCTTTAAACATATCATCATTCTCTAAAGCAAAAATTATTGCTTCTACTACATTTTCCACATAAGCAAGATGAAGCCTATACTTACCACCTTCAACTAAAGGAATCATTCTCCATTTTAATAATTTGAGCAAAAACGAAAAAGCATGAGGTTCATCTTCACCATAAACCATAGGAGGCCTTAAGATAACTACTGGCAGACCTTTTCTTCGATATACTAAAACTTTTTTTTCTGCCTCTAGTTTCGACTCCCCATAAATGTTAGTTGCAGAATGAGGTAGCTCTTCGGTCAAAGGTAACTGTTTATTTCCACTTACAACAGCTACCGAGCTTAGATAAATAAATTTTTCTACACCAAGCTCAACTCCAAGTTTACAGATATTTTCAGTTCCAAAAATATTGGTTTTATCAAGGTTTTTTTTCTTTTTGCCTTCTACAGACGCGGCACAATGAATAATTATATCTATAGGGATTTTAGTTAATTTTTCTAAATCTTTCTCTTTGGTTATATCTGCTTTTATTAGTTTTATTTCTTGATTTTTTATTTTATTGGCTTTTTCCGGAAAACGACTAATAGCAACGATGGAATATTGGCCTAAACCAATAAGCCGGCCGATAAGATGCCTGCCAATAAAACCAGTTGCCCCCGTAACCAGGATAGTTTTCTTTTTTCTTAATTTTGCCATTTTACTCTTTAATCGCTTCGATTTTTTTAACTCTTTGCTTAAGGATTTCGTTTATTTGCATAAGATCTTTCCCGGATAGCTTCCACCCCATACTACCTAAATTCTCTTTAAGTTGTTTTAATTTTCTTGAACCAACAATGCTTGAGGTAATTCCGGTTTGGGAAAAATTCCAATTTATCACAAGTTGGGTAAGAGTTTTTTGATAGTTAGAAGCAATCTTTTCTAATTTTTCTAAAGTTTCTTTATTTATTGAAAAATAAGGTTCAGCAAAATGAAATGATTTTAATTTTCGGTTTCTATCATTGGGAATAGTTGAACTTTTTAAAAAAAACTTACCGGTAAGCAATCCACTATATAAAGGAGCATAACTTATAATTGCAATATTATTTTTTTGGCAAATTGGGACAATCTCTGATTCAATATCACGCTTAAACATACTGTATTCGGGTTGCAAGCAATCAAGCGGGCAATATTTCATAAACTCAGATATTTGATTTACTGAATAGTTGCTTACCCCCACTGCTTTAATTATTCCTTTTTGTTTTAACTTATACATAGTTTGGGCAGTTTCAGCAATTGGAGTGTTTGGGTCTGGCCAATGAACTTGATAAAGGTCAAAATAATCGGTTTGAAGACGACTACGTGATAGATCAACTTCTTCAAGCATTCTTTTTTTTGTTAAATTATGTAAAATTTTAGGCCCTTGCCAATCAAGGCCTAACTTAGTAGCCACCGCTACTTTATCCCTTACTTTATGTTTCCTTAAGAAATCACCAATTACTTTTTCTGAACGCCCGCGTCCATAAACTGGTGCTGTGTCAATCATGGTGATACCGGCCCTTACAGCTTCATCCATAACCTCTACTGAACTTTTATCTTCCTGTGAGCCCCACCAAATATCACCGCCAAAAGCCCAGGTTCCTAAAGTTACGGCTGAAATTGGCAGATCAATATTGTTAATTTTTCTATAATCCATAATATTTTTTAATAAAATTTTATTATAAAATGAAGATTAAAAATTACATGGTTATGGGGAGAAAATAAGCTCTTTTTGGCAATATTCGAGAAGGTCTTTTTCTCTTTTTTGGTCCAATTTTGACCAGCCGTAGACAATTGTGCCAATTGTATCTGAAACTTTTAGGCAATGAGTATCAAAAGCTAAATCTTCTGGTATATCGTCACCACCAATATAAGACCAGCGTTTGCCATGAATTTCAGCTAGATGGATTACTATTCCAAATTCATTGGCTACTCTTTTAGAAACCTGTTTAAATTTTTCTTTTATATTTTCTTCCATCTTGTTTGGTTAACTGGTTAATTAAATCAACTATTCACTAATTCACATTGAACATTGGACGTTGGACTTTGAACTAAAAGTATAAGTCCCTTTCACCCCTTTTTATCCTATCATAAAAATTAATAAATTGCTCGTATATTTTTAGATTTCTTGTTTTTACTTCTTGAATTTCCTTTTTTATAACTAGCTCCCCGGCCCTTTTAGTTTCTGGAGTTGCAAAATCATCAAGCCACTCACGAAAAGTTAAAACCGCGTTAAGCTTACAGAATTTACCTTCCTCGCCCTTTTTTAACAAATCCATGATGCATTTACCGGTTCTGCCACAACGATATCCCGCTGTACAAAATGAGGTTATAAAACCCATTTCCGAAAACTTTCTAACTACTTCATCTAAACTTCTTGTATCTCCTAACAAAAATTGCTGCCGATTGCTTTCCTGAGTTTGGGTAGCTTTACTATAACCGCCAATTCCAATCCGAGAAGAAGCATCGGTTTGGGTAACCCCTAATGTTAAAGAATCTTCTCGTATTTGAGGAGTCTCTCTGGCTGTAATAATCATTCCCGTATAAGGAACAGCTAACCTAATTACAGTAATTAATCTTCGGAAATCTTTATCACTAACTTTAAACTTTGAATTTTGCGTATAAGGCGAACTATCAGCCGGTTCTAACCTTGGAAACGAGATGGTATGCGGCCCAACCCCAAATTTATTTTCCAATTCATGAGCATGAGCAACTAATCCCATCAATTCAAACTTCCAATCATACAATCCAAAAAGAACACCAATTCCTAGATCATCGATCCCCGCCTCAAACGCCCGATGCATACAATAAAGACGCCAGTCATAGTTACCCTTGATTGTGTTCTGGGGGTGAACTTTCCGGTAAGTTTCAGGATGATAGGTCTCTTGAAAAACCTGATAAGTACCAATACCTACTTCATGCAGCTTTTTCAAATCATCAATTGCAAAAGGAGGAGCATTTACATTAACTCTTCTAATCTGGCCAAAACCATTTTTAGTCTTTTCTTTTACTGAATAAATAGCTTTTATACTCTTTTCTATATAATCTACATCATTTTTTGGATGTTCACCGTAGACAACAATTAAACGCTTATGCCCAATTTTTCCTGCTAAAACTTTTGTATCAGAAATAATTTCATCCCTGCTTAAAACTTTTCTGCAAGCATTTTTATTTGATTCACGGAACCCGCAGTAAAGACAGTCATTAACACAGAAATTGCCCAAATACAGCGGAGCAAAGGTTACAATTCTGTTGTCATAAACATTCCTTTTTATTTTATAAGCGGTTTCCTCCATTAAAGAAAGTAATTCTTTATCCTCTACAGAAAGCAGCACTGCTGTTTCTTCTAAACTTAAAGCCTCAATTGTTAAAGACTTTGCTAAAATATCTTTGATTTCTTTTTTACTAATTTTTCTTTTCTTTGCCAAAAGAAATTCTATTTTTTTATGATCAATAAAGGATCCTTGGCCTTCTTTCTTATATCTTTTGATCTCATCTTCTTTTATCCTATTTTTTTTCCATAGACCCAAATCTATCTTTTTAGTTTTCATTATTATAACCCCCATTTCTTTCTTGTTTGTATATATCATACGCGGCTGGAAAAGGAGACAACACTCTCTCTAGTACTCCTTGCAAATGCGATATCGCCAGACCATAATTGGTCAAAGCAACTTTCTGTTCTTTAGCTTTTTGAATTCTAAACAACATCTCTCTACGTGTTATCATGCATCCGCCACAATGAATGATTAGTTTATATTTTGATAAATTGTCGGGATAATCCCTTCCAGCACAAGAATCAATTTTTATCTCTTTTTTTGTATATTGCCTTAACCATTTAGGTATCTTTATGCGCCCAATATCATCTTCTATCGGATGATGAGAACAAGCTTCAGCAATTAAAACCTTATCACCATTTTTTAGTCTATCAATGGCAGTAACAGCCTTTACCTCTTCGGCCAGCTCTCCTTTATTGCGTGAAAAAACAATTGAAAATGTAGTGCAATTTATACCCGAAGGGCTATTTTTTACCATAAATGATACTACCTGCGAATCACAAATAACCAAATCCGGATTATTATTTAACTTGCTAAGACTGCTGACATATTCACTTTCTTTAACAACTAAAGCCATTTGTTTATTGTCTAGGCAATCTCTTATAGTTTGTACTTGAGGTAAAATGATCCTTCCTTTGGGAGCTTCAAGATCAATCGGAACAATTAAAACCGCTAGGCCACCTTCCGGTAAAAGATCCCCGACTAAAGAAGGCGGATTTATAAAATCATCCGGGCAGCATTTTATTAAATAACTTTTTAACAAGTTGACATATTTATCCCTATTTTTTATATCCAGACTAGATACTAATAGATAAAAATTAGTATGTTTTTTGATCTTTTGAATAAAATCTTCTTTTGGCTTTTTTTGATCAACCTTATTTACAACTATAATTAAAGGAATGCTTCTCTTTTCCGCCTCAAAAGCAACTGATCTCTCAAAACTCGACCAAATATCAGGCTCTACTAAAAGTATAATAATATCAGCCCGATCAAAAATTTTCCTTGTCTTTATGAGCCTTAGAGAAGCCAACTCTGAGTCATCATCTACGCCGGCAGTATCTAGAAAAACTACTGGGCCAACCGGAAGAAGTTCCATTGATTTTTCGACAACATCGGTTGTAGTCCCCGGGACCGAAGAAGTTATCGATACATCTTGGCCAGCAACCATATTTAAAAAAGTTGACTTGCCGATATTAGTCCTTCCAAATAGACCTAATTGTAACCTTAATGATTTAGGTGTTTTTCTCATATTATTTTTTCTTAGCCAAAGCTGACTTTACCGAAACCCCTTCTACTTTTCCCAATTGACCAGTTAATGCACCTAGTTGATCACTGTTAGCGTTTATAATAAGAGTAATAACATTGCACGACTTTTCTTTATAAGGAAGCCCTATCCTCCCAATGATAATTTCACCGAAATCAAAAAGAACAGAATTAACCTTTTTTGCCACTTTTAAACGCTCTTCAATAATAATTCCCACAAAACCCAGCCTTTGTTCCATAAAACCTCCTAAAAATAAAAAAACCAACCTAAGAAGGTTGGAAATTAACACCAATACCCCTTAGTTTTAGAAAAATCCTTGCTTTAGGGCAAATAACTATTTTTTGTAAAGCGGACGCGGCACATAGCGCGTATGCAATAATTTTTTAGCTTTTTCTCCTGACGGTTTACCTAAAAAGCTATCATATAATTGTTTTATGTATGGATTATCATGAGAAAAATGAATCTCTTTTTTATCATCATCACTATACAGGCCAGATGCCCTGGCAATACGAAGCTGATCCGTAACTCCATAAGGTTGGCCGCCCCCACCGATACAGCCACCCGGACAAGCCATAACTTCAATAAAATCATAAGGAGGCTTTTTGCCTTCAGCCAAAGCTTGACGGATTTTATTTAAAACAGCTTCAACATTTCCCATACCATGAGCTATAGCTATCCTCACTTTTTCTCCCGCAATATTTACAACTGTTTCTTTTACACCCTCAAGGCCACGCACATCATTATATTTTACCTCTTTAAAGTTTTTACCAGTAATTAAAAAATAAGCAGTTCGTAAAGCTGCTTCCATAACCCCACCGGTTGCGCCAAAAATTACTCCCGCCCCGGTATAATCACCTAAAATATTATCAGCCTTCTCTTCTTCTAAATTAGCAAAATCAATTCCGGCCTGTTTTATCATTCTTGCTAATTCACGAGTAGTTAATGATGTATCAACATCTTGATATCCTGAGGCATACATTTGATTGCTGCGGCTTATTTCATATTTTTTGGATGTACAAGGCATGATTGATACCATATACATATCTTTTGGATCTATTTTATTTTTTTGGGCAAAATAAGTTTTTGCTAATACCCCTAACATCTCATGAGGAGATTTTGAGGAAGAAAAATTATCAATCATATCCGGATAAAATTTTTCCATAAAATCAACCCAAGAGGGGCAGCAAGTAGTTATCAAAGGTAATTTACCCTTTTTATGAACAAAACGTTCCACAAACTCAGTAGCTTCCTCCATAACAGTAACATCTGCGCCAAAAGAAGTATCAAATACTGCATTAAAACCTAGACGCCGGAGAGCCGAATAAATTTTCCCAGTTAAATTCGCGCCAATAGGAAGATTAAATGCTTCTCCGATCGCAACTCTTACAGCAGGAGCAATTTGAACCATACAATATTTTTTCTCGTTATATAAAGCCCTCCAAACATCTTCGGTTTGATCATGCTCGGCAATAGCACCGGTAGGACAATGGGCCGAACACTGCCCACAACGAATACAAGGACTTTCTGACAAATTAATATCTCCGGCAGCAGAAATCCTAGTTTTGTGTCCTCTTTCAATAAAAGAAAGTGCCCAAACATCTTGTAAATCCTGGCACACCTGTACACACCTGCCACAAAGAATACACTTTGAAGGAACAAGATCAATGGTTTTAGTAGATTCATCTTCAGGGACATCTCTTAAAAATTGAGGAAAAGGAAATTCCCTTATTCCAAAATCAGCAGCTAGTTTTTGTAGCTCACAGTTATTGTTGCGCGCACATTGAAGGCAATCATTAGGATGATTTGATAAAATTAATTCGATAACCGTCCTTCTTATCTTCTGAAGTTCATTGTCATGAGTGATTATATTCATACCTTCTTCTAACGCAGTACAGCAAGCCCGAAGCATCTTTTTTGACCCTTTGACCTTAACTACGCAAATACCGCAAGCAGCACTGGCATCTAAGTCAGGATGCTTACACAAAGTAGGAATATCTATATTTATCTTTTTGGCAGCATCAAGAATTGTTGTACCTTCCTCAACTATGACTTCTTTGTTATTTATTATTGCTTTGGGCATAATTAACCTTTTTTTATTGCATCAAAACTACAAACTTGGAAACATTTACCACACTGGATACACTTTTTTTGATCTATCTTGTAGCCCTTATCTTTATCTCCTGAAATCGCCTCTACTGGACAAACTTTAATACAAGCACCACATTTTTTACACTTGTCTTCAACTATCTTATATTTTGCTAAATCTTTACATTTTCCCGCTGGACATCTTTGTTCTTTAATATGCGCAATATATTCATCGCGAAAATACTTTAAAGTTGATACTACGGGATTAGGTGCAGTTTGGCCTAACCCACACAAAGCGGTCCTTTGAACCGCATAAGCAATATCCTCTAATAACTGTAAATCATTCATGTTTGCTTTACCCTTGGATATCTTTTTAAGATATTGTAACATCTGATAAGTTCCAATGCGGCCAGGAGAACATTTACCACAAGCCTCTTCTACACAAAATTTCATATAAAATTTAGCGATATCAACCATACAATCCTTTTCATCCATAACAATCATTCCGCCGGAACCCATTATGGAACCTAATTTTTGCAAACTTTCATAATTTACAGGAGTATCAAAGTATTCTTTAGGAATAACTCCTCCGGAAGGCCCACCAGTCTGAATCGCCTTCACTTTGCCGCCAGATACACCGCCACCAATACCATAAACAATTTCACCTAAAGTCGTGCCCATCGGAACTTCAACTAAACCAGAATTTTTAACTTTCCCGGTGAGAGCAAATACCTTGGTACCTTTAGAGTTTTGACTTCCAATTTTTGAAAACCAATCTCCTCCTTTATCAAATATAATTGGAATATTAGCTAAAGTTTCAACGTTGTTGATCACCGTTGGTTTCGACCAAAGGCCTTTTACAGAAGGATAGGGAGGACGCGGAGAAGGATAGCCACGCTTACCTTCAATAGATGCAATTAAAGCAGTTTCTTCTCCACAAACAAACGCACCGGCACCAAGACGAATTTGTAAATTAAAGTTAAACCCAGTATCTAAAATATTTTCTCCCAATAATCCATAATCAATAGCAGCATCAATTGCTTTTTGAACTCGAGAAATTGCAAGAGGATATTCGGCTCGAATATAAAAAAACCCTTCATCTGCCCCTACAGCAAAACCAGCAATAATCATCCCCTCAATAATTGCATGAGGATTACCCTCTAGAAGGCTCCTATCCATATAAGCCCCGGGATCACCCTCGTCGCCATTACAGATTATATACTTTTTATCTGCGTTAACTCCTTTAGCAAAATTCCATTTTAACCAGGTGGGAAAACCTCCCCCGCCTCTTCCTCTCAAACCACTTATTTTCAACTGATCAATTACCTCTTGCCTATTTTCTTTAATAAGAACTTTTTCTACAGCTCGGTAACCACCCAAAGAAATATAATCATTGATACTTTCTGGGTTAACTTTTCCACAATTGGAAAGAATTAACTTAAACTGTTTTTTTTCAGTATCGGTTTTATAAACATAATCCTCTTGGATTTTTCCGGAGATAATATGATTTTTTACTATTTTTTCTACTAGTTCAGGTGTAACTTCTTTATAAGTTACAGAATCTCTACCGTCTAAAGAAACTTCCACCAATGGCTCTGCATAACACATACCAGCACAACCACACTTTCTAATTTCAATATCTAAATTATTTTTCTTTTTTAAAGCTATAAAACGATCTAATACATCATTTGCTCCAGCTGCTATTCCACAAGAACTTACTCCAACCTTAACAAAACCCGGTCTTTGCTTTTGAAGTTTTTCTCTAAGTTCTTCTATTTTTTTTTGATTTAATTTATCCATATTAACTTTTATCCTGCCTGTATCTAGAAACAATACCTTCGATGCTATCTGGCACAACTTTTGAATATATTTTTTGATCAACCATAACTACAGGAGCAAGACCACAACAACCTAGGCATCTAACAACTTGAAGATGAAACAAACCGTCTTCTGTAGTTTGGCCTTCTTCTATTTTAAGAAGACTTTTAATCTTATCAACTAACTCCGCAGCACCCTTTAGATAACAAGCTGTCCCCATACAAACCGAAATCACATGTTTGCCAGGAGGCGAAAGCTTGAAAAAATTATAAAAGGTTATAACTTCATAAATTCTTGCTAAAGGAATACCTAATAACCGAGATAATTGAAACGAAATACCCCTGGGTACATAACCATAATAATTTTGTATTTCATGAAGAATCATAACTAAATTACCTTTCTTGCCTTTCCATTTATTAGCAAAACTGGTAATTTGTTTGATTAATTCTCTATGTTCTTTGCCGCCACTTTCACCTATATAATTCTTTATTATTTTAAGAAGCTCTTTTGCTTCTATTGGCTTTTCAATAACAGTTTTAACTGACATTGCTTCATTCCTAAGGATCTCTTTTAACTTTTTAGTCAACTCTTTACCGATTCCAGTTGCTAAAATGACTGGGATATCCTTTATTTCTGCATCTTTTGACATTGCTTTAGCAGTTTCAGCACCTTCAGTTTGATATGCCATCTTCATATCCAACATTATCAAATCAGGCACCTGCTCTTTTGCTTGAGCAAAACCTTCTTTACCATTATAAGCTTGCAATGTTTTATAACCGTTTGCTTCCAATAGTAAAGAGATTGCTTCTACAAAATCAGCATCATCATCAATAATTAAGATTTTATTTTTCATTTTTTTTAAAATTTTCGAGCCGTTATTATACCACCTCTAAACTGAACTTAAAACTATTTCCTTCTGGCTTTGGTTCAACCCAGATATTTCCATGATGCTGGTTGATAATCTCTTTGGTAATATAAAGGCCAATTCCGGTTCCTTTTATCTTTTCGGTACCGCGATAATGCAGACGGCTAAACTTTTTAAATAACTTATCAATATCAGTCTTATCTATAGATTCACCCTGATTATATATTTCAACTATAACTTTATTGTTATCTAATTCAGTTGAAATTACAACCTCCCGGCCTTCTTTGCCATATTTTATCGCATTAGATAAAAGATTATTTAATGCTATCTGTAACAATCCTGAATCTACTTCTACCTCTAGCGAAGAGATTGCTTTATTTATAATTTTTATATCTTTATCTGCAGCTGCTTGTGAATATGAATCAATGGAAACATCAACTATATCTTCTTTGAATAGACAACGAAATTTATTCAAAGATAACTCTTGTTTTTCAATCCGGCTAAAATTCAAAAAATTACGAACAGTTGTAGTTAAATAATCTAAATTTCTACTTATAGATTTTAATGTTTTTTTCTGAGCTGGATTTAGATCTCCCAATAGGCCATTTTGCAAATTATAGGTATTTAAAACAACCGAAGAAAGAATTCCTTTTAGCTCATGCGAGACAAAACCAACTAAATCAAGATACTGTTTATCAGAAGACTCAAGTTCTTGATTAGAAATATCTAACTTATCTTTTTTCTTATATTTTTTACTATTCACGTTATTTTTTCCTAACTTTTACTCTCGGTTTTTTACCTATCCAACTACTACCCGGAGAATAATGAGTATGTAAAAATTTGTGGCTCTTGTGCCCACATGGCCCATCAGTTAAAAACTCTTTATAAAGAGTCTCCACTACAGGATTCTGATGAGATTTTCTAATAGTGAGTTGTTCGTCCTCAGCATATATTGCTTTTGCCCGTTGTTTCCTTATTGCGTCGGTAGTAGGGATAGGTTGACCCCCTCCACCTAAACAGCCACCCGGGCAAGCCATAATTTCAACAAAATGATAATCATCTAACTTACCCAACTCAAGCATCTCCATTACTTTTTTAGCATTAGCTGTACCATGAGCAACCATAACCTTTAAGCTGGCACCCTCAAGAAATTTCCACTCTTTTTTAGCTTTTTTTATCGGAATTTGAGCATCACGGATACCTTCCATACCTCTTACTGGAGTAACTCTTAATTTTTTAAAAGGAGCTTCATCACCGGTAACTAATTCATAAGCAGTTCGTAAAGCTGCTTCCATAACACCACCGGTTGCACCAAAAATTAATCCTGCACCGCTTCCTATAGCTAGAGGCTTATCAAAGTCAGATTCCGGTAACCGAGGTAAATCTAATCCGCATTCCTTGACCATGCTCGCAAGTTCTCTGGTGGTTAAAACATAATCAACATCCTGATAACCTGAATCATTCATCTCTGGTCTTTTAGCTTCATATTTTTTAGCAACACACGGCATCAATGATACACTAACAATGTTTTTAGGATCAATTTTTGCTTTTTTTGCATAATATGTCTTGATTAATGCCCCAAACATCTGTTGGGGGCTTTTACAAGTTGATAAATAATCTACTTTATCCGGATAAAAATCTTCTAAATATTTGATCCAACCCGGCGAACAAGAAGTAAACTGAGGTAATTTAACGCTTTTATCCTGCTCTTTTAAATATTTCTTAAGCCTAAGCAATAGTTCTGTACCTTCTTCCATAATAGTTAAATCTGCTGACGAGTTAGTATCAAAAACCTTATCGAACCCAACTCTTTTTATAGCTGTATTTAACTGTTTGGTAACTGAGGTGCCTGGAGCCAGACCAAACTCTTCTCCAATTGCTGCCCGTGGTGCTGGTGCAGTTTGAATCACAACATGCTTATTAGGATTATCTATAGCTTTCCATACACCTGCAACATCATTTTTCTCCTTTAGGGCTCCTGTAGGGCATCTATTTACGCATTGTCCGCAATTTATACAAATTACATCTGAATAAGGCTTATTTAAATAAGTCGAAACTTTTGTTTCTGGCCCGCGATTAACTGATTCATAAACTCCAACTTCTTGCAAATCAATGCAAGTCCTGATACATCTTTTACAATTTATACATTTATCATTATCTTTAGTTATAGCAGAACTCGAAAGATCAGGCTGAAAACGCCTCTCCTGAATATGGCCAAACTTATATTCGGTAACACCATATTCTTCTGCTAAATCTTGCAGTTCACAATTATTATTTTTTTCACAAGAATAACATTCACCATAATGATTGCGTAAAAGAAGATGAATAATATTTTTTCTAGCTCGCCTTACCCGTGATGAATAAGTTTTAACTACTACATTATGAATAATCGGATAAGAACAAGATGCCTGTAAGGTTTTTTGCCCCTCCACTTCAACCAAGCAAACACGGCATACCCCAGCTAAACATAAATCCTCATGATGGCAAAGAGTCGGTATTTTTATACCTATTTTTTTAGCTGCTTCTAAAATAGTTGTTCCCATAGGAACTTTAATTTCAATACCATCAATTACTGCAGTTACTTTTCCCCCTAAAGCTTTTTTGTTAATTTTACCTACAGTTTGCGACCTTTGACTTACCGGAGCACGCGAAGTAGGTTTTGTAAAAGGTTCTTTAGCCATAAATAAGATTCCTCCTTATGATTTAACCAAAACATAATCTTTTTTAAAATTACTTAATATCGAAACAAAAGCTGAAGCAGCAGTTTGGCCTAAGCCACACTTTGAAGCTAAGTACATAGTCTCAGCTAAAGAAAAAATATCTTCAAGGTCACCCTTTGTTGCTTTTTTTTGTTGTAATTTATCTAATTTTTCTTGTAACACCGGAATACCTTCTCGGCAAGGTGTGCATTGGCCGCAAGATTCTTCAGCAAAAAAATCAAGAAAATTTTTAGCTACCTCCAATAAATCCCTTTTTTTGCTAAAAATTATAATAGAACCACCAGTAGATAAATCTTCGTAAGCAATCTTTCTGCCAAATTCTGATTTAGCCACACAAACTCCTGATGCACCCCCTACTTCAACAGCTTTAGTGTCTTTAGCTTCTGTTAGTTTTAAAATTTTTTTAATAGTGGTTCCAAAAGGAATTTCATAAACACCTGGTTTTTTACAATCACCAGATACACTTATTAGTTTAGACCCAGAAGATTTTTCAGTTCCAATAGATCTAAACCAATCTGGCCCTTTTAAAATTATATGAGCTATTGCTGCAAAAGTTTCAACATTATTTATAACTGTAGGATGACCTGCAAATCCAGTATTGGTAGGGAAAGGAGGTTTGTTGCGGGGTTCACCTCTATATCCTTCTAATGATTCAATAAGAGAAGTTTCTTCACCGCAAACATAGGCCCCGACACCTAATCTTATCTTTATATCGAAATTAAAGCCTTTTTTGCCTAAAATATTTTTACCTAATAAATTATTCTTTCTCATCTGATTTAAGGTTTTTTCCAGCTCAGGAAGAAATGATATATATTCACCGCGTAGATACAAGATGCCTTCATCAGCACCTACAGCAAACGCACAAATAACCATTCCCTCAAAAACAAGTTTTGCATATTCATCTAAAAGGACTCTATCTTTAAAAGTTCCTGGTTCACCCTCATCGGCATTACAAATAACATATTTTTTCTTATCAGAAGCAGTAGCGGTAAGATTCCATTTAACACCAGTGGGAAAACCTGCTCCGCCCCTACCTTTAATATTAGATTTACGTACATAATCTAAAACTTCACTTCTGCCTATATCTATCGCATTCTTTAATCCAGAAAAAGGCTTGCTTTTACTAAATATAATTGGTCCTTTACGCGTTTTTGTCATATTTTCTCCCCTATTTTACTTTTTTAATTCTTTAACTATATTTTTTACTTTTTTTGCCGTTAGCTTGCCGATTAAATTTCCGTCAATTAAAGCAGCTGGGGCTTGATCACACATCCCAATGCAACTAGTCTCTTCTAAGCTAAGCTTTTTATCTTTAGTAGTTTCTCCCACCTTTATTCCTAACTCTTTTTCAAAAATTTTAATAATTCTTTTACTGCCTGCCATAACCGAGGATATACAATTACTTATTCTGATAATATGTTTTCCTTTTTTTTCAGTAGTTAAAAAAGAATAAAAGGTAACAACAGAATAAACTTCAACTGGATGTATCCCCAAAGAAGACGCAACTTCTTGCATGTTCTTATCAGATATATAACCTTTTTTTTCCTGAATTTGCCGTAATATCGGAATAAGTTGGCTACGAGTTGCATCACAAACCTGGATTTTCTTTTTTCCCTGAGTTATGGTTTTTGATACTGAACACATTTTATCCATGACTACACTCTCCTCTATTATTTACCTACGATCTTTTTAACCTTATTTAATAAGCTTTTTGGATTAACCGGTTTTTCTAAAAACCCATCACAAGGCATAACCTCATCACAACGGTTATGGCTATATCCGGTAACTTTACCTATAGCACTTAACATAACAATTGGAATACCAACATTTTCTTTTTTTAATTTATGGGCAAAAACAATACCATCATCAGGTGCTTCCATCATCACATCAAGAAAAATCATATCCGGCTTCTCTTCTTTGATCTTTTTTTCAGCTTGCGAAACATTTTTAGTCAATATAACTTGATAACCTTCAGCCGAAAGCACTGCCTTAGATGCTTCTAAAAATTCTCTGTCATCATCTACCATTAAAATTTTTGCCATACCTACCTCCTAAAAATTATTTATTTCTGAAATTGAGTATGAGAAAAAATCGATAATATTTCTATTGAAAAATCTATATTCTTAACAAATGTGTTTTTAGGAACAGAGATGCAACTTGGTGCAAAATTTATTATCCCTTTTAAACCCGCTTTAACCATAATATCCGCAACCTCTTGGCTGCTTCTGGGAGGAACTGCAATGATTCCAATTTCAGCATGAACTTTTTTAATTAATTCAACAGACCTCTCAACCGGATAAATTTTAATTCCATTAATTTCTTTTAATAACTTGCTTTTTGCTTTATCAAAAGCAGCAACTAATTTAATTTTATCAGTTTGAAAGCCCGGATATTTTAATATTGCTTTTCCTAAATTACCTACACCAAATAAGGCGATATGAACAACATTGTTTTGGAGAATAAAATTTTCTAGAATATCTTTTAATTTTTTTGTTTCATAACCTATTCGAGGTGTTCCTACTTTACCAAAAAAAGATATATCTTTTCGGATTTGGACGTCAGAGCTGCCGGTAATATCGGCTAATTCCAAAGAAGAAATTTTATCTCTCTTTTCTTTAAGCAAATTTTCTAAAGCTCTGATATACAAAAGAGCTCTGTCAATAGTTTTACGTGAAATTGATTTCATAGCAAATCGTGAAATTAGTAACGATTAATAATTATACTATACAGACAAACGATGTCAACCCCATATTTAGATCTGTTATTACAATATAGAAATGTTAATACTTATTACTAAATAGAAATGTTAATTTTCTATTTTCAAGCGTCACCTTTTGTTTTAAGTTATTATAAAGGAGGTGGCGCCTATGAACTATCATTTAACTATGAAAGACGCCGCTGGGCGTAACAGCTTACAAAAGGGGACGTTCCCCTCGTTTATAACCTTTTGGTTATAAATAAGTTACAAACAAGCATTTTCCGTCTTTAGAACTGGTTAGAAAACAAGGTTCTATAACATCTTACCGGTCAATAAGTTACAAAGCAGGGAAACGTCCCCTTAGTTAGATGAGTTTTTTGGCGAGAGTGTACACCTCTGCTGGTTTGATTGCCTGAAGGCACTTAAACCCCTTCTGGCAATTATGAGCAAGACAAATTTTGCAACCAACATCTTTATGAAAAAAATAAGAGTTTTTACCAGTTGGTGCCCATCGTTTTGGAGAAAGGCCGGCTTGAGACCTACCAAAGATTGAGATAACTGGTTTATTCAAACCCGCGGCAATATGGACTGGCCCGGAATCACAAGAAATAAATAATCGCACGCGATTAATTAAGGCAATAGTTTCTGAGATTGACAAAGCCCCACATAGATCAATTACCCCTTCTATTTTCGATATCCCCTTACCAAATTCTTTTTGATCAGCTGAACTTATAACTGCAATTTTTATATCTTCTTCGGCTTTGAGCATCTTAACTAATTCGATAAACTTACTTTGCGGCCATCGCTTCGAAGGACAGCTTGCGCAAGGATGAATAACTATCAATTTGTCTTTACTCTCTATGCCTTCTTTGGCTAAAATCTGATCCACTTTTTGTTGAACATTTTCTTGTACCGGAATATAAATTTCCTTATCTTCAGCGGAGATATCTAAATAACGCAAAAGATCTAGATTGTATTCCCGTTCATGTTTTTTCCCTTGGTCTTTGGTGTGAGCCAACTTATCTGTTAACAGAAAACTTAGCTTCTTATTCCAACCAACTCTTTTCGCAATTCCGGCAAAAAAAGCCAAGATATGAGCCCTGTTGGTAGGATGCAGAACTAAAGCCAAATCAAACTTTTTCTTTCTTAAATAAAGAGCAAACTTTAAAGTCGCTAAGAAATTCTTATGATAGCCATATTTATCATAGATCAATAGTTCATCTAAGTAAGGATTACCTTCAAGAATATCTTTTGTATAAGGACGGCAAGTAAAAGCAATATAACTGTCAGGATAATTTTTACGCAAATTTTTTATTACCGGGGTCGAAAGGATCACATCCCCGAGCCGGTCAGTCCTGATAACTAAAATTTTTTTTGGCTTATCCATTGTTTAATATCTTCTTAACTTCGCTGATTATTCTTTTTGGTTCAATATCCATGCATTTTATATCCTTACATTCTTTTTGGCCTTCACAAGGAACACAATTTAAATCTGTATTTTGTAAAATTACTGAATTTTTTGACCAAGGGCCCGAACATTCTGGCAAAGTTGGCCCAAATAAACTAACAACCGGTACATTTAAGTAACTTGATAGATGCATAATGCTAGAATCGACTGCAACTACAACTTTCGCATAACTAGCCAGAAGAAAATAAATATCAGCAATATCAGTTTTACCCACCAAATTAACTACCCTTGCCCCTAACTGATTCTGGTTAATTTTTTGTCTATCCTGCGGCAAACCCAGCAAAACACAATTATATTCAACTTGTAACTTATTAATCGTAATAATTAAATTATTTTTATTGTAATCCTTACGATGAGAACGAGAAAAACAGCCAAAAAATACATATTTTTTTTGGCTAGATAAATCCCATTTCTTCTTTTTTTCTTCTGAAATTATGAATTGGCTTTTTTCTTGAGCCGGTTCCGGAGCAATCTTTTTTATAATTTTTAGATATTTATCTTTAATATGAAGATTTTTTGGAAAAAAGCGTATGAAGGGGGTGTGTCTCTTTATTCCTAAAAAAACAGGTAACATCGAATTTTTAAAATCAACTATTACCTCAAATTTTTTTCGTAAATTCAAGCAAAATTTTATTTTCCTAAAGACCTTCCATCTTTTATCAAATAACACTACAATATCGATAAAATTATTTTTTAAAAGGAAATCTTTTGTTTTCGGGCTAACAATAGCTGTAATCTTGCTTTGGGGGAAATTAGCTTTGATTCGGTCTAAGGCCGGTAAAGCTAAAATTGTATCGCCAATATTAGTGGGAAAATTTACTATAATTTTTTTTATCTTTTTCATAAACTTGTTTTTTCTTAGATTAATAATATAACTTCTCTCCGGCTTGAGGGCAAGTTTTTTTCTTTTCATCTTCTTGTTACTATGATATCTTAATTAAATGCGAGTTTTACAAGTACTGCCTCATCTTAATATCGGTGGAATAACCACCTATACCTATACCTTAGCTAAATACTTATTAGAAAAAGGCATTAAAGTTGCAGTTTGTTCCTCCGGTGGCAATCAAGAATATCGCTTTAAAGAATTAGGCCTAGAAATTTATAAAATTCCGATTAAAACTAAAAACGAACTCTCCCCAAAAATTGTTGCTACTGCAGTTCAACTATCGAAGATACATAAATATTTCCCCTATGATCTACTCCATTCACATACTCGAGTTACCCAGGTTGCTTGCCAATTAAATAGCTTTTTCACAAAAATACCGCATGTAGCTAATTTCCACGGTTTTTATCAGAAAAATAAAGCCAGAAAAATACGAAAAATAATAAAAGCCCAGGGTAAATATTCAATCGCAATTACCCCGCTTGTAAAAGATGACTTGATAAAATTCTTTGGAGCAAATCCAAAAAAAGTAAAAACAATTCTTTCTGGAATCGACTTAAAAGCTTTAAATCGAAACACACACCCACTAAAATTAACCGGAAACCCAATAATTGGTAGCTCCGGAAGACTATCACCAGTTAAAGGCTTTCAGTATTTAATCAAAAGCATCCCTGAAGTTTTAAAAAAATACCCCCAAGCAAAATTTTACATCTTAGGAGAAGGCAACTATCACAAAACCTTACTAAATATTTCAAAAAAATTAAACATTAGCAACCACCTCATTTTCTTAAAACAAAGATCACTGGCTGCCTTTTTAAACGCATTAGATATATTCTGCCTTCCTTCACTAGAAGAACCTTTGGGCCTTTCGGTAGTTGAAGCTCAATACTTAGGCATACCGCCTGTGGTATCTGGAGTCGATGGCCTAAATTTATTAGTGGATCATGAAAAAACTGGTTTAAAGTCAAAACCAGTTAATCCAAAAAGTATCAGCCAAGCAATTATCAAACTAACAACTGATAAAGTTTTGTATCGCCAAATATCTATAAATGCTCACAAACAAGTAATTGATAAGTTTGATATTAGCAAAAAAATTAATAGTTTTATTAAAATTTATGAAAAAGCAATTAAAAATACTACTAGTTGAACCTAACTGGCTAGGAGATGTAATTCTTACTACTCCTGCTTTTAAGGCGATCAAAGAGGTTTATCCAAAAAGTTTTTTAGCTGTTGTAGTAGCAAGAAAAGCGGCACCGATTTTAGAAAATAATCCTCATATTGATAAAATATTTAAATTAGATGAAAAAAAAGAAGAAAGAACAATATTTTCTAAAATTAAATTTATAAAAAAAATCAGAACTTATCAATTTGATAAAGCTTTCCTCCTCCATCGTTCCTTTACCAAAACTTTACTCGTTTTTCTTGCAAAAACAAAAGAGATAATCGGCTATAACTATAAAAAACGATCCCTACTTCTCAGTAAAAAAATACCCGTAATCAATAAAGATTCTGTCCACAAACAAGACTACTATCTTAATATTTTAAAAATATCAGGAATAAATATCGATAATAAAAACTGCCAGGTTTATCTAGGAAAAGCAGAAGAAAAAAATTTAGAAAAAATCCTCCCCCAAGCTAATCACTTAAATGGCAACTATTTAATTGGCATAAACCCACATAGTAACTGGCCCCCTAAAGATTGGCCCTTATCCAACTACCAAAAACTAATTAAAAAAATTTTAAACAAATATCCCAATTCAACTTTTTTTATAACTTCAAAAAATAAACAAAAAAATATTCCCGCTATTTTTACTCAATTTGGTAAAAAAGTTATAGATTTAAGCGGAAAGACTAATTTGCGCCAACTAGCCTGTTTATACAGTCAGCTAGATCTAGTTATATCCGGAGACTCCGGCCCACTCCATCTAGCTGGAGCAGTCGGTACAAAATTTATCGCAATATTTGGGCCTACTAGCCCTAGCTGCACCAAACCTATAAACCGTACAAAAGGATATCTATTATTTGAAAATGATATTTGTCCGGTACCCTGCTATCAAAAAAACTGTCCAAAAAACCACCAATGCATGCTTAAAATTACCCCCCAAACAGTCGCAAAAACCACCCTAGCCCTCTTAACTAAACGGGGACGGTCCTTCTAATTATAAGTTGTTGATTGCCAGAAACTTATATAAATATTATCTCTAAACAACTGAAAAAGAAAGCATAATTGAAATATTTTAATTCATAAGTACTTAATTTAAAAAGAGTTATAAGGGTAAGGACCGTCCCCAAAGAGCTGCAGGGGAAGAAGGGTTAAGTTTTTTCTAAAATACTACCTACCAATAGCGTCACTTCTTTTGCCGAGATAGCCTTCATACATCGATTAGTTTTGCATTTATCTTTATAACAATATTGGCAAGGTAGGCCTTTGTCGATAATCTTAAGAGTAGAAGACTCTACACTGTGCAGCTTAGGATTAGTTGGGCCAAAAAGGCCGATAGTTTCAACCTCTAGGCACTGAGCTAGATGCAAAGTAGCAGTATCGGGAGTAATAAAAAGCTTTAGCCGTTTTAGCAGTTCAATGAGTTCAACGATTTTAGTTTTACCGCAAAGATTGATAACCTTTTTATTCTTATCAAAACTCTTTATTATATCAGCCTGGGACAAACTAGCCTTATCGCCTAAAAGCACAATTTTATAGTTTGGATATTTTTTACCAAACAACTTAATAAAACTATTAATATTTTCTAAGGGCCAGTTTTTTGTTTTCCATTTTTTTGACGCAGAAACATTAATTCCAATTAACTTATCTTCTCCCAGGTTAAAATGCGATAGATCAAGCGGCTTGGTTTGCCAAAACAGTAACTTTCTAGTCTTAAAAGTTATCCCTAAAAGCTTTAGTATCCTTTCTTGTGACTCAAGCGGGCCAATTTTTTCACCACTTTTGTAGTCAGTTGTATAATTTAGCAAAAACCCGAACTTTCTTCTAAAACCAAAACTTTTACGGGCAAAACTTAAAAAATTGATCCATTGACTAACCCGATTATTTTGAAGATCAATTATATAATCAAAAGACAATCTTCTTAGCCTTTTACTCATTTGAAAAATTCTTTTTATCTTTTTATAGTCCGAAGATAAAGCCATAGTCTTATCTATATAAGGGCAATCATAAAAAAAGTTAGCATATTTTTTTAAAGTAAGTAAATATATTTTCGCATCTGGGAACTCTTGGCGTAAACGAGCTAAAGATGGTATGGTTAAAATTATATCTCCCAAAGAAGAAAATTTTGTGACTAGTATCCTCTTTTCTTTTACTATTTTTTTATAAACCATTCCTAAAGAATCTAAAATTTTATCCATAGTGTATTTTGTTTCCACTTTATTTCTTGCGTTTACTGCGAGTTTTTCTGCCATCTCCGAATCATTAATTAAACTTAAAATAGCCTCAGACAATGAATCTGGATCCGCGGGAGGAACCAACAACCCATCTTTTTTGTCATTAATTATCTCCTGAAACCCTCCTACCTTAGTTGCAACAACCGGTGTTCCGCAAGCAGCAGCTTCAACAACCACTCGTCCAAAAGCTTCTTCAATTAAAGAAGGTGCAACCAATAGTTTTGCTTTAGCTAAAATATTTTCAATATCTTGATTAAAACCAATAAATTCAACATTATAATTTAAAGAAAATCTAGATACTAAAGTCTTGAGATAATCCAAATATCTTGATTTATTTTTATCTACCGATCCAACTATTTTTAACTTAAGATAAGGATTAAACCTTACTACTTTTCTAAAGGCATCAATTAAATACTGGTATCCTTTGGTAGGAGAAATTCTTCCCACACTTACTATAAAATTATCATCTATCCGGCTTTGATAATCAAAAAACCTGAACTTGTCTAAATCTACCCAGCGAGGGATAATTATAATCTTTTCCTCTGGAACCCCAAACTTTTCCTTCATCTGTCGGGCAACAGTTTTTGAAGGACAAATTACAAATTTACCCCATCCCATCACTTCACTAGATATTTTATTTTTATATATTCCATGAGCTGTAGTTACAAAATGGCATTCTGTGTTTCGAGTGGCAAAAAAACTTATCCAGGCTGGAACCCGACTTCGCGCATGCATTATATTTGGCTTTTCTTTTAAAATAAGTTTTGAAATTTTAGGCACTGTTAGCAGAGAAAAAGGAGATTTCTTGTCTACAGAAAACTGATAATGTTTTACTTTAGAGTTTTCTAATAAATAAGATAAATTACCTCCGGCGCTTATAACTATACTTTCAAAATTTGGAAAATTATCTGAGGCCTTAAAGTATCTAACCAAATCTAAAACACCCCTTTCAACTCCCCCCGCTTTCATTTTTGGTAAAATTTGAATAACACGCATCTCTTTAGTCCCTACATCCTTTTTAATGTCATTGCGAGGCGAAGCCGAAGCAATCTCTATTGTCTTTATTAAAGATTGCTTCGTCGCCTTCGGCTCCTCGCAATAACGAAACTATTTTATCCTTTTATCGTTTTTCAATAGAACTTTTGTCGATATCTATAATAATCTTTCTATTGCCTTTTCTAAAATTTTGCGGTTTTGAGAAAACATTTTTGATCTTTTTAAATTTTTATCTCGAATCTTATAAGGATACCTTAAAAAATTAATTTCGCTCCTTATAGAATTTAAGAAAACTTTACGCTTATCATCCTCAGTTTCAAAAAAAGTGCAAACACACGGTTTGCCTAAAGAAGTTATCTCAGATATCATCGAAATACTTTCACTTGAACTAAATACAATATCTGATTCTAAAACAAAACCTTCAAAAACGAAATCATAATTATCTTCACTGGCTATAACTAAAACATCAGTATTTTCAAAATTTGCTAGCTCTCTTTTAATATAATCCTCAACAGATTTTGGTGTACGCCGCGAACTACTAATTAAAATTCTATAATTTTTTCTCTTAGAGAAATTTTTTAATTGCTTAATAAAATATTTTACATTTCTAAAAAATTCATTTTGATCAAAAACCGGACCGCCAATAAAAACAGAAACTTTTTTATTAGATGTCAGCGAAAATAATTTTTTGCATTTATCTTTCTTTTGATCCAAGTCCACTGGATAAGTTAAAGCCCCTTTAATTTTTATGAGATTATCCGCAAAAACTCGATCATGTTCAGGAATAATCGCAAGATCAAATCTTGAAGGTGCAAGATTAGTTCTTAAAATTACTGCAATTTTAGTCCCCAAAGATGAAGAAAATATCTTTGCTACCGGAGCAGTAAAATTTCCTGTACTTATAACAATGTCGGAAAAATTAGTAGCTAACTTCCTATAACTATCTTTATCGAGAATCAAGTATAATAATCTAATTAAAAAAGGAGAAAAATTAGGACAAAAATTAGCCACAAAATTTGCAACTATCCGCATAAAATGATTTCTATATTTTATTTCAATTATCTTACTTCTTATCTTATATTTACTCTTTTCTTCTAAAACCGAAAGCAAAGCCCTGGATTGCTTCAAATGCCCTAACTTACCATCGCTGATAATAACCACATCTCTGTTTTGCTTATATTTAAAACGCTTATGTTGCCAGAGATACTCACAAGGATATTTCTCTAATTGCTTCTGATAAAGCTGATTAAAAAGTAAAAGAAGCTCTTCCTCATCTTTAGAAGCTGGATCTATGGCACCCAAAAATTCAATCTGATGGCAAAAATCTCCTATTCTGCGGCTAAAACAAGGATATATATATTTTTTGAATCTTTTTGCTAAAAAAACTGCGCCCTTGGGGGTAGGTATGATTTGATCGAAAAAATTAGTCATCTCAGCACCCGCTTCTGCACCATGGTCAACAACCAAACCAATATAATAATCTTGTTTTATATATTTTACTAATGAGCGTAAGTTAAAAGATACTTTTAATCCTGCATCTTCTCTAATCTCGTTTAGAAATTTATTTAATTTTTTATTTTTTTGGTGCTTAGCCAAAACAGCAAATTTATATTTTTGGGCAAAAACAAAATTGGTTAACTCCCAACTACCAGCATGAATTCCAATGCAGACACCTGGTCCCTTAAAATAATGCTGACCCTTAAGCTGAGCATAAGGATAGATCCTTGGGGCAATTAAAGTTTCTATGAGGCTCAAGGAGAAATTGTAATAACTTTTTTTTAAAATAGAGATAATCTCTGAATAAGACTTTTTAGGGAAAGCTATCTTTAAATTTTGAAAAGCTGTTCTCCTTTTTCTAATATTCATGAAAAAGATTAAACTAAGAATTCTTGCAAAAAATTTTAGTAAACAAAATGGAGACTTATAAAAAAATTTTTGAATGAGTTTAGCTAAAAAATACATATTAACTTATTTTATTATTAATTTTTTTGGTTATATCTTCTATTAGTTTTTCTTTATCCTCTATCTCTAGCTTAACACCTAAAACAAAAATATCTATTTTTTTTCTACCTGCAGGTAAATGATACTTATCTTTTTTAGTTACAACTAAACTATTTATCTCAGAATTTAATAGATTTTGCTCTAAGATAGAGTATTCTTTTTTAGATAAGTTGTAATGATCAGGGTATCGAATTTTTTTCTCAGGGTTAAAACCTACTTTTTTTAATAAGTCAAAAAAACCTTGAGGATAACCAATTGCAGCAAAAGCAGCTAATTTTTTATTTTTTAAAATATTTAAATTATAAACTTTTCCTTCTAAATCTTCTAAACTATCAACCAAATAATTAGCAAAATAAATTTTCACCTTTGGCGCTATTTTATAAACTAAACTTTTAATTTTTTCCTTTTTTATCTTTTTGTGGTAATTTACAATTAAAATATCAGCTCGTTTAATATTTTTTAAAGGCTCACGGAAAAAAGAAGCCGGTATCAGGTCTATCTTTCTGCTAAACTCCCTTTCTCCCATTATAACAATTTCGAGATCTTTTTTAAGTTTTCTGTATTGAAAACTATCATCAACTATAAATAAATTATAATCTTTTTCTAGATTTTTAACTAAATTAACACGATCACAAGAAGAAAAAACTGAGCTGCACTCTTTTTTAATTAATTTCCCTTCATCTTGACCATACCCTCTTCTTAAAATAGCTGTTTTAAACTTTAAATTTAGTTGTTTATATAACCATAAACAAAGTGGAGTTTTTCCTGTTCCTGCCCAAGATATATTGCCCACGCCGATCAAAAAAGCTAAATCGGAGTTATAAGAGCTAAAAATATTTCGATTATAGAAAAAATTACGGATTTTAACTAAAGCAGCATAGATTAGAGAAAGACAATAAAAGAAAATATATAATATTTTCCCTAAAAAAGAATGGTTCCTTTTTTCAGCAAACTTAATATAGCTCATTTTTATTTTAGTTTTTACAGACATCTTTTAATTCCTTCTAATATCATTTTAAAATTTTTCCCCAAACTATCAGCTTCTTTAAAAATATCAGTAGCGGCCTCGGCATAATCTATGCGTTTACCTTTATCTTCCAATAAAATCTTTAGTTTTTCTTTTAGTTGCTGAGGAGATTTTACTAAAATTCCAGCTGAAGCCTGAAGAACTTTACCGGCAATATCAGAAAAATTCTCCATGCTCGGGCCAAAAAGTACAGGCTTTAAAAAATATATCGGCTCAAGAATATTGTGGCCCCCTGAACCAGAAAGAGTGCCACCGACAAAACAAATATCACAAATACTATAAAAATAAAGAAGTTCTCCTAC
Organism: Candidatus Omnitrophota bacterium; assembly: GCA_021735045.1. GTDB lineage: Bacteria > Omnitrophota > Gorgyraeia > Duberdicusellales > 4484-171 > PXAH01. The sequence continues at coordinate 71,868 of JAIPHU010000001.1, read as the reverse complement.
AGTATCTAAAATAAATACATCTTTCTTCCCATAAGTTAATTGACTGATTTTACTGATCCGTATTGGCCTAAAACCTTTAGCTAAAATATCCTTCTCGATTGAGGCTATCCTTTCAGGATGACGAGGAGCAAGCAAAAGAGTCAGGCTCTTTTCTAGGCACAACTCTTGATATATATTTAAAATTATTTTTTCTTCTGGATCATGAGTACTTGCTGCTACAAAAAGTTCTCTAGAACTAGGTTTTAAAATAGAGATATATTTTTTCTTAACTTCTTCAATTTTTTCTTTATTTGGCTTAATACTATTAAACTTTAAATTACCAGTAATTGATAGTTGCTCAGGCCTTGCACCTAAATTAATAAATCTTTGTCGATATTGATTATTCTGAACTCCAATATGGCTACAATTAACTAAAATATGCTTCATTATCGGCCTAATCCGCTGATAACGCTTAAAAGCTTGATATGAAACCCTTCCGTTGATAATCAAAAAAGGTATACCTCTCTGCTTAAGACGTAAAATTAAATTGGGCCACAGTTCAGTTTCAGCTGCAATAACTATCTCTGGATTGATCTTCTTTAAAAATATTTTGATAATACAAGATATATCTAAAGGAAAAAAGATTACTTTTGCAACTCCTTGATACTTCTTACGAGCCAGATAATTACCGGTTAAAGTTGTTGTAGAGATAACAATCGAATAGTCCAGACTTTCGGCTAATTTATCTACTACTGGCTCAATTAAATTAACTTCGCCTACACTTACCGCATGAACCCATATAGATTTTTTAGAAACCGCTTTAAAACACCCTATTCTTTTAATTAAAGAAAAGATTGTAATTTTTTTCCTTAAAAAATAAAAAGGTAAATAGACTATAAACCCCAAGCTAAAAATAAGATCATAAAAAAACAAAACTAATTCTTGGACTACTTTTTTCATATTAAAATATTATTAACTATCTAGCTCTGGGATGAGTCTTTTGATACATCTTTTTTAATGAATCTAGGCTGATATGGGTATAAATTTGGGTAGTTGAAATACTAGAATGACCAAGCAGTTCTTGTACACTCCGCAGATCGGCACCATGATTTAGAAGATGTGTTGCAAAAGAATGGCGAAATACATGCGGAGAAACATCTAAAGAAAGAGCGGCATTTTTAATATATTTTGAAATTATCAACCTCACCCCTCGGTCACCAAGTTGCTTATTATTTTTATTTAAAAAAAGAGCCCGCTGATTGTCTTGACGGCTTGATAAATAATTTCTAATACTCTCAATTGCCGGTTCACCTAAAGGTAGTAAGCGCTCTTTTCTTCCTTTTCCAGTAACTTTAACCACCCCGCCAATTAAATCGAGATTGTCTTTCTTTAGTGAAACCATCTCCGAGACCCTAGCTCCGGTAGAATAAAGAAACTCCAAAATAGCTTTATCCCGTAATCCTAATAATTTATTTGTGTCGGGTAATTTTAAAATCTTTTTAACTTGATCTTCAGTAAGAAATTTCGGCAGCGGTTTATCTAACCGAGGATAAATTAATGATACAGCAGGATTATTTTTTAGGATCCTTTCTCTTAATAAAAACTTAAAAAAACTCTTTAAAGTTGATATCTTGCGAGAAACCGTACGCTTATTTAGATTTTTTTTGTTTAATAAACTCAAGAATTTCCGTAAAATAAAATAATCAATCTCTTTTATATCAACTTCTTCATTGTTTTTTAAAAACTTTTCAAACTCTTTTAGGTCCTGTTTGTAGTTTTTACAAGTATGGATTGAATAGTTTTTCTCCATTTCAATATAATTTAAAAACTTATCAATATAATAAGAATAAGGTACCATAATCGTTGCCTCAAAGTGCCGAAACAACAAAAGACGACAGACGACAGACGAAAATATTAAACATCCCTCGTCCCTCGTCCCTCGTCCCTCGGTGCTTTCTGTTTATCACTAGATTTATCTTCTTCTTTACTTTCTTTAGAGTTTTCTTTAAGTTGGTCGAGATTCCTAATCGTATACCGACACTCAGGAAAATTAGTGCACCCATAAAAGGTTTGTCCTCGTCTATTCTTCCGCTGCAAAATCTCACCCTTACCACAGTCTGGACATTTAATACCGGTGGTTATACTTTCTGCATAACGACAACTAGGAAAATTTTCACAGCTTAAAAATTTTCCTTTTCTTGACCACTTCACAACTAACCTGCCTCCGCAACGAGGACAATTTTTATCTGAATAAACAACTTCTTTTATTATATTTTTTGATATCTTTTCTACTTGTTTTTGAAAATCAGGATAAAAGTCTTTAAGTATTTGACTCCAAATTATCTGGCCCTCTTCTACTTTATCCAACTTTTTTTCCATATCTGCAGTAAAATCAGCATCAATAATTTTTTTAAAATGCTCTAGTAAAAAATCGTTAACTTTAACTCCTAAATCAGTAGGGCAAAGATAACTTTTTTCTCTTCTTACATAATTTCTTCGTAATAATGTAAATATCGTGGGAGCATAAGTAGATGGCCTACCAATACCCTTTTCTTCTAATATTTTTATTAAAGAGGCATCATTATAACGAGGTGGTGGTTTCGTAGAGTGTTTTTTCACCTCTAAATTCTTTAGTTTAAGTTTATCACCTTTGCTGAACTCAGGTAACTGGGATTCTGGGTTTTGGGGATAAACTTTTAAAAAACCAGGAAAAACTAATTTTCTATCCTCGGCAGTAAACAAAGCATGGTTGGCTTTAATTTCTATTTTTCTATTTTCAAAAACTGCTTCAGACATAAATGAGGCCGTAAATCTGCGCCAAATCAACTGATAAAGCCTGAATTGATCTCTAGTAAGGTATTCTGAAATTTTACTAGGTTTTATTTTTAAATCAGTTGGCCTTATCGCTTCATGAGCTAATTGTGCCCCCTTTTTTTTCTTGCGCCTGTATACTTTTTTTGATAAATAATCTTTACCGAATTCAGTCTCAATAAAACCAGCAGCTGAATCTTTAGCTTTTTGACTAACTGCAAAAGAATCTGTACGCATATAAGTTATAAGGCCAAGATTCTTACCATTTAAAGTTATACCTTCATACAATTGTTGTGCAACTACCATTGTCTTCTGTGCAGAAAAACGTAATTTATTAAATGCTTCTCGTTGCAAAGATGAAGTTATATGAGGCGGGTTGGGTTTTCGCTTACTCTTTTTCTTTAATATATTACTAATAAAAAAATCATTATCTTTTAACTCTTGGTTACAGTTATCAGCTTCTTGTTTATTTTTAAATATCCCTTTTTTTTGATGATATTTTTTTAATTTAGCATCAAATACTGCTTCTTTATAGCAAAAACTAGCTTCTAAACTATAGGTAATTTCTGGAATAAACTTTTCAATTTCTCTTTCTCTTTCAACAATAAACCGTAAAGCAACCGACTGAACTCGTCCGGCAGAAAGGCCGCGAACGATTTTTTTCCACAAAAGAGGTGAAAGCCGATAACCCACCACCCTATCTAAAACCCTTCTTGCCATTTGAGCGTTAACTTTCTTAGAATCAAGTTGACCAGGATTAGCTAAAGCCTCTCCGATGGCATCTTTAGTTATTTCATGAAAAATTATACGATAGAATTGTTTGCCTTTTTTATTTAACTTATCTTTAATATGCCAACCAATAGCTTCCCCTTCCCGGTCTGGATCAGTAGCTAAATAGATAGCTTCTTTATTTGCAGCTTTTTTCTTTAATTCAGAAATTATTTTCTTCTTCCCCTTTAGGGTTGTATAGTTTGGCTCAAAAGTTTCACCTACGTCTACTGCTAATTTGCTTGAAGGCAAGTCAACCAGATGCCCTTTTGAAGAAACCACTTCGTAGTCTTTACCTAAAAAAGAAGAGAGAGTTCTTGCTTTTGTTGGAGATTCTACAATAATCAAATATTTACTCATGTTTACCACGTTTTAGCGTTTTAATCTTGAACCTTTAACCTTGAACCTTTAGGTTCTACCATTGACAGGTTTATTTCCTCTAGTATATCTTCAATCGAATCTACTAATTTTGCTCCTTCCTTAATTAAAGAATTCGGACCCTTGCTTTGAAAATCACTTATTCTACCGGGGACTGCAAACACTTCTCGATTTTGCCCTAGGGCAAAATTAGCGGTAATTAAAGCACCACTGCGCTGAGCTGCTTCTATCACAACTATACCTTGTGACAAACCACTGATAATTCTATTTCGCCGAGGAAAATTAGAGGCTAAAGGCACAGTTTTTACTGGATATTCAGAAACTAATAAGCCTTCTTTTGCGATTGATTCCGCTAATCTTTTATTTTGACGCGGATAAATATAGCTTAATCCGCTTCCCAACACTGCTACCGTAGATCCACCGGCTTTCAGCACACCTTTATGCGCTGAACTATCTATTCCTAAGGCTAAACCAGAAACTATATTTACACCCAATGAACCAAGCTTATAAGAAAAATCAAAGGCAATTTCTTTCCCATAGCTAGTGGGAGTTCGTGTTCCCACAATGGCAACGGATTCTTTACCTAAAAGGTTAATATCTCCTTTTGTATATAAAACTAAAGGTGGCGAACTTATTTCTTTCAGATAATAAGGATAATTTGAATCAAAAAGATCTATAACTTTTAACTTATATTTTTCTATTAATTTTAATTCATCTTCTAGAAGAGTTGAGTTTTTTAAGGAAATTATTCGATCAATATCTTTTTTTCTTAAAAAAGAAAAATTTCTAAAATCCGAATTTTTTAACTTTAAAATATCATCTAAATCAGATAAACACTCAACTATTTTTTTAACTTTGGTAGGCCCGATCCCGGCTAGATTCAATAATATAGAGCTTTTTTTAGCCATTTTCTAACAATTTTAAAATATAATCAGCAACATCTTCAACAGAAAGATTGTCTGTATCTATTTTTATACCCGCTTTTTTATAAAAAAGTTTTCTAATTTCTAAAAGCTCTTTTATTTTCTCTAAAGGATTTGCCCCATTTAAAAGAGGCCTATGGTTAGATCCTTTAATCCTCTCAAAAATTGAATTTGGCGAAGCAGAAAGTGAAAACACATAGCCTGTATTTTGTAAAATATCTAAATTATCTTGATTGCAAACAACCCCTCCGCCGCAACTAACAACTAGATTTGACTGAGAAGACAATTTTTTTAATAATTGATTTTCTAATTTACGAAAATACTCTTGGCCATTTTCTGCAAAAATATCCTTAATTTCTTTGTTTTCTTGCTTTTCTATTAGTTGATCCATCTCAACAAATCTTCTTGAGAGCTTGTCGGCTAAAACTCTACCTACAGCAGTTTTTCCTGTACCCATAAAGCCCACTAAATAAATGTTCCTCATAAAAAATATCCTTATCTACGAATTTACTAATCTGTACGAATTTACGAATAGTATAATACTTATTCGTATATTCGCAAAAGATTCGTACATTCGCTAATGATTTACTTGGCGTATTTTTTAATTAAGTTTAAAGCTATAATATCTTTTTGTATTTGATTCGTTCCTTCATAAATCTGGGTAATTTTAGCATCACGCATAAACTTTTCTACAGGATATTCTTTCATATATCCATATCCGCCATAGATCTGGACGGCATCAGTTGTAACTTCCATAGCAATATCTGAAGCAAAAAGCTTAGCAGCTGCAGAAGCACCTCCTACAGATTTCAGGCCTCTATCAACCATAGAAGCAGTAGAATAAACAAGACTTCTGGCAGCTTCAACTTTTGTTGCCATATCAGCAAGCATCCATTGAATACCTTGGAAAGAGGTTATTGGTTGGCCAAATTGTACGCGTTGATGGGCATATCTGGTAGCTGACTCTAACGCTCCCTGAGCTATTCCTACTGCCTGAGCCGCAACCCCTGGCCTTGATTGATCAAAAGTCTTCATCGTAGCAATAAAACCAGTGCCTTCTCGTTGGCCCAGAAGATTGCTCGCAGGGACTTTAGCATCATCAAAAATTAACTCACCGGTTGAAGAAGCACGAATACCTAATTTTTCTTCTTTTTTGCCAAAATTAAATCCTTCTGTACCTTTTTCTACAATAAAAGCAGACATTCCGCGTGCCCCTCTTTTTTTATTTGTTGCTGCAATAACTGTATAAATTTCAGCATCTCCACCATTGGTAATAAAATGCTTTGTTCCGTTTAAAATATAAGAATCACCTTCTAACTTTGCTGTAGTTTTTACCGCAGAAGCATCGGAACCAGCCTCAGGTTCAGTTAAAGCAAACGCAGCTAGTTTTTCTCCTGATGCAATAGCCGGCAAATATTTTTTCTTTTGCTCTTGGGTCCCGAACAAAAGAATAGGAAACATCCCTAAAAAAGATGCAGCATAAGAAGCAGCAACTCCTCCATCAACACGGGAAATTTCTTCAGTAGCTATACATAAATCCATAAGTCCAGTTCCCATACCTCCGTATTCAGTAGGAATACATAAAGAAAATAAGTCTGATTGGGCTAAAACTTTCATGATTTCAGTAGGAAATTCTTCTTTTTCATCCATCTGGCTTGAAAATGGTTTAATTTTTTCTTCAGCTATTTGACGAACTAAATCTCTTAGCATTTTTTGCTCTTCAGTTAAATTATGGTCCACAAGAAACATAGCTTCCTCCTTAATTTTTATATTTTAATAATTACAGCTTCTTCTTTACAATCCGGAAAATATTTACAGTTAAGGCATTCTGTCCAAATTTTATGAGGTAGATCATTTTTATCAATCAAGCTAAAACCCTGTTTTTTAAAAAACCGGGAAGAAAAAGTCAAAGCAAATACCTTAGATACCCCTAGGCTTTTTGCCTCCTTAAGGGAATCCGCTACTAACTTTTTCCCAATATTCTTTTTTCGATAACCTTTGTCAACAACTAGCGATTTTATCTCGGCTAAAGACTGCCAGCCTACAACGTGTAAGCTACAACAAGCAACTATCTTTTCTCCCTCTTTATAAACCCGAAAATCTCTGATATTTTCATAGATATAGTTTAAGGACCTCTCCAAAACTTGTCCCTCTCGAGCTGCTGAGTTTATCAACCGCTGAACTTCTTTAGCTTTATCGATTGTTATTTTTTTTATCATTTAAAATAAAACGACAACCCACATAAAATTAAATCCGAATCTATCCCGCTATTGGGATGTTTAGCTCCAGCATTTGAGAGATGCCGATAACGATATTCAAGATTTAAGGCAACTCTATCACTGAAAAAATACTGAATTCCCCCTCCAGCCTGAGGCAAAAAATTATATTGAGTAGATTGCTCTTTTGTGTGTTGACTCATATAAACTACCCCTGCTCCTGCCTTTACAAACGGCTGAACTTTTTTTGTTAAAGTTAAGGTGTATTTAATGAGAAAATTTGACCCGACTTCGATATTTTTATCTGGATTAACTACAGTATTAACAAACGGTTCTAGAATAAAATCAACCCGTCCCGGTAAATCCAAACCGACCCTTTCAAAAAAAGAATTACCGTTAAAATTTAATCCTACCAATAAAGGGATAGCCCGATATTCATCTTTTTCTTCTAAATTTGCCTCAAGATACCCTGACAAAACATCAACACTATCTAAAGCAAAACTTTCAAAAATAGACAAACAAATAAAAACAAAGAAAAAAATAACAAGCTTTTTGACGATGCTTATCTCCTTTTTTAAGAATAATTGTAGCGATAAAACTAAAGGCTGTCAAATGCTTTTGCCGGCACAGAAAAAATACTAAACCACTCCTGTTAGATTTTTTTGAGGGTTTCTTTGAGGGAAAAACTAATTTTTTTTAACTTTCTTTTTTGGGCCACAGTCAAATCTTCTTCGATTACCTTGGCAATACCTGATCTATCTATAAGACAACGAGCACCTAAACAAATATTTTTTATGCCATATTCACCATTTAACAATACTGATACTGGAATTATCTGACTTTTATTATGGCTAATTGCCTCAATTAACTTACAACAAGCCACCGAAGGGCCAAAAACAGCACTTTTATTTTTAAATAGCTTAACAATCTTAGCTCCTCTATATTTAACAGTTTCTCTTGTTCCTTTTCTAATTTTCTGCTTTCTGGCAGTAGAATTAACAATCATATCTTTACTATGAGGTCCAAAAACAAAAGCTTGGCAAGAACTAGCAGATTTTCCTGTTTCTTTTGATAAAATATTAAGAAGACGGCTTGTATCCAGGGAAGAGCCCATTCCAAAAACTTTTTTCGGAGAAAACTTAGTTTCTTTTAAAATTAAATAAGTGATAATATCTAAAGGGTTAGTTATTGCAATAACAATGCTTTTTGGGCTATATTTTTTAATTTGTGCAGCTGCCCCCTTAGCAATATCTGCATTTATTCTTAACAAATCAAGACGGCTCATCCCTTCCTTGCGAGGAATTCCTGCTGAAAAAACAACAATATCAGAATCTTTAATCTTTGAGTAATTTTTAACTCCTTTAATCTGAGTTGAAAAATCTAAGATACCACGAGTATCTTCTAGATCACAGGCAACTGCCTTAGCTTGATCATGATTTATATCTAATAAAACAAGCTGTTCAATACTTAAATTATTTAAAATGTTAAAGGCAAGATTGGAACCTACTCCTCCAGCTCCAATAATTGATATTTTTTTAATCATTTTAGAAACTTTTTATTTTTTTAGCCACAGCTTCAGCAAACTCTTGGGTAGTAGCTGCACTAGGGTCATTACGGTCAGCTTTTAAATCATAAGTTAAAAACTTACCTTCTTTAACTACCGCAGCAACAGCTTTTTCTAATTTTATTGCTTTCTCTGTTTCTCCTAAATATTTGATCATTAAAGCTGCTGATAAAATTGTAGCGGCAGGATTTACTTTATTTTTCCCAGCATGCCTAGGAGCACTTCCATGAGTCGGTTCAAATACAGCTATATTTTGGCCGATATTTGCTCCTGGTGCAAGGCCAAGGCCCCCAACCAACCCCGCTCCTAAATCAGAAATTATATCTCCGTAAAGGTTAGGTAGTACTAGCATATCAAAATTTTCTGGTCTTTGAGTAAGCTGCATGGATAAATTATCAACTATTACATCATTATATTCAATCTTATCTTTGTAGTTTTGGGCAATCTGGATAAAACTATCTAGAAAAAGTCCATCACTATATTTCATAATATTTGCTTTATGAACACAACTAATCTTCTTTCGCTTATTAGCAAGTGCATACTCAAAAGCAAATTTTGTAATCCTTTCTGAAGCACTTCTTGATATTGGCTTAATAGATATCGCACTACCCGGCCTAACCTTTTTCTGCGCAGTTTTATTTATAATCTCAATCAATTTATCTGTATCTGAGTCTTTCTCTTTAAACTCTACCCCTGCATAAAGATCTTCGGTATTTTCACGAATTACTATTAGATCTATATCTTGATACAAAGCCTTTGGACTATTAAAAGATTTAATCGGCCTAAGGCATACATATAGATCAAAAAGCTGTCTTATAGCAACATTAATCGACCGAAAACCGCTACCTACCGGAGTTGTAATTGGCCCTTTTAAAGCCACCTTATTCTTTTTAATCGAATCAATAGTATCTTTAGGAAGCAATTCTCCGCCTTGATCCATTGAACTTTTACCAGCAATCTTTGTTTCCCACTCAATATCTAGGCCAAGAGCATCTACACAGATTAAAGCAGCTTGAGTAACTTCTGGGCCAATACCATCACCAGGTATAAGTGTAACTTTATAACTCATAATTAAATTGAAAATCCTTTATGCTTTTCTAAATAATTAAAAATTCCGTCAGATTTTATCAATTCTTTTTGAAAATTATTCCAAGGATTAAACTTAGACACTAGTTTATCTTCTTTTTTAATTTTTCCTTTATCTAAATCAATATTTATCCTATCAGATTCCTTTAGTAAATCAGTATCTGCTTCTATCAAGGCGAGTCCAATATTAAATGCATTGCGATAAAAAATCCGAGCAAAACTTTTAGCTACTACAACTAATACTCCGGCTTCTTTTATAACCCAGGGTGCTTGCTCACGAGAAGATCCCATTCCAAAATTATTACCGGCGGCAATTATAGATTTATTAGCAACAAGTTCTTGATAAAAATTGGGGCGTATATCTTCAAATAAATAACGGGAAAGTTCTTTCATATCAGTAATAGAAAATTTATACCGACCAGAAATTATCCAATCGGTATTGATATTATCACCAAATTTAAATAGTTTACCTTTTAAAATCATTTTTATAAGCTATTAAACTCCGCTATATTTTTTACTTTTCTTAAAGCTGCCTTTTTTGTAATCAATCCTTTCTTATAAAAAGTTTTTAGGCACTTATCCATAGTATACATTCCGTGTTGTCCACCCATCTGAATCAGAGAAGGAATTTGGGCGATATCATTTTCCCTGATTAGGTTTCTTATTCCTGGAGTTGAAACCATTACTTCTGTAGCTAATATTCTTCCCTTTTTTTCAGCCCGGTGTAATAAAACTTGTGAAATAACCGCCTGTAGGCTTTCAGCAAGTTGAACTGTTATTTGCCTTTGTTGGTGAGGGGGAAAAACATCTATAATTCTTTGTATCGTTTGGGGAGCATCTGGTGTATGCAAAGTAGCAAGTACAAGGTGGCCAGTCTCAGCCGCAGTCAAGGCAGTTGTAATTGTTTCAAGATCTCGCATTTCTCCTACAACCATAACGTCTGGATCCTGCCTAAGACCTCTTTTTAAAGCTTCAGGAAAAGAGTGTGTATCAGCAAAAACCTCCCTCTGCTTAATAATACTTTTTTGATTTTTATAGACAAACTCTATAGGATCTTCGATAGAGATAATAAGTTCCTTTCTGTTTTTGTTAATAAAATCAACCATAGCAGCTAAACTTGTACTTTTTCCCGTTCCAGTTGGCCCGGTAACCAGAATTAGCCCATTTGGTTTTTTTATTAAATCAAAAACAATATCCGGCAGCCCTAATGATTCAATTGAAGGAATTTTTTTAGGGACCCTTCTTAAGGCTGCCTCGACATTACCTCGTTGGTAATGAACGTTTATCCTATAACGGTCCATATCCGGTAAAGTAAATGAAAAATCTAATTCTCGATTTTTTTCAAAAGCAGCCTTTCTTTCATCGTTAATCATACTATAGACTAATGACTTAGAACTCTCTTTAGTTAAAGTTTCCAGATCGGTGATAATCAACTCTCCATCTATTCGCAAAATCGGAGGAAGTCCTACTGTAAAATGAATATCACTGGCACCCTTTGTTTCAGCTAATTCTAAAATATCATTTATTCGCATAAAAAACCTCCCTATTTTAGGACTTCTCGCGGGTCAGCGATCTCTCCTTTAATCGCAGATGCTGCTACTGTTGCCGGAGAAGCTAAATAAATGAAAGCTTTCGGATTACCCATTCTTCCTTTAAAATTTCTATTTGCTGTAGAGATTGCTACTTCCCCATCTGCTAAAACCCCTTGATGAGTTCCCACACAAGGACCACACCCGGTAGGCAGAATGATTCCGCCGGATTCAACAAATTTCTTTATATATCCTTTATCCAGCGCTTTTTGGAATATGGCTCGGGAAGCCGGTGCGACTAAAAATTTAACCTGAGGATGAATTTTATTTTTTGCTAAAATCTCTGCAGCTATTTTTAAATCTTCCAGACGCCCATTAGTACATGTTCCCAAAAAAGCCTGATCGATTTTTTTTCCTTTAATTTCTTCAATCGGCACTCCATTATCTACCTCATGAGGAGATGCTACATAAGGAGAAATCTTTGTAATATCAAACTCAATCTCCTTTTCATAGTTACAGTCTTTATCAGCTGAAATATTTTTATAGTTTTTAACTCCTATTTTTTCCAAAAATTTTTTAGCTTTTTTATCTACAGGCATTAATCCATCTTTAGCCCCAAATTCAATAGTCATGTTAGTTATAGTAAAACGCGCATCCATTGAAAGTTTATCAATCACCTCTCCGGAAAATTCAATTGACTTATAAGTAGCTCCATTTGAACCTAATTTGCTTATTATATAAAGAATAATATCTTTACTATAAACCCCAAAAGGAATCTTTCCTTTAACAATTATCTTATAGGTTTGGGGAACTTTAAACCAATTTTTACCGGTAGAAAGTGTAACTGCTAAATCAGTAGAACCAACCCCCATTGCTAAAGTTCCTAAAGCCCCCGCAGTTGAACTATGAGAATCTGCACCTAAAATAAGATTGCCTGGAACAGCAAAACCTTCTTCAATGATTAGTTGATGTGAGATACCGCAACCAACATCAAAAAGAAGGTTCTTATTCTTTTTTTTAAACTTGCGCATGCGCGAATGAACTCTAGACACACCTAAATTAGGAGATGGGCTGCTATGATCAATGAACATCGCATATTTTTTAGGATTAAGAATACTTTTTTTTGATTTGGCGAGACTATCTAAGACTAAAGCTGAAGTTCCATCTTGCGAAAAACAAAAATCTACCTGACAAACTCCTACATCACCAGCTTTAAGGGTTTTTTTGGCATGATTTGAGAATATTTTTTCTACAACAGTTTGTGACATATCTAAAATAAATTCGAATGCTCGAAGCAAATCTGAAATCTTAATAATTTAAAAATTGTTTCGTATTTCGGATTTCGTGTTCCGTGTTTAAAGTTTCTTGATAAAATTATTAATTCTATCTATTCCTTTTTTTATCTGTTTTAAACTAGTAGAAAAACTAATTCTAATAAAACCTTCTTTGCCGAAAGAACTTGCCGGTATACAAGATACAAGTTCTTCTTCCAACAACCGTGAGCAAAATTCAAAAGAACTTAGGCCTGTTTCCCTAATATCACAAAACATATAAAAAGTTCCTTCCGATTTAAACGGCTTTACCTTAGGAGTATTGCTTAATCCTTGATAAAGTAAATCTCTTCTGGCTTCAAACTTTAAACCGACCTGACTCTGCCATTTATTATCACCTAATGCTGCTAAAGCAGCCGCCTGGGATATAGAACAGGGACATGAAGTAGTATGGCCAACAATCTTTGAAATTTCTTTCACTAAATCTTTATTTGCTGCTAAATAACCAACCCGCCATCCAGTCATGGCAAAACTTTTTGAAAAACCTCCTACGGTCAAGGTTTTATCCTGCATAGAGTCTAGACTAGCAAAGCTAATATGAGACTTTTTATCATACACTAAAGTTTCATAGATCTCATCACTTACTACATAAATATTAGCATCTTTTATGACTTTTGAAATATCTATGAGCTCTTTTTTACTGTAAGTTACACCGGTAGGATTGCTAGGATAGTTAAAAATAAGAACTTTTGTTTTTTTAGTTATTGAATTATTTAAAAGCTCAGGTGTTAATTTAAAATTATTTTCTTCTGCTAAGTCGATAAACTTAGCTTTACCCAAAGTAAGCTTAGCCATCTCAGGATAACTCACCCAGTAAGGTGACGGTATAAGAACCTGATCATCGACTGATAGCAAAGATAACAAGGCGATAAAAAGAGCATATTTTGCTCCAGAAGTAACGATAACATTTTCTTTATCTAGACAAATACCATTGTTAACTTTTAATTTGTTAGCAATTGCTTCTTTTAATCGATTATCACCTGAAGAAGGTGTGTATTTAGTAAAGCCTTGATCAATGGCCTCTTTGGCAGCAGTTTTTATAAAATCTGGAGTATCAAAATCAGGCTCTCCAGCTGCAAAATTAACAACATCCTTGCCTTGTTTTTTTATCTGTTTAGTTAAAGCAGTAATCTTTAAGGTAGCTGATTTTGTTAAAGATAAAACCTGAGGATTTATTGACATATAAATTTAGGATTTTTTCCCTTTTTTAAACATCTTTTTTAACCCAGATAACCCTTTTTCTTTAGAAGTTTCTTTTTTTCCTGTAGCCTCTTCTTTTGTTGTTTTACTTTTAGTCTTTTTGGTAGTTTCTTTGGCAACCTTTTTGCTTGCTAATTTAGTTAGCTCTATCTGAGACAATGAAGCTCCATCGCTTTTTCTAAAACCAAGATTATAAATGCGGCTATAACCACCTTGGCCATCATTAAAACGAGGCCCAATCTGATTAAAAAGTTTTTTGACTAAAGAATGATCACCAATAATTTTAAAAGCTTGACGCCGAGCAGAAAGATTATTCTTTTTTGCCAAGCCAATAATTTTATCAATTTGAGGCTTAACTACTTTTGCTTTTGGGGTAGTAGTTTTAATCTTTTCGCTAATAATTATTGACCTAAGTAAAGATTTAAGCAACGCTTTCCTTTGGGCCCGGGAACGTGATAGTTTGTTTCCTTTTTTCTTATGTCGCATATTTTATACCTTTTTCATTTTTTCTTCATCAATATTCATGCCAAAAGAAAGCCCCATTGTTTTTAAGAGAGCTTCAACTTCATTTAAAGATTTTTTTCCAAAATTACGATAAGCTAATATTTCCGGTTCTGTTTTTGTTACCAACTCTGCTAAAGTTTTAATATTGGCTTCTCGTAGGCAGTTAGCACTTCTTACTGAAAGTTCCAACTCAGAAACTGGCAGTTTAAGCTTCTCATATAAAGAAATTTCTTCTGGAGTAAGCTCCTCATAGTCTTCTTCCGGTAATTCACCTAAAGTAAAGAAAAGCTCAAGATGTTTATTTAAAACCTTTGAAGCGTAAATCAAAGCTTCTTTAGGCTCAATGCTAGCATCGGTAAAAATTTCCAAAATCAATTTATCATAATCTGTCCTTTTTCCAACTCTAGTATTTTCAACCTTAAACGCTACTCTCTTTACAGGAGTAAAAATCGAATCAATAGCAACAACTCCAATTGGCATATCTTCTCGTTTATTAGCTTCAGCTGGAACAAAACCGCGGCCACGGCCTACTTCCATTTCAATATTCAATTTTTTCCCAGGATCAGTAATTGTAGCAATATGATGATCAGGATTCACTATTTCTATTGTTTCATCTGTAACAATATCTCTGGCCTTGATATTTTTTTCGCCTTCAGCTTTTACATAAATTTTCTTCGGTGACCGAGAATAAGCGCGCAAAGTAAGCCCTTTTATATTCAAGATAATTTCCGGTAAGTCTTCTAAAACTCCCTCTATAGGGGAGAACTCATGCTGAGCCTCTTTAATATTGATTGATGTAACTGCAGAACCCTCTATCGAGGAAAGAAGAACGCGCCGCAATGAATTACCAAGGGTTACCCCATAACCTCTTTCCAAAGGATCTGCTATAAATTTACCATAGGTTGGACTGTAACTATCTTGATCAACGGTTATTCTTTTTGGAAATTGAAAATCTCTCCAACTTATCCCCATAATTTTTTCCTCCCATTAAAAATGCAATTATTTAGAATAAAGCTCAACGATCAACTGTTCTTGTATAGGTATAGTAAGATCTTCCTTAGTAGGAAGTCTTTTTATTGTAATTTTATAGTTTTGATTATCAACACTAATCCATTCCGGCACGCTTTTTTCTTTTTCACTTATTTGAATATTTTCTTTTATTAAATTTTTTACCCCTTCATCTATTCTAAATTCAACCACTTGATCTTTTTTAACCAAAAATGAAGGAATATCAACCCTCCGATTATCAATAAAAACAAACCCATGACGGACTAATTGCCTGGCTTGAGACCGCGATAATGCAAAAAGCGACCTAAAAACTATATTATCTAATCTTCTTTCAAGCTGCTGAACCAAAATTTGTCCGGTAGCTCCTTCAGATTTATGCGCAATTTCAAAAAATCTTCTAAATTGACGTTCAAGTAAGCCATAAATATTCTTTGCTTTTTGCTTTTCCCGTAACTGTAGGGCATAATAAGAAGGTTTAGATCTCTGCCTTCTTTGCATCCCAGGGGGAGTTGGTCTTTTAGCTACAGCACATTTTTCAGTTAAACACCTGACTCCTTTTAGGAATAACTTCATTCCTGCTCTTCGACACAGTTTACATTTTGGTCTTAAATCTCTTGCCATATTTTCTCCTATTATTTTATCGGGCGAAGACAAGCTTCGCCCCTACTTTATTCTTATATTCAGACTCTTCTCTTCTTTTTCAACCTACATCCATTATGTGGAGCAGGACTTGCCACTTTAACTCGCCCTACATTTAAACCTGCAGCTGAAAGAGCTCTGATGGCTGCCTCACGGCCTGGCCCCGGCCCTTTAATCATAACATCAACTTCTCTTAGGCCCATAGCCTTAGTTGCCTTAGCAACTTCTAACGAAGCTATTTGAGCTGCATAAGGTGTTGACTTACGTGCACCTTTAAATCCTATTCCTCCAGCCGACTTCCAGGCTAAAACATTTCCGCCTAAATCTGTTATTGAAACGATTGTATTATTAAAAGTAGCTTTTATCCTAGCTACTCCAGCTGAAGACTGAAGTTGAACTCTCTTCTTTTTTCTTTCTTTTCTTTTTGGTTTCTTGGCCATATTTTTTCCTCACTTAATAGATTTTGATAAGTATCGATAAATTTATATTAACTTAAATAATTTTATAAAAAATATTTTTATCTCTTTTGTCCACCAACTCGAGATTTAGGCCCTTTTTTTGTTCGAGCATTACAGCGAGTACGTTGGCCTCTAACTGGTAAACCTTTTTTGTGCCGCATCCCCTTATAAGATTTAATTTCAATCAACCTTCTAATATCTTGAGAAGTTTGACGTCTTAGTTCACCTTCTACAGTATAGTTTGACTGAATATATTTAGCAAGCTGGGAAGCCTCTTCATCCTTAAGATCCCCAGCTTTTCTTTCCGGGTCAATTCCGGTATTATCTAAAATTTCTTCAGCTTTTTTAGGCCCAACTCCATAGATATAACGCAAAGAAATCTTTATTTTTTTATCTTTTGGGATATCTACCCCTAAAATCCTTGGCATATTTATCTCATCCTCCTGTTAACGCCTAGCGCTATGCACTATGCTCTTTGCCAACTATCCTTGCCGTTGCTTATGCTTAGGGTTTTTACAAATCACCCTTACAACTCCTTTCCTTTTTATTAATTTACATTTATTACAAACTCTTTTTACCGAACTTTTAACTTTCATCTTGTAATCTCCGTACTTTATTTAACAACATACCAATCGATAATCTTAATAAACTTAATAACTATTCTCAATTACTGATGGATTCATTGCTGCCCTTCGGGCAGGATCTGCCTTCGGCAGATAAATGAATACATTTTATTGTTCTCTTGCCTCTAGCTTTTCTTTTACTTGTTCAAATACCTTTTCTTTATCTTGGTCGCCATCAACAGATATAAAAACATTTTTTTTCTTATAAAAATCAAAGACTTCCTTGCTATTGGCTAAAAATACATTCCATCTTTTTTTTATCACTTCAGGGGTATCATCATCCCTTTGAACTAACTCAGCACTACATTGAT
This sequence comes from Candidatus Omnitrophota bacterium, assembly GCA_021735045.1. Classification (GTDB taxonomy): domain Bacteria; phylum Omnitrophota; class Gorgyraeia; order Duberdicusellales; family 4484-171; genus PXAH01. The sequence goes on along the minus strand of JAIPHU010000001.1, from coordinate 54,540 downwards.
CACAAATATTATCTTCTTTTGGCGGCATTGTGTTAAGATGATAGTTAGCTCCACATTTTTTACATACTCTCCTTTTACTAAGCCTATCAACTATAGTTTCTTGGCTAACATCTAAATAAATAAAAGCGTCTATTGAGCTATCTCTTTTTTTCAAAATATCATTTAATGTTTGCGCTTGTTGGCCATTCCGAGGATACCCGTCGAGGATAAAATTATCCTCTGCTAAATTTGCATCGATTACATCTTTTACAGTGCTATCGGGCACAAGCTCTCCTTTGTCCATGTATTGTTTAACTTCCCTACCTAGATCTGACTCTTTTTTGACTTCTTGGCGTAAAATATCTCCTAAAGATATTTTTTCCAGATCAAATTCTTTAGCCAACATATCTGCTTGAGTCCCTTTACCTGAACCAGGTGCTCCAAAAAGTATAATTTTCATTTATCTTCTCCCCTTTAGAGGACTTCCTTTAATAAAGCCATCGTAATGACGAGTCATGAGTTGTCCCTCAATTTGCTTCATTGTGTCGAGTATAACCGCGACCATAATCAAAAGTGTTGTGCCGCCAAAAAGCGAAGCTAACTGATAAGAAGGTACCCGGAAAATTTCCATAATAATATTTGGAAAAATTGCAATAATACTAATATATATAGCTCCAACAAACACAATACGAGTTGCAACATAATCAAGATAGTTAGCGGTAGGCCTACCCGGCCTTACCCCAGGAACAAAACCGCCATAACGCTTTAAATTATTTGCAATTTCTAAAGGATGAAAAACCATTGCTGTATAAAAATACATAAAAAAGACAATAAGCCCCACTAATATCAAATTATACCAAAGGCCTCTTTGCTGGATTACAGTTTGTAAAAACTGAACAATTTTTATATCTTTAGGTAAAAACATAGCCAATGTCGCTGGAAACGAAATAACCGCAGAAGCAAATATAATTGCAATAACCCCTGCCATATCTATCTTTATTGGCAAATATGTGCTTTGGCCACCATACATCTTACGTCCGACTACTCTTCTCCCATATTGAATTGGAATTCTCCGCTGACCCTGAGTAAATAAAACTACAGCAGCAATCATAAAAACCCAAACAGCAACTAAAGCAATTACAACCGGAGTTGATATTTGTTGATTTGCCGGATCCATCGGAGACCAAAGCCGCCAAAGTTGATTAACCGATGAAGGAATACGAGACATTATACTAGCGGTAATAATAATTGAAATCCCGTTACCAATACCTCTTTCTTGAATCTGCTCTCCTAACCACATAATAAAAATCGTTCCACAAGCTAGAGTAATTACCGTGGTAAAATTAAACAAAAGTCCCGGCTCGGGAACAATCAAATGTCCTCTAAAATTAGCAGGATTTGAAAGCCAAAAAGATAAGAAAAGACCTTGGACACAACACAAAGCTAACGTCAAGTATCTAGTGTATTGATTAATTTTTTCGTAGCCAGCCTTGCCTTCTTTAGCAATCCTTTCTAGGGCCGGAACCACATTCTGTAGCAACTGCATAATAATTGAAGCTGATATGTAAGGCATAACCCCTAAAGCAAAAATACTTAACTTCGTCAATGCGCCGCCAGTAAATAGGTTAAGCATTCCAAAGATAGTTTGGCCTTGATTTTTAGCAACTTCTGCAAAAAACTGAGAAAGAGCAGCTGTATTAACCCCCGGAGTGGGAATAAAACATCCAGCTCGATATACTATTAGCAAGGAAAGGGTAATTAAAACCTTCTTTCTTAAATCAGGTAGTTTAAAAACGTTGGCTACCGCTTTAAACACTCAAAAACCCCTCCGTTTGATTCAATAATTTCTTTTGCTTTCTTAGAAATCTTATCCGCCTTAATAGTTATCTTTAAACTAAACTTATCGCCTTTATTAGCTAAAACCTTAACTAATTTATTTTTATCTTTAATTAAATTAAGTTTCTCCATTATTTCCGGGTTCAACTCAGTATTACCTTTGGCTCTTTGGTCAATGGTAACTAAATTTACTATTTGATATTTTTTTGCATTTCTAGCAGTAAAGCCTCTTTTGGGGAGTTGCCGGAAAAAAGGGATATTTCCTCCAGAAAAACCAATATAAGGAGTTTTTTTTCCTTTTCTTTGCCCAGCACCTTTATGGCCTCGTCCAGAAGTCTTTCCCAAACCAGAACCAGTTCCCCTGCCACGCCGTTTTGCTTTTTTATTTTTAGTTACTATTTTTATATCTGATAAATCCATATCAACCTTTTAGGTTCCTAAAGGCTTCAAAAGTAGCCTTGACTACATTAACCGGATTTGTAGAATTACCAATATTTTTTGTTAAAATATCTTTTATCCCCGCACACTCACAAACAGCTCGAATCGGACCACAAGCAATAACCCCTGTACCACGAGAAGCAGATTTAAAAAGTATCCGCATCGAACCAAACTTGCCAATAATTTCATGAGGAATAGTTGTCCCTTTCTGTTTTACCTTAACTGTCTCTTTTTTAGCCTTATTTATCCCTTTTCGAATTGCACTAGCAACTTCATTAGCCTTTCCCACTGCATAACCAGCCCTATCTATACCGTCTCCCACGACAACCAAAGCAGAAAAGGAAAGATTTTTACCACCCTTTGTTACTTTAGTAGTTCGATTAATAAATAAAACTTTCTCGATAAAAGCTTTTTCTTCTTTTTTGTTTTTCACTGTTTTTTTCTGCATTAAAACTTCAACCCTCCTTGCCTTGCACCATCTGCTAAATTCTTTATTCGGCCGTGAAACTTATATCCGCCGCGGTCAAAACAAACTGTATTTACCTTCTTAGACTTTGCTAATTGGGCAATAAGTTTCCCGACTTCTTTAGCAGCTTCTTTATTTGCTGTTTTGCTATTATTTTTCTTAAACTCTGCAGATAAAGTAGATACACCGGCAATAACCTTTTGGCTTTTATCGTCTACCAACTGGGTATAAATATGCTTACGACTCCGGAAAACCACAAGACGTGGCCTTTGAGCAGTACCCTGAATCTTTTTTAATATTCTCTTATGCCTGTATGCTCTAGCTTGTTTTTTCATCTCTCTTATTCTTTATCCTTATTTAGCTAATGCTTTTCCGATTTTCTTTCGAACTTCTTCGCCTAAATATCTAATTCCTTTACCCTTATAAGGTTCCGGAGGATATACTCTCCGTACTTTAGCTGCAAACTGACCTACCTGTTGTTTATCTATTCCCTCAATTGCTATTCGGGTATTAGATGGTGTTGAAACCTTTAATCCTTCTGGTACAGAAAATTCAATCGGATGAGAAAAACCTATATTTAAATCAAGATTCTTACCTTTCATTTGAGCTTTATAACCAACACCAATAATTTCCAGTTCTTTTTTATACCCCTCAACTACCCCTTTGACCATATTTGCAATAATCGCCCTTGTAGTTCCATGTAAACTTTTAGCTTCCTTTGTGTTGTTTTTTCTTTCTACTGAGATAAGATTATCTTCGATTTTTAGTTCAATAAGACAATTAAAATCAAAACTCAAACTTCCCTTTGGCCCCTTAACAACAATATTTTGACCTTTAACTTCAGCTTTTACTTCTTTTGCAATAGTAATTTTTTGTTTTCCTATTCTTGACATTTTTTATCCTTATATTACCAAACCATCCCGATTAGTTCTCCGCCTAAACCTTTTGTTTTAGCTTGAATACCAGTAATTATTCCGCTAGATGTAGAAATTATCGCCAACCCATACCCCCCTAAGACTGAAAGATTATCATCTTTTTTCTTGTAAATACGTCGCGATGGCCGAGAAACTCTTTTGATTTGAGTTATTGAACTTTTCTTCCCATCATAGCTAAGATACACTTTTATTTGTTTAAAACTTTTAGTTTCTGCTTCTTTAAAGTTAGCAATATATTCATTATCTTTTAATATCTCGCATATCTTAGATAAACTATTAGAGTAAGGTATAAAAGCTTCTTCTTTATTAGCCCTGGTAGCGTTCCTTATTATTGTAAATGCATCTGCGATTAAATCAGTTCTACTCATCGTCCTTCCTTTTTTTATATTTTTTCTATCTGTGTATATCTATATCTCATCTGTGTGTATCTGTGTTTTACCAGCTTGCTTTTTTAACTCCTGGAATTAACCCCTGCCAAGCTAATTCTCGAAAACAAATTCGGCAAAGCTCAAAATCTCTAATATAACCCCGAGGCCTTCCACATCGTCTGCATCTATTCCTGTAACGAGTAGAAAACTTAGGATTTTCTTTATCCCTTAACCATTTTTGGACTTTTGATTTTTTAGCCATTTCTCCTCCTAAAAGGAAACCCAAAAGCTTCTAATAGTTCTCTAGCTTCATTGTCAGAGCTAGCTGTTGTATGTATCGAAATGTTCATCCCCTGGGTCCTAGTTATCTTATCTAAATTTATCTCTGGAAATATTCCCTGTTCTACTAACCCGAAGTTATAGTTTCCAGATCCATCAAAGGAATTAGGTGAAAGTCCTCTGAAATCACGAATTCGCGGGATAGCTACAGTAATCAGACGATCAAAAAAATCATACATCATAGCTTTACGCAAAGTTACACAACAACCTATTGCTACTCCTTGCCTAAGTTTAAAGTTAGATATAGCTTTGCGAGCTCGACAAATTTTAGGCTTCTGACCAGTAATTGTGCCTAACTGCTCAGAAACACTTTCAATCAGCTTAGAATCAGCTGTAGCTTCTCCAACTCCCATATTTACTACAATTTTAACTAAACGTGGCACAGAATAAAGATTGGCATGATTTTGTTTTTTCTTTAGCTCCGGTACAATCTCTTCTCTATACACCTTAAGTAATCTGGGAATATAATTTTTTAAACTGTTTTCTGACATTTTTTACAAACTCTTGTTTTAGTTTTATCTTTAGCTATTTCTATTTTAGTTTTTACTCCTCTGTTGCAATTCGAGCAAAACAACTGCACCGATGAAAGATGAAGTGGTAGAGGAACTTCTTGAAATCCGCCCGGTTCTGACTCAGACTTCTTTTTTTTATGCTTTTTAACTAAGTTCGCTCCTTCAACTACTACTTTATTCTCATCGGGAAAAAACCTTAAAACCCTTCCTTTTTTACCTTTGCTTTTACCAGAGGTAACTATTACTTTATCGCCTTTTTTAATTCTTAAACTCATTTTTTTATCCTTTATATTGCTTCCGGAGCTAAAGATAAAATCTTACTAAATTTACTCCGCAGCTCCCTTACTACTGGCCCAAAAACACGAGTAGCTCTAGGATTGTTTTGTTTATCAATAACTACACAAGCATTACGATCAAATTTAACTACCAAACCATCTTTTCTTTTTACCGGAAAATGAGTCCTAACCACTACAGCTCTAACTACTTCCCCTTTTTTTATCGGAGAATTAGGGATAGCTTCTTTCACGCTTCCAGTGATAACATCTCCCACTATCGCATGTTTTTTCCCTTTACGCCCTAAAACTCCTATAAAAGAAACTTTCCTCGCACCACTATTATCTGCTACATCCAACTTTGATCTTAAAGTTATCATTTTAGAACCTCATAAATCCTAAATCTTTTATCTTTAGAGAATGGCCGACAGCCAATAATTTTTACTTTATCGCCAACTTTAACTTTATTATCTTTATCATGAGCTTTATATTTTTTCTTAGTCATAATCAGTTTATTATAACTACTGTGGGGCAGCCTTCTCTTGACTAAAACCACAGCAGTTTTGTCCATTTTATCCGATATTACAACGCCCTCTAGTATTTTACCTAGTTTTTTCGCCACCTTGTCTCCTTTTTTCATTCATTAAAGTATGCATTTGAGCTATCTCTTTTTTTATATTTTTAAATTGATGCGGTTTATCTAGGCCACTTCTTCTCTTAAACTGTAACTCCATAAGTTTTTTTTCGTTATCGAGCAGCTTTTCCTTTAACTCTTTTTCTGAAAGTGATCGTAAATTATTTATATCCGCCATAATTATCTTAACCTTTCCTGGTAACAAACATAGTCTTAAAGGGTAATTTATATGCAACTAACCTAAAAGATTCTCTAGCATAATCTTCAGGTACTCCTCCAATTTCAAAAATTACATTGCCTCTTCTTACTACGCGGACCCAGCTTTCAACATCTCCTTTACCTTTTCCTTGCCGAGACTCAGCTGGTTTTTTTGTAATTGGTTTATCGGGAAAAACTCGTATCCAAAGTTTTCCGCCCCTACGCAGACGACGCGTAAGAACTACTCGAGTTGTTTCAATCTGGGTGTTTTTAAGCCAACCAGACTCAAGAGCTTTTATCCCATACTCACCAAAAGAAACTCTTGAACCAGCTACAGCTAACCCGCGTCGTTTTCCTCTTTGCGCTTTCCTGTATTTTACTCTTTTCGGAATAAGCATATTATCTCTTTTTCTCTTTTTCTGGTTTAACTAAATAATCTCCCAGCTGCTTTTGACCTTTATACACCCATACTTTTACTCCAATAGTACCATAGGTAGTTTTAGCAACTGCAAAACCATAATCAATATCTGTTCTAAAAGTATGAAGGGGAATTTTACCATATTTATAACTTTCAGACCGAGCTAACTCAACTCCCCCCAAACGGCCTGAACATTGAACTTTTATTCCTTCTCCTAAAGAAGACTGTGCTTGCTGAAGAGCCTTTTTCATCGCTCTTCTAAACTTTACTCTTTTTATTAACTGAAAAGCAATTAACTCAGCCACCAGTTGTCCTTCTAAAGCTTGATCGGACACCTCTTCAACGTCAATGATTATTTCTTTACCAGTCATCTCTGATAGATCTTTCTTCACTCTTTCAATATCTTGACCACGTCTTCCAATTATTACTCCCGGCCGGGAAGTTCTTACCTTTATTCTTATTCCCCCAGAAGAGACCCTCTCAATATCAATAGTTGCAATTGAACCTAAACTATAACTTTTTTTAATCTTTTGGCGAATGGCTAAATCTTCTTCCAAGAAATCAGCGTACTCACCCTTTTTAGGAGAAAACCATCTTGATAGCCAGCTCTTGCCAAAACCAATTCTTAAAACATAAGGGTGAACTTTTTGTCCCATTTCTTTACTTCCTTTTAAATTACGTTTAAATTCTAAATCCTAATTATTTCCTGTCTTTTTTATCTCCTGCATTATTTTTTTATTGGAATCTAACTCTACTATCAAATGACTCATTCTTCTTCTAATAACTGCGGCCCTTCCAAATGATTCAGCTCTATATCGTTTTAAAGCCGGTCCTTGATTAGCCACAAGCCTAGAGATAAATAACGAATCTTGATCATAACCTTTATTCTTGGCATCTGCTATAGCTGTTTTAATTAATTTCTGCAAATATTTTGCAGCCTTCTTTTTGACAAATTCCAACTTTTCCACAGCTTCTTTTGCATTACTACCTTTAACCAGTTTTATTACCGGCCTTACTTTAGTCGGAGAAATTCTAATATATTTTGCTTCTGATTTAGTTATCATAATAAATTTTATTTTTTTAGAATTGATTTCTTAGCTTTTATTCCGCCATGTTCTTTAAATTTTCTAGTTGGTACAAATTCTCCTAAACGATGTCCTACCATACTTTCTGTAACAAAAACAGGAACATGTTTTTTACCATCATGTACAGCAAAAGTCAAGCCAACAAATTCAGGAATAACCATTGAACCACGCGACCAAGTCTTAATCGCTTTTCTATCTCCTGAACTTTTAGCACGTTCTACTTTTTTTAGCAACTTCGCTAAAACATATGGGCCTTTTTTTAATGAACGACTCATTTTCTAGATCTTCTCCCGCCTTTAGTTCTTTTTTTAATAATATATTTGTCACTCCGTTTTTTTCTCCGTGTCTTACCACCTTTAGCAGGCTGCCCCCAAGGACTGACTGGATGGGGATTGCCTTGCCCAGCTTTTCCTTCACCGCCACCGTGTGGATGATCTACAGGATTCATCGCCACACCTCTTACCTTAGGCCTTTTCCCTGCCCAACGATTTTTTCCAGCCTTACCCTTACTAAATGAAGAATACTCGCCTAAACCAACTTGGCCAACGGTAGCCCTGCACTGCTCTTTTACCAGCCGAACTTCACCGGAAGCAAGCCTGATTTGAGCCATACCCTTTTCTTTGGCCATAAGTTGAGCCCAACTTCCGGCACTTCTAACCAACACTGCACCTCGGCCTGGATTAAGCTCGATATTATGAATTAGTGTGCCCATAGGAACATATTTTAACTTCATACTATTACCTGGTTTTATACTAGTTCTTGATTCTGAAGCACTTATTATTTTATCTTTAACCTTTAGTTTAGCTGGCCAAATAATATATCTTTTTTCTTCATCTGGATATTTAACTAAAGCTAGACGAGCATTCCGATTAGGATCATATTCTATAGCTAAAACTTCAGCCTCTTTGTCAAACTTATCTCGTTTAAAATCAACAACCCTATATTTACGCTTAGATCCACCGCCTCTTCTACGCATAGTAATTTTACCTTGGTTATTTCTTCCTCCGCTACGCCGTAAAGATTTAGTCAGTGTCTTTTCCGGTTTATTTTTTGTAACTTCTGAAAAATCAGAAGTTTTTCTTGTTCTTAGCCCTGGTGATGTTGGTTTGTATTTTTTAATTCCCATAATTTTTCCTTAACTTATTTTTATTTCGTATCCTTTCTTTAAGGTTACAACCGCTTTTTTCCAAGCTGATGTTTTACCTGGCTGGTCCCATCTTATCTTTTTTGGTTTTCCTTTGACGATTTCAGTTGAAACTTTTTTAACTTTTACTTTATAAATTTTTTCTATAGCTTTGCGTATTTGAATTTTATTAGCGCTCTTATCTACATTAAAACTGTATTTACCTAAAGCAATATCCCGATTAGACTTTTCAGTAACCAGCGGCATCTTAACTACAGAATATAGTGAACTTAGAGCCATTTCTTTAACCTCTTTTGGATGATATCTAAAGAATCCTTTGTTATAACTAAACTTTTACAGTCTAAAACACCTAAAGCGCTTATATCACTTGCTTTGCCTAATATAACTTTTTTAATATTAGCTGAAGCTTTCTTTAGATTTTGATCAAAGTTAGCTATGATAAAACAAGTTTTTTTATTATTAATACCCAAATTAGAAACTATTTGATTAAACTCTTTTGTTTTAGAAGACTCCAAGTTTAGCTTATCAACTACAACTATTTGTTTATCTTTTAACTTCGCATTAAGGGCACTTTTTAGCGCTTGGGCTTTCATCCGAGCCGGAAATTTCTTATAGTAAGACCTGCGTCTTGGCCCAAATGTAACTCCCCCTCCCTTCCAGAGAGGAGACCGAATAGAACCTACTCTAGCTCTACCTGTACCTTTTTGCCGCCACGGTTTTTTGCCACCGCCTCTCTTTTCACCTTTTGTTTTAGCAACAGCCAACCCTCTTCTTTTATTAGATAAATAAGTGTTAACTGCCTGTTGCAACAAAGCCAAGGAAACTTTACCATCAAACACAGTCTTATCTAAAGAAATGTTATCTTTGGATTTACCCGTTGTATCTATAACCTTTAGGGTTAAATCAGCTAAATCGGTTTTACTTTTTTTTGTTTTTTTTGCTTCCATGGCATTTATTAATTTTGTTTAGTTACTCTAACAACAGCACCATTGCTGCCGCCAATACTTCCTCTTACAAAAATAACTTTTCTTTCTTTATCTACTTTTAAAATTTTTAAATTTTTAGTAACTCTATAGTTTGAACCAAGATGACCTGGCATCTTCTTATTTTTTGCAATTTTCGAAGGAGTGGCAGAAGCACCTACAGAACCTACTCTGCGATGCATTCCAGAACCATGCGAACTAGGCTGTCTTTGCATATTATGACGTTTGATTGCACCAGCAAATCCTTTACCTTTAGTTTTTGACCGCACAGTTACTAGTTGGCCTTGGCTAAAAATTTCAATTCCCACATAACGAGATGAAACTTTCTTATCATTTTCTGCTTGGCCTTTATCTGGACTTTTTTCTTCTTTTTTAACTTCTTTTGCCTCTCCTTCCCCCGGCTCTTTTTTTACCGTTGTATCTTGCTCTTTTCTAGAATCATCTTTATTTTCTTGTAAGCTTTCTTTTTGGCTCTGGCCTTTTTTTTCTTCGCCGTTACTGTTTTCAGGTTGATGAACCTCTTTCTTCTCTGCTTTAGCTTCAGTGCTTTTAGGTTTTTCTTCTATTTCCACTTCCCTAACAAGTTTATAAGGAGGTACCCCAATTTTTTCAAAATAACCTTTTTGAGGCTTTTTCACTTTTGGAATTTTTGTGTCCTTGATCTTAAAACAACCAATTTTAGCCCTTTCTTTATTGGGGTAGCTTACTTTTTCTAAAATACAAGCTGGCTCAATCTCAACCAAGGTGACAGGCAAAAGCTCACCCTCGGGGCTAAATATTTGAGTCATTCCAATTTTTTTTCCAAAAATTTCTTTAATCATTTTTTTTCCTAAAACCTACACGCAGATAAACACAGATCTATAGTAGATTCACACAGATATTTTATCTGTGTTTATCGGTAATTTTATCTGTGTGCATCTGCCATAAACCAGAATAAATACGGTTCACGGCAGCCCTAAATCGTGTCGCCAAAGGCGACTCTGGTTTGGGGCTGTGTTATTACACTTCCTGCTTTATCTCTGCATTTACTCCGGCTGGTAAGTTCAACCTTCTTAATGCATCTATTGTCTTTGCCGTAGGGCTGTCTAGGTCTATTATCCGTTTATGTACCGCAATCATAAACTGCTCTCGTGATTTTTTGTTAACATTAGTAGCTCTGTTTACCGTATAAACCTTTTTCCGAGTAGGAATAGGTATAGGTCCGTTAATTTTAGCACCAGTACGGATAGCTACTTCTGTTATCTCCTTAGCAGAATTATCAAGCAGCCTATGATCAAAAGCTTTCAGTTTAATTCTAATTTTAAGTGGTGACTTCATCCTTACTCGATTATTTCTGTAACTAAACCAGCTCCTACAGTTCTTCCACCTTCACGGATAGCAAACCTTAACTCTTTTTCACAAGCAACCGGTTGAAGCAAGGTTACTTCTACTTCAACATTATCACCGGGCATAACCATTTCAACACCTTCAGGTAACTTACAAGTACCAGTTACATCTGTAGTTCTAAAATAAAATTGTGGTCTATAACCTGAGAAAAATGGAGTATGTCTTCCACCTTCTTCTTTCTTTAAAGCATAAACTTTTGCCTTAAACTTTTTATGCGGTGTAATGGTTCCAGGCTTAGCAATAACCATGCCTCTTTCTGCCTGTTCCTTTTCTACCCCCCGTAAAAGTAAACCAGCATTATCTCCAGCTTGTGCTTCATCTAAAGTTTTTCTAAACATCTCAATTCCAGTAACTACAGTTTTTTTAGTTTCTTCTTTAATCCCAACTAACTCAATCTCTTCACCAGTTTTAACAATTCCTCTTTCAACTCTTCCAGTTGCAACTGTACCGCGGCCTGAGATTGAAAATATATCTTCGATAGCCATAAGAAAAGGCTTGTCGGTATCACGTTTTGGTTCCGGAAAATAATCATCACAAGCTTGAATTAATTCTACTATTGGCTTGCAGTTTTCACTGTCAGGATTTCCTGCAGTAGCATCTTCTAAAGCTTTTAACGCAGAACCTTTTACAATTGGTATATCTTTACCCGGAAACTCATACTTAGTAAGTAAGTCTCTTACTTCTTCTTCAACTAACTCAACCAGCTCAGGATCATCCATCTGGTCAACCTTGTTAACAAACACTACAATCGCAGGAACATTAACCTGACGTGCCAGAAGTAAGTGTTCTCTGGTTTGTGGCATAGGCCCATCTGTTGCAGCAACAACAAGTATTGCCCCATCCATTTGAGCAGCGCCGGTAATCATATTTTTAATATAATCAGCGTGACCCGGACAGTCAATATGTGCATAATGCCTTTTTTCTGTTTCGTACTCAACGTGAGCAATATTAATAGTTACTCCACGTTCTTTCTCTTCAGGAGCCTTGTCAATATCTTCAAACTTCAAAGCTTGGCCCCCACCTTTTAACGCCAGAACTTGTGTAATGGCTGCAGTAAGGGTGGTCTTACCGTGGTCTACGTGACCAATAGTCCCAATATTAAGATGGGGCTTTGATCTTACAAACTTCTCTTTTCCCATAAAGCACCTCCTTTTATAAAAATCATTTTATTAATTGCCATCATCGAATTTACTAATCTCTACGAATATACGAATTTTATTATTTGTAAATTCGTAATTGATTCGTACATTCGTTGATTGTTCCTGCTTATCAATTGCCTATTCTATTTATATGCCTAAAATCTTTGAAAGCAATTCCTCAGGAACCTTCTGATAATATGAAGGCTCTATTGTATATGAGGCTCTGCCTTGTGTCAAGTTCCTCAATGAATCTGCATAGTTAAAAGATTCACTTAAAGGAATCTCAACACTAACTGTCCGTAAATTTTTTCTTTCTTTAACTAAATGTATTTTTGCTCTTCTTGAATTAAGGTCACCAATTACTTGAGAAAGATACTCTACCGGTGTAATAATTTCTAAATCCATAATTGGCTCAAGTAGTATCGATCTAGCTTTTCGCAGGCCTTCTTTAAAAGCTATCTCTCCGGCAATTTTAAAACTCAATTCAGAAGAATCTACCTCATGATAAGAACCATCAATTAAAGTAACCTTTAGATCAACTACTGGATACCCACCTAAGATTCCACTTTCAGAAGCTTCAACCACACCCTCTTTTACCGAAGATATAAACTCTTTAGGAATTACCCCTGACTTAATTTTATTTTCAAAACTAATCCCGGTACCTTCTCCAGATGGAGTCATAACAATTTCAACATGCCCATATTGGCCCTGTCCACCTCTTTGCTGAATAAACTTACCAGTCGCCTGAACCTTTTTGCTTACAGTTTCTTTATAGGCAACCTGCGGTTTACCTACTTTTGCCTTAACATTAAATTCTCTTAATAGTCTATCAACCATAATTGCCAGATGAAGCTGCCCCATACCCGATATAACATTTTGTCCAGTTTCCCGGTTGTAGGTAACTTTAAAAGAAGGGTCTTCGTCAGCTAACTTCATCAGAGCTCCAAATAGCTTCTCCTGATCAGCTTTAGTCTTAGGCTCAATAGCCAAAGATACTACTGGCTCAGGGAATTTTATATTTTCGATCATAACCGGATCTTTTTTTTCTGTAAGAGTGTCTCCGGTCATTGTATTCTTTAGCCCAGCCAGGCAAACAATATCACCAGCTTTAGCGTTTTTTATAATTTCTTGTTTGTTGGCGTGCATCTTTACAATTTTATTTATTTTTTCTTTTTTTTGTTGAGTTGCGTTATAAATAGTTGATGCTGAATCAATGCTACCAGAATATATACGCACATAAAACAACTTACCAACAAAAGGATCTGTTGCTATCTTAAAACATAACGCACAAAATGGCCCACCCGGGCTAGCCTTGATTTCTTTTTCCTGATCACTTGAAACAACTTTAGCCAAAACCGGTTTTACCTCAGTTGGTGACGGTAAATAGCTGCAAACAGCACCTAAGAGTTGTTGGACTCCTTTATTTTTTAGAGCTGAACCACAAAATACAGCAACTAACTTATTCCCAATAACATACTTTCTAATCGCAGAAACTATCTCTTCTTTTTTAATTTTTTCTCCTTCAATAACTTTACTCATAAAGGCATCATCTAATTCTGCAATCTTTTCAATTATTAATTCTTTTTTATTAGCAACAATCTCTTTTAATTTCTCTGGAATTTCTTCTTCTTTTATCTTTTCTCCTAATTTACCTTCATAGTAGTAAGCTTTTTCTTCAATTAAATCAACTACCCCTCTAAATTCATCGTTATCATAAATCGGTAACTCCAAGGCAACTATAGGTATCTGAAATTTTTCCTTCATTTCAGAGACTACAGCAAAAAAATCAGCACCTTCCCGATCCATCTTATTCACAAAACAAATTCGCGGAACATCATATTTTTCTGCCTGACGCCAAACTGTTTCTGACTGTGGCTCTACTCCTGAAACACCGCAGAAAATAACAACTGCACCATCTAAAACTTTTAAAGAACGTTCGACTTCAACAGTAAAATCAATATGGCCAGGAGTATCAATAATATTAATCTGGTGATTTTTCCAATCACAAGAAGTAGCGGCACTAGTTATAGTAATACCCCTTTCTTTTTCTTGATGCATCCAATCAGTTACAGCAGTACCTTCGTGAACTTCCCCAATCTTATAGGTTCTACCTGCATAAAAAAGTATTCTTTCTGTAACCGTAGTTTTACCTGCATCAATATGGGCTATAAAGCCAATATTGCGAATCTTAGCTAAACTCTTTTCTTTATCCATAACTAAACTTGCATTCTTCACTTTTATATCAAAAATAAAATTATCTTCTATCTAATTTCTAACCTCTAACTTCTATCTTCTTAATATTTAAAATGCGCAAAAGCCTTGTTTGACTCTGCCATTCTATGAGTATCTTGTTTTTTCTTGACCACCGGCCCCTCATTATTATAAGCAGCAATTATTTCATCAGCAATTTTCTTTTCCATCGGTTGATTCTTTTTCTTTTTTGCGAAATCTTTGATCCAACGTAAAGCAATAAAAATACCTTTTTCCTTAGGTACTTCCATGGGAACTTGATAAGTTGCCCCGCCAACCCTACGCGGTTTCACAGCCATCCGCGGCCGAGTATTGTCTAGGGCTGTAAATAAAGCTTTTATCGGATCTTCTTTCAGATGCTCTGATACTGCATCAAAAGCATTATAGACAATCCTTTGTGCTTTACTCTTTTTTCCATCAACCATAATAATATTAATAAAATGACCTAATATAGGATTACCGTATTTTGGGTCTGGTTTTCTTTCTCTTTTCGGTGCTCTATGTCTTCTCATAATTATACCTCGTTAATTTAACTATCATCTACGATTTTACTAATCCCTACGAATATACGAATATGGGTTCATAAAAATTTGTAAATTCGTAATTGATTCATACATTCGTTGATTACTTTTATTTTGCCTTTGGTCTTTTTGCGCCATATTTAGAACGAGAACGCTTACGATCTTGGACGCCTTGACAATCTAGGGCCCCTCTAACAATATGATATCTCACTCCAGGAAGATCCTTGACCCTCCCCCCCCGTACTAAAACCATAGAATGTTCTTGCAAATTATGCCCTTCACCGGGAATATAAGCAGTAACTTCATGACGATTAGTGAGACGAACTCTAGCTATTTTTCTTAAAGCTGAATTTGGTTTCTTCGGTGTCGCTGTTCTTACCTGGATGCAAACCCCACGCCTCTGTGGTGCTTTGCCTAAGGCTGGAGATTTAGTTTTCTTTCTTGTTTTAGCTCTTGGTTTTTTAATTAATTGATTTATTGTTGGCATTTCTCTACTTCAACCTCCCGGTACCTCTTTAATCCTGTTCCTGCTGGAATTAAATGACCTACTATTACATTTTCTTTTAAACCTTTTAACGAATCAACTTTTCCTGCTGATGATGCATCGGCTAAAATCCTAGTTGTTTCCTGAAAACTAGCTGCCGAGATAAAACTTTTGGTACTTAAAGATGCCTTAGTTATGCCCAGTAACATCGGCTGAGCTGTCGCCGGCCGGCCTCCCTTTTTAATAATTGCTTCATTAGCTTTACGAAAATCCCACTTATCAATACCTTCATCAGGAAGATAATCGCTATCACCCGGGTCAACTATCTTTACTTTTTTCAGCATCTCTCGAATAATTACTTCAATATGTTTATCATTGATTCTTACACCTTGTAATCTATAGATTTCTTGTACTTCATTTACTAGATAGCTCTGTAATACTTTATCACCGCAAACACTTAAAATATCCTGTAAGACTACCGGACCTTCAGTAAGCTGTTGCCCAGCTGTTACTTTATCACCACGATAAACAATAGGATGAGTTCCAGTAGGAATTTTATATTCTCGGCTCATACCGGTTGGGCTGCGAACAATAACTTTACGCTGGCCTTTTTTCTCAGTAAATTCTACAAAACCATCAATCTCACTAATAATTGCCGGATTCTTAGGGCGTCTAGCTTCAAAAAGTTCAGCTACTCTAGGAAGACCCCCGGTAATGTCTCTAGTTTTTTCAACTAAACGAGGAGTTTTTGCAATAACATCGCCCGCTTCAACCAAGGCCCCCTCTTCAAGCATAATATGAGCCCCTGTTGGCAAAGGATATATTCCTAATACTTCCTCAGAATCTTTAGAGACTATTAATATCTGAGGATGGTAATCACCTTTAAACTCTACAACTACTCTTTCTTTTCTCCCCGTTGCAACATTCATCTCTTCTTGAATAGTCATCTTATCAATAATATCTTCATATTTTATTTTTCCGGTTACCTCAGAAAGAATCGGAGAAGAAAATGGATCCCATTTTACAAAAGTCTTACCCTTTTCAACTTCATTACCTTCAGGGACCATTATAAAAGCACCGTGGGGAACTGGATTCCTTTGTAGTTCAATCCCCTTAGGGTCATTTACACTAATCATTCCATTCCTATTTAAAACAACAAATTGATTCCCCTTTTTAACTACTTTTAAATTATGGAACTTAACCACACCTTTATTTCTAGCTTTGACAAAAGCACGCTCAGCCACACGTGAGGCAGTACCGCCGATATGAAAAGTCCTCATGGTAAGCTGGGTACCCGGTTCCCCTATTGATTGAGCTGCAATTACTCCAACTGCTTCACCAACTTCAACTAACTTCCGAGTAGCTAAATTTCTTCCATAACACCTAGCGCATACACCTCTTTCTGATTCACAAGTAAGCACACTTCTTATCCTTATTTTTTCCAAGCCTAATTTATCTATTTTATCTGCTTTTTCTTCTGATATCTCCTGGCCGGCTTTCACGATAACCTCGTCACTTACAATATCTACTATATTGTCAACAGCCACCCTTCCGACAATCCTTTCTTTTAAAGTTACAACAACTTCTTCACCTTCAACAATTTCAGAAACTGTAATTCCGTTTACTGTTTTACAATCATCTTCAACAATTATTACTTCTTGAGCAACATCAACTAAACGTCGAGTAAGATAACCAGCATCTGCTGTTTTTAACGCAGTATCAGCTAAACCTTTTCGTGCACCGTGAGTAGAAATAAAATACTCTAAAGCTGATAACCCCTCCTTAAAGTTTGAAGTTATCGGAATTTCAATAATCTCACCGGATGGTTTAGCCATAAGCCCCCTCATTCCGGCAAGCTGCCTAACCTGTAATTTAGATCCGCGAGCTCCAGAATCAGCCATCATAAAAACTGGATTAAACTTACTCATATTGTTAAAAACTAAATCAGTTACTTTATCTGTAGTCCTAGTCCAAATATCAATAATTTTATTATGGCGCTCACGTTGGGTAATAATACCTCTTTTATATTGGCTATCAACCTTAGCCAACTCTTTGTTAGCTTCTTCTATAGACTCGTATTTCTGCTTGGGAACCTCTAAGTCATTGTTAGATATACTTATTCCACCTAAAGTAGCATATTCAAAACCCAAATCCTTAATCTTATCCAGAAGCTCAATAACTGCATTGTGGCCAAACTGATCATAGCAATCATCGATGATTTTAGATATTTTTTTCTTATCTAAAAGTTCATTAACAAACCTAAACCCTTTAGGCAAAACTCTGTTAAATATTACTCTCCCTACAGTTGTTTCAATAATCTTACTTTCGCCGTCTCTTTTAAGAAAAAATTTAATTTTGGTAGGCAGTTTCACTTCATCATCTTGATAGGCAGTTACTACTTCATCAGAGTTGCCAAAAGTTATTCCTTGACCTTTTTGCCCTTCTGCTTCTGTAGTAAGATATCTGCATCCGATAACCATATCTTGAGAAGGCACAATAACCGGCCTTGAATCTGAAGGAGAAAAAATATTATGCACCGACAGCATTAACAACTTTGCTTCAGCTTGCGCCTCCAAAGAAAGCGGAAGATGAACTGCCATCTGATCCCCATCGAAATCAGCATTAAAAGGTGCACAAACTAAAGGATGTAGTTTAATTGCCTTACCTTCTACTAAAGTAGGGTAAAATGCCTGAATTCCTAAACGATGTAATGTAGGAGCCCGATTTAATAAAACAGGGTGCCCTTTAATTACATCTTCTAAAATATCCCAGACTTCAATTCTGGCTCTCTCCACCATCCGGCGCGCACCTCTGATTGTATGGACAAACCCTTTTTCCCGTAATTTTTTAATAATAAACGGTTCAACTAATTCAAGAGCCATCTCTTTAGGTAAACCACATTGATGAAGTTTCAACTCTGGCCCTACTACAATTACACTTCTTCCCGAATAATCTACACGCTTTCCTAACAAGTTTTGCCTAAAACGTCCTTGTTTACCTTTAAGCATATCAGAAAGACTTTTAAGCGGACGATTTTGCGGGCCCATGACCGGCCTGCCATGACGCCCATTTTCTAAAACAGCATCAACTGCTTCTTGAAGCATTCTTTTTTCATTACGAATAATTATCTCCGGTGCCCCCAAAGAAATTAACTTCTTAAGGCGATTGTTTCTATTGATAACTCGTCTGTAAAGATCATTTAAATCAGATGAAGCAAATCTGCCTCCCTCGAGTGGAACTAATGGCCGCAGGTCAGGCGGGATAACTGGTAAAATATTTAATACCATCCATTCTGGTTTATTCCCTGAACGACGCAAATCTTCTACAATTTTAAGTCTTTTTAAGAGCCTTTTATTGGCTGCTTTTTTACTCTTTTCAATTTTCTTTCTGATATTTCTGCTAACTTTAGCTAAATCTAATCTTTTGAGAAGCTCCCGAATCGCTTCAGCTCCAATCATTATCTTTACTTCTGGGCCATACTCAGTTTGAGTATCAAAATATTCTTCTTGGCTAATAAGCTGTTTTTCTTTTAACTTTGAAGATCCGGGATCGACTACCACATATTCTTCATAATAAATAATTTTTTCTAATTCTTTTATACTTAAACCTAAAATTGCTCCTAATCGAGAAGGCAAAACCTTAAAAAACCAGATATGAGTAACTGGCGTGGCTAAATCTATATGCCCCATTCGCTGGCGGCGTACAGATGAATGAAGGACTTCAACGCCACAACGGTTACATTTTGTTCCTTTAAATTTTATTCCTTTTAGTTTCCCACAATGACACTCCCAATCTTTAGCTGGGCCAAAAATTCTCTCACAAAAAAGCCCATCTTTCTCCGGTTTAAGAGTTCGGTAGTTAAGAGTCTCGGCTTTTTTTATTTCGCCTGATGACCAACTCCTCATACTTTCATTTGAAGCTAATTTTATGCTGATTCGGTCAAAAAAACCTACTTCCTCAATCATTTTTTCTCCTTTTCTGCTTTTATATTCAAACAAAGCCCCTGGAGTTCTTTAACTAAAACGTTAAAAGATTCAGGAACTGAAGGCCTAAATTTTTGTTCACCTCTAACAATAGCTTCATAGATTCGAGTCCTTCCTTCTACATCATCACTCTTTACAGTAAGCATCTCCTGTAAAGTAAATGCTGCTCCATAGGCTTCAAGAGCCCAAACTTCCATCTCTCCAAAACGCTGCCCGCCAAATTGAGCTTTTCCACCTAAGGGCTGCTGTGTAATTAAAGAGTAAGGGCCGATTGCCCTGGCATGAATTTTTTCATCAACCATATGGATCAACTTCATAATATACATATAGCCAACCCCTACCTTTTGAGCAAAGCGTTTTCCTGTATGGCCATCATACAAAACGACCTTTCCGTCCTCGGGTAAGTTAGCTTTTCTAAATAAATCTTTTATATCTTCTGGGCTAGCTCCATCAAAAACTGGAGTCTCGACCCTAATATTTAACTTCTTGGCTGCCCAACCAAGATGCATCTCAAGTAACTGGCCCACGTTCATTCGAGAAGGAACTCCCAAAGGATTAAGCAAAATATCCATTGGAGTACCGTCTTCTAGATAAGGCATATCTTCTTCTGGTAAAACTTTTGAGATAACCCCTTTATTACCATGACGCCCAGACAACTTATCCCCAGCCGAAATTTTTCGTTTTATTGCCACAAATACAACTATTCTTTTTAATACCCCGGCTGGTAGTTCATCTCCCTTTCTCACTTTAGAAAGCTCTAAGTCTTTCTCCATCATTAACTCGTCATACCTTTGATCATATAAGTTAACTATAGTATTTGCTTCTTCGTTTTCTTGCCAGTTGCGAGCTTTTATTTTACTTTCCGGTTTACCTAATATAGTACTCAATCTTTTTAGTTTTTCTTTCTCTAATATTTCTTTTTCTTCTTGGTAATATTGTTCAATTTCTTTAGTCCGTTGAAGTTCAACTGTTTTTTCTTTTTTAGAACGCCGGCCTCTTTCTTTCCTTTGAAAAACTTCTACATTGGTTACAACCCCTTTAATCCCTGGAGGTACTCTTAATGAACTATCTTTAACATCAGCTGCTTTTTCCCCAAAAATGGCTCTTAGTAATCTTTCTTCAGGAGAAAGCTCTTTTTCTGTCTTTGGTGTAACCCTTCCCACCAAAATATCATCAGAGGCGATCTCAGCACCAACCCTTACTATCCCTTCTGAATCTAGGTCACTTAATGCTTCTTCCCCTACATTGGGAATATCACGAGTAATCTCTTCATTTCCTAACCTAGTTTCTCTAGCCTCACTTTCAAACTTCTCGATATGAATGGAGGTAAGCACATCATCCTTTACCAATCGCTCACTAATAACTATAGCATCTTCAAAGTTGTAACCCCGCCAAGGCATAAAGCCAACTAAAAGATTAGTTCCTAGTGAAATATCTCCTTCTTTGGTAGCTATTCCATCAGCTATAATATCCCCTCTTTTTACCTTCTGTCCTTTTTTAACTAAAGGAGTTTGATTGATACAAGTATTAGCATTAGTACGATAAAACTTCTTTAGCTTATAAGTATAGTTATCTATTTTTATTGAAGAACTATCTACCGCCGTAACCTCACCAGACTCTTCGGTAACTAACGCAGCTCCACTATCTTTTGCAACTTTTTGCTCTAGGCCAGTTCCAGCTAAGGGGGCTTCGGGAAAAAGTAAAGGAACTGCTTGTCGTTGCATATTAGATCCCATTAAAGCTCGATTAGCATCATCGTGCTCTAAGAAAGGAATCAACGACGATGAAACCGACATGATTTGCTGAGCTGAAACATCAATATATTCAAGTTTTTTAGGTGAAACTTTAGGAAAGTTGCCTTTGAAACGAGCATAAATTTCTGAATCTAAAATTTTTCCACCAGAATCTACATTAGAGGTAATTTGACCAATCATCTTATTTTCTTCTGCATCACTCAACAGATACTCTATTTTATTTTTTATTTTACCGTCTATAACCGGCCGATAAGGTGTAGTCAAAAAACCCATTGGATTAATTTTTGCATAGGTAGTTAAAGAAGTAAGTAAACCGATATTAGCTCCTTCGGGTGTCTCAATCGGACAAACTCGGCCGTAATGAGTCGGGTGCACATCCCTTACCTCGAATCCGGCTCTTTCCCGCGAAAGGCCACCCGGGCCCATTGCGGACAACCTTCTTTTATGTGTCATTTCAGCTATTGGATTGGTTTGATCCATAAATTGTGAAAGCGGTGAACGGGCAAAAAAATCTTTAATCTGGCTAGAAAATGCTTTTGAATTGATTAGATGCTGGATAGAAAAATCTCCTGAAGATACTAGTGAATAACGTTCAGTAAAAGTTCTTTCTACCCTCAAAAGCCCAATCCTGACTTGATGTTGAAGAAGCTCACCAATCAGCTTAACTCTTCTATTCGATAAGTGATCTATATCGTCAGTATCCTTTTTCCCAGCTTTTACTTCTAGAAGATGCTTAATTGCTGCAACCATTGTTTCTAAATCAAGGGTCCTCCTAGATAAGCGAGTATCCATTCCCAGCTTTTTGTTCATCAGAAATCTACCCACCCGGCCTAAATCATAACGGCGCGGATCAAGAAACATCCGGCTAAAAACTTCCTTAGCTACCTCAAGGGCAACCGGTTCAGTTGGCCGCATCTTTTTATAAAACTCCAGGTATGCTTCTTCTGTGTTGGTAGTTGAGTCCTTTTTAACAGTATTTACTATTTCTGGATAAGGTTTATCAGAAAAATGTTTATATATTTCATCACTAGTTGAAAGGCCCATTATTCGTAAAATTTGAGTAGCAGGAAAGGTTTTCCTTCTATCAACAACAGCAGTTATAGTATCAGCTACATCAGCTCTAAACTCTAGCCAATAACCGCGGTAAGGAATCATTCGAGCAAAGTAAATACGTTTACCTGCAGTATGCAGCTGCTCTTCAAAAAATATTCCCGGTGATCTTTGCAACTGACTGATTATAGCCCTCTCATCTCCATTTATAATAAAGGATGCAGTAGGAGTCATGAGGGGAATTTCTCCCAGATAAATCTCTTGTTCGCGAATATCAGAAGAAAGGCCAACTAAACGTAGGCGAATCCTTAAGGAAGAAGAATAAGTCTGAGACCTTCTTTTACATTCTTCAATTGTATAACGAGGCCTACCTAAGGTATAAGAAACAAACTCTAAACTGCATTGATTGTCAGGGCTCTTCATTGGAAAAACTTCTTGAAGTATTTCCTGTAACCCAGTCTTTTTTCTTTTTTCAGGTAGAACATTTACTTGCAAAAATTCTTTATAAGAACGCAACTGATGACTAAGAAGATTAGCCATGGGAGGGCTATTTGTTATTTTCGCAAAAGAAACTTTCTTACTCTTCTTTACCATAGATCTCCTCTTTTATTGGTTTTTGTTCTACGTTCAATGTTCCATGTTCTACGTTAATATTTTTTATAAAAATAACGTTGAACGTCGCACGTCGAACATTGAACAAAAAATTATTTCAGTTCTACTTTTGCTCCGGCTTCTTCAAGTTTTTTCTTGATACTTTCAGCTTCTTCCTTAGGAAGATCTTCTTTTACAGCAGCCGGTGCTGAATCTACTAATCCTTTTGCCTCTTTAAGGCCAAGATCAGTAATAGCTCTTATCTCTTTAATCACAGCTATTTTATTAGAACCAACGTCGGTAAGATTAACCGTAAATTCTGTTTGTTCCTCTTCAGCTTCACCGCCACCTGCGGCTGCTGGTGCAGCAGCTGCGGCTACTGGAGCACTTGCTTTTACATCAAACTTTTCTTCACAAGCTTTTACTAGCTCTGATAACTCTAACACCGTTAATTCTTCAACCATTTTCAAAACATCTTCTACTTTAGACATTTCAAACCCTCCTTACTTTTCTTTTTCTTCTTTGTTTTCTTTAGATTCTTTACTTTTATCTTCCTTTTTGTCTTCTTGTTCTTCTTTAGGCTTTTCCTCAGAAGATTTTTCTTCAACTTTTTCCTCACGAGTTTTGTCCTCTTCTTTGGCTTCTTTTTTTCCTTCTTCTTTTTTATTTTCCTCTTTAGTCTTATCTTCAGCCTTTTCTTCTTCCTCTTTTTCTTTACCCTTTAACCTTGAACCTTTATCCTTTCCTTCTTGCTTCTCTGCCTTTTTTTCTGTTCCCTTATCCTTGCCTGTTTCAGTGGTTGCAGCTTTTTCTTCTTGCGATTTTTCTTTATCCTTATCCTGACTTTGGGCTTTGGACTTTTGGCTTTGAACTTTTTTAATCTCTTCTATAACCCAAGCAAACTTTAAAATTATTTGATTAAGACAAGCAACAAAACCGGTTATTGGCGCAGCTAAACCAGAAACAGCCTGGGCTAATAAAACTTCCCGGCCTGGTAGTTTAGCTAGAGACTCTAACTCCTCTTTTGTTATTTTTCTGCCTTCAATTATTCCACCCTTTATAGCAAAGCTTTCATTCTCTTTAGAAAAATCAACAATTACTTTACATGGTTTTACAATATCTTCGTTATATACAGAGATTATTCCTGTTTCTCCTTGAAAATAATCCTTTAAGTTCTCTAATTCAGCATCTTCTAAAGCTTTATTGATTAAAGAGTTTTTGGCCACAAAAACATAACTATCCACCACTCTTAATTGATTTCTCAGATCGCTTAAAGCCGAAGCTTTAACCTTGTTAAACCCAATAAAAAAATAGACAGACGAACTGCTTACCCTTTCTTGAACTTTTTTAATAATATTTTCACGTATCGCTATACCAATTGTTTTTGCTTCCATAATAATATTATAGTTTTACCTTAATTGACGGGCCCATAGTAGTTGACAAATAAAACGTTTTTATAAGTTGTCCTTTTAAACTTTGAGGCCGAGCCGCACCTATTGCTGAAATAAAAGTATTTAAATTATCGATAATATCTTCCTTTGTAAATGATAGTTTACCTAAACCAGCGTGAATACAGCCTAACTTATCGGCTCGAAAGTTAACCTTACCCTTTTTAGCTTCTTCTACAGCTTGAGAGACATTTTCAGTAACTGTACCTGTCTTTGTCGAAGGCATTAAGCCTCTCGGTCCTAAAAATCTCCCTAATTTACTGACTGATTTCATCATAGCCGGTGTGGAAATACAATAATCAAAATCAACCCAGCCTTTTTTGGATATTTTTTCTATTATCTGATCATTGCCAATGTAATCGGCTCCGGCTTCTTTAGCTTCTGCTTCTTTATCGGAACCACAAAATACCAAAACTTTACTTTCTTTGCCAGTACCGTGAGGTAAAACAACTGCGCCTCTTATTATCTGTTCTGAATCCTTAGGATCAATCCCTAACTTGCCGCTGGCTTCAATCGTTTCATCAAACCCTATAGCAGAGTAAGACTTTATAATATCTACAGCTTCCTCCACCGAATAAGCCTTTTCTTTATCGATCAACTCTAATCTTTTTTTATAAGTTTTACCAGCGCTCATTTATCCTCCCACAACTTTGATTCCACAGCTTCTAGCCGTACCTTCAATTATTTTCATTGCTTGTTTTATATCAGTTGTGTTTAGATCTGTTAGTTTTTCTTTAGCAATCTCTTCAACAGCTGATCTTTTAACTTCACCAATAATTTGTTTACCAGCTTCTGGTGAAGCTTTTGCTAAATTAGCAGCTCTTTTAAGCAAAAAAGCAACCGGCGGACTTTTAACTATAAAATCAAAACTTCTGTCTTTATATACACTAATTACAACCGGAACCACTATTCCTTCTTTTTGTTTAGTTGCTTCGTTAAAAGATTTACAAAATTCCATAATATTTACCCCATGCTGGCCTAAAGCCGGGCCAACCGGAGGTGCAGGATTAGCGCTTCCAGCCGGAATCTGTAACTTAATTTGTCCTACAGGTTGTTTCTTCTTTTTCTTCTTAGCCATGTTACATCCTCTTTTTTATCAACGAATTTACAAAGATAATCATCGAACCTACGAATCAATTACGAATGTAGGAAAATTTGTAATATCATTCGTATATTCGGTGATGATTATCTACATTCGTAGATGATTTCATCTATATTTTTTCCACCTGCCAAAACTCTAACTCAACAGGAGTAGTTCTGCCAAAAATGGAAACACTTACTTTTAGTTTTCCTTTTGTGGGATAAACTTCTTCTACTACACCAGTAAAATTAACAAAAGGCCCTTCTCCAACCCGCACACTTTCCCCTTTTTCAAAATTAACCTTCGGCGCAGGCTTTGCCTCACTTTCTTTGGCCTTACTTAAAATCTGTTCAACCTCTTTTTCAGATATAGGTGAAGGTTTTTTCCGCGGGCCAATAAAAGTTGTAATCCCGGGTGTATTTTTTACAAAAAGCCAACTATCCTTGCTCATCTCCATATGAACTAAGATATAACCCGGAAAAAACTTCCTCTCAAGCACTTTCTTTTTTCCAAACTTTACTTCAGTCACCTGTTCTTTCGGTATGACTATCTTATCAATTAAGTTCCCATAGTCATGAGAGTTAATCTTTGCTTCTAGATTCCACTTGGCTTTTTCTTCAGCACCGCTTAAAGTATGAACAATATACCATTTATGCATTTTAAAATTATCCTAAAAATAGTTGAATTAACTTAGAAAAACCTAAATCAACCCCCCAAATATAAACAGTTAAAAGCCCAGCTACAACTATTACGATTAAGCTAGCCGAGATAATCTCACGGCGAGAAGACCAATGAACCTTTTCCATCTCTTCTCGTACTTGTTTAAAAAACTTTGGGATACCTTTAATTTTTTTTATCATAATAGATTAAACATCCAATAACTAGTTTTTGCACAGCGCAAAGCGCTTAGCGCTATGCGAATTAATCACCGCAGGCGAGGTAGTCCCGACGCTCACACCCCGTGTTCGGTCGGGATCCCGACTTCTGATTATTTTTCCAAAAATAATCAGGACGTCGGGAGAGTTGTAACAAATCTCCGGCGAAGCCGGAGCTTCCTGTATAGCTAAACTGCTTTTATTTTGTTCCAACAGCTACTTTATCTCTACCTGTCATTTTAAAAAGAACATTTATTTTTATCTCCAAATATAACACAGGCGAGGTAGGAGTTGAACCTACAACCCCCGGTTTTGGAGACCGGTGCTCTAGCCAATTGAGCTACTCGCCTATTTAGGCTTTGCTTCTTTATGAAGAATATGTTTACGTTCAAAAGGACAATATTTTTTTATAGAAAACTTCTCAGGATGCAACCTTTTGTTCTTAGTTGTGTAATAATTCTTACGCTTACAACTTGTACATCTTAATGCAATTAATTCTCTCATAATAAGTTATGAAAATACAAAAATTTAGGGTCTAAAATCCCCCCGTCATTTTTTTGGTTCTTTCTAATTTTTAGGCCTACTTTTAACTTCTCAAGTTCCCATCCCGCCTTCTTCTAAGCCTGGAATGGGAGTTGAACCCATGGCCTCGTCCTTACCAAGGACGCGCTCTACCCCTGAGCTATCCAGGCGCGATAGCGGGATGTTTTTCGCCAAAAGCAGATAAATAATTTTAAAAAACAGATCTATATTGCAAGAACTGACCTTTCGATAATACTATAAAAGAGACTTTTGTCAAGAAAAAAAAGAAAAAATTTTCATAATCTTTAGTTCCCACCTCAAAGGTAGTAACTTTTAATCTCTTTTTTCTTGCAGATTTTGCAGATTTATAGGGTGTACCTAAATGGCTAAAAGTAGGACGTCTGCAAAATGCCTTATTAAAGGAAAGTTGCCGAAACAGTATCAGCAAACAAAAAACCCTTTCTAGTAAGCTTTATTGCTTTTTTCCCGCCTTTGGCCCATTTGACTAACTTTTGATTAAACAGTGCTGCTAGCGGTTCTTTTTCTAGCTTCAAAAAGTCAAATCCAGTTTTTTGCCTAAACCAGTTAAACTCTATTCCTTCTATTGTCCTTATCTTTAAAGCAGCTGTTTCTTTTGCTGATGCAACAAGCGAAAGCTTTTCCGAATATTCCCAAACTTTTGTATTTTCTTTTACGGCCTTTATATATTTAGGTAAAGAAGAGATATTCCGCCGCCTTATTCCTGAAAAATAAGAACTAGCTGAAGGCCCTAAACCTATATAAGATTGATTCTCCCAATATCTAGAATTATGGATAGCTTTAAATCCTTTTTTAGAAAAGTTAGATATTTCGTATTGAAAAAACTTACTCTTGGTAAAATAGTCTATCATCTGTTTATACATCAAAGCAACTTTATCTGAACTTAAAGATAAAATCTTACCTGCCTCTAGGCTCCTAGATAAACAAGTACCTTTCTCATAGGTTAACATATAAGCAGATATATGAGTCACAGGAAACTTGGTAGCTTTAACAAAATCTTCTTGCCATAACTTATAAGACTCAATCGGCAGTCCGTAGATTAAATCTATACTTATATTATCGAAACCTTTCTTTTTAGCTTTCTCTATTGAGCTTATAGCTTGCTTAACTGAATGGGCTCTACCTAAAAAATTCAACTTAAGATTACTAAAAGATTGACACCCTATACTTATTCTATCAACACCATGATCAAGAAATAGACTGATTTTATCTTCATCCAAGCTCTCCGGATTAGCCTCAACGGTAAACTCTTTAACTTCTCTAGTTACTGATTTTAACTTTAAAAGCAACCTTTCTAGCAAATCCAGCGTCAATACTGTTGGTGTTCCTCCACCAATATAAACTGTATCAAATACCGAATCAAAATTTTCAATCTGCCGATCGAAAACATTGATCAAGGCTTCGGCTAAATCTCTTTGATATATAGTACTATAAAAATCGCAATAATAGCAACGCTTACTACAAAAAGGGATATGAATATATAATGAATTTTCCATAATAATTAACTCGCTATGCCAATGTTTTGATAGACGACAGACGAAAGGAAGATGGACGTTTCGTCCTTTCGTCCTTCATCCATCGTCCTTCGGATCTTTGCATATAAGACGATTATGTTATAATTATACAGATAAGAACCAAACCGTCTAGGCAATTAGTGTTTTATTTAACAAAATTTATTATGGATAAAAAACCTTTTTTTAGCATAATCATTCCTACCTATAACCGCAGACAGTTTCTAAAAATAGCAGTAGACTCTGTGCTAAAACAGACATACCCTCACTATGAACTAATCATTGTCGATGACGGCTCAAATGACTCTACAAAAAAACTTATCAAAAATTATAAAAATCCCAAACTAAATTACTACTACCAAGAAAACAAAGGCCCCGCATCAGCAAGAAACTTAGGTATAACCAAAGCTAAAGGAAAGTTTATCTGTTTTCTAGATTCAGATGACAGATTCCGTACCGATAAATTAATAATTAGTTATAAATACATAAAAAAAAATCCCGATTATAAAATCTTCCATAGTAAAGAAATCTGGTATAGAAATGGTAAACTCCTTAGTCAAAAAAAAGAACATAAAAAACCAGACGGATTTATATTTGAAAATGCAGCTAGATTATGTTCTGTTAGTATCTCTACTGCTGTAATCAAAAAAGATATTTTTAGCCAAATCGGTAATTTTGATCAAAACTTATTAGCTTGCGAAGATTATGATTTTTGGTTAAGGGCAACCTCACAATATCCGGTATGCCTTATCCCAGAAACCCTAACCATAAAAGAAGGCGGGCACAAAGATCAACAATCTAAAAAATATCCAGCTCTAGATAAGTTCAGAATTTATGCTTTAGATAAAATTCTTCAGACTAAAAATTTAAAAAAAGAGCAATATCAAACAGCCTACCAGCAACTACAAAACAAATGCTTAATCTATATAAAAGGCGCAACTTTAAGAAAAAAAACTAAAGAAGCCAAAAAATATAGAAACCTTTTAAACAAATATGAAAAATTATATAGATAAAACTTTAAAAGAAGAATTGGAAAAAACATTTGCGTTTCAGTTAAACCAAAATCAATACCAAGATATAAAAAGACTTATTTTTGAAATCAGCCGCAGACAAAATATATCAACACCTAAAATTATCAACTACTTAAAAACAAATTCAAAAGTTGATAGGCAAACAGGAAGAAATAAGTTCTTTGCTCTTAAAGATTGTTTAGTTAAGCTTCGCTTTCCTTTAACTTCTACATACAAAAATATTGATCGAAAAAAAATATTTTTAAATAAACTGCAGGCCCCTCTCAAAGACAACTGGACTGTTAAAGATACCTTTAGGCCAACTACTTTATTTTTTGAGAAAAAAACAAAAGGAACTTATTTAATCGACAACTTTCAAAAACATTTTCCCAACTTAAAAATAAAACAAATATCTTCTTTAAAAGACTACATTAAAAATAATAAATTTAGGCTATCTGAACTAAAAAAACCTTTTGTTTTTATTGTAGAAGAAAATCGGGACTTTCTAAAACCCTGCCCTTGTACAAAAGGCCATCTTGGCTGCGGTTATTGGATATTTAATCTTGGTTTTGGCTGTCCTTTTGATTGTTCCTATTGTTACCTACAACAATACACAAATTCTGCTGGTATAATTTTACCCGCAAATTTAACAGATTTTTTTCGACAATTTGATAAGTTTAGAAAGAAAATAGATAGGCCAATCCGAATTGGCACCGGTGAGTTTTGCGACTCCCTAGCTCTAGATCATATAACCAACTATTCTACTGAACTTATCTCATATTTTAAAAATAAAAATGTCTTATTTGAGTTAAAAACAAAAAGTAACAAAATTGAAAATATACTAACCCAAAAACCAGTTTCAAATATAATTATCTCCTGGTCTCTTAATCCTGAAAAAATTATTAAATTTGAAGAAAAAGGCGCCGCTTCACTCCAAGAAAGATTAACAGCTGCAAAAAAAATACAAGATATAGGTTTTAAGTTAGCTTTTCATTTTGACCCTATTATCTATTATAAAAATTGGGAAAAAGATTATAAAAAGTTAATCCAGTTACTCTATGCTAAACTTAAACCACCTTTTGCCTGGATAAGTTTAGGCACGCTTCGCTCTAACCGGCAACTTAAACCAATAGTTGAACAACGCTTCCCCAAAAGCAATATTTTTTATGGGGAACTGTTAATTGGCAAGGATAAAAAACTAAGATATCCTGAGTTTTTACGAAAAATAATTTATAAGAAGATAACCAGAGAGATCAAGAGGTTTGATCAAAAAACACCGATTTATTTATGCATGGAAAATAAAGCAATTTGGAGAGATCTGGGTAATTTTCAAACTACAAAAGATATAGAAACCTACCTTATAAAAAACAACCTATAACCGCTTGTCAAAAATAAATCCTTTTAACTTTTCTGTTTTAAACTTCTTAGCTAACCGATAAATAAAAAAATAATGAAAAAACCTTTTATCTTTTGCACCATCAATATTATCAACCAACAAATGTAGGGCCCAAGAATAACTAAATATTTGCCAAAACAAAGAATCATAAAAAAACGAAAAAAGAAAAAAAATAATAACCAATTCCCAAGAATGAAAAAATAAATATATATTTTTCCTTTTTCTGTAAGGAAAAAACAATAGCCCCTTAAAATCTACTTTTCTAAACTGAATTAAATAATCAATGACATGATCAATATCTATTAATACCCCACCTAATACAGCCGGTAAGAGATAAAAAACTTTTCCTGTTTTAAAATAAGCAATCAGAAAAATCTCTAAACTAATAACTATATGGATAACTGAATCTATAACTATATTTACACTTTTCTTTAAAAAATACATATTTTAAATCTAGCCAGCCTTAATAATATTTCTCTATTTTGCCTTCCGGATAATAATGGTTTAATATCTGCTTATAATTATAACCTTCCTTGGCCATGCCAATAGCTCCTTCCTGGCAAAGGCCTGTTCCATGGCCGAACCCCGAACCCCAAAAAATAAGCATCTCAGTTTCAGCTCCTGCACTTTTTCTTAACTCCAAAGAAAAAGCACTGCTGCGAAGATGGTCAAAAAAGTTTCTAATTTCTAAACCACTTTCTAAACTTATTAACTCATCTCCAATGACAACATCCATTTTAGCATAACGACAACAATCTTTCTGCTCTCTAGGAATAATATTGGTTAAATCTTTTATTCTAGCCCCAAAAGCAATACTAAAATCTTCTTGATCATAGATTCGTTGCCAACGAAATTTAGAACTTTTTCTAAAACAAAAAGTTTTTGGATATTCTAAAAACCATTGTTGTTTTTTGTATATTGATTGCGGCATATTTTTATTTTCTGAATCTCGTCCTTTTGCTAAATATTGTTTTTGGCCAAAAATATCGGGGGACAAACACCCTCCACAGTTAGAGTGGTAAAAAATTTCCGGGACTTTACCTTCATAAGAAATAATTCTACCCCGGGTTTCATCTACTGCTTCTTTAGTAGATTCGGTCTCAGCCGATAAACCATGATAAACTTGACAATGACTATCGGCGCAAAAATCAAAACCTTGGCCAATATGCCTTGCTTTATTCCTAATAGCCAAACTTCTGGCTAAAACAGCTTGTGCTTTAAGAGCCTCTTTGTTGGCTCCAGCCGGAATCTCGGCAGCTAACACTCCATAAAGATACTCCTCGATGCTGACAATATTTACTAAGTTAATTTTATTATTTTTTAAAATAACCTCAAAGCTACCCCGATAAGCCCTATCAATTTTTTTATGCCAAAAATTTCCGCTTCCATACACTACATCTAATATATAGAAAGGATAACTTTTCCTATTGATTGGCCTAGAAATGATTTCAACCGGTAAGAAAAAGGTTTCATAAACTTGGCCGGTTTTATGGTTTGATAAAACAATCTTGTTTTCTTTTAACTGAAACTGATAAAAAATGTCTGGTTTGCCTTCATAAACTAAATCTTTGCTTTTTATTTTAAAATCAGAAGGCGAAAGTAAAGAAAATTTACCTAAGTCAACAGCAACTCCTATCCGGACATAAGGAACATTCTCTTGCTTTTGGTAAGAAACCAGTTTAACTTTTTGCCTTTTTTCAGCTTTTAATTTTTTTCTTTTTTCAAAAAAATCCTTACCTAATTTTCGCTTTACTTCTTTAAGTTCTTCTTTTACCTTAATCCGGCCAGGAAAAAAACTAAATGCTTTAGCTAGGCTCTCGTAAGCTTCTCTATTTTGATCAACCTTTCTTAAGCATTGACCAAGATAATAATAAGCCACCCTTATACTTGAATCGTAATCTATTAACTTTTTAAAAAAATTAGCTGCCTTATTATATTTTTTTCTCGCCCGATATATTTTGGCTAACCTAAAAAGGCCAATACTATTCTTTTCTAATTTCAAAGATTTTTTATAAGCATCAATAGCTTGATTAACTTGGCCTAATTTTTCATTTATTAAGCCTAAATACAGATAGTCAACCCAGCTTTTATTAGTCAAACTGTTTAATTTTTGATAAGCTTCTTTACTTTTTCCCGTTAAACAAAAAAGCTTCGCTAAATATTTTAAAATATTAGAATTATTTTGGTACTCACAGCTCTTAATTACCCCTATAGCTTTTTCGTATTGAAAAGATTTTTCAAAAATTGTGGCAGTATTAAGATAACTATTTATTTGGCTAGATTTATCTTTTGCTAAAACAACTGCTGGCAGGACAAAAATAAAAATTAATACAACTGCAACTTTTGTAACAAAGGCTATCTTCGGGTTAGGCCAATTACGGAAATTTTCCATTTTTTACTTAAATCCAGGAACTTTTCTTTATCTAGAATTATGGTTTTATCTTTTTCTAAGGCCAAGCAAGCAGCCCGAACTTTTTTAAGCAACTTTAAAGTTGCTATACCAACAACCGGAACATCAAAACGCAAATCTTGAGCTTCTTTAGCAAACTTCAATACAGTTATACCTAATCCAGCTATTTTAGCTCCTCTTTTTATCGTGTTATCGGTCCCTTCTAAAGATTCTACAGCAACTACTGCATTATTTTTTACAACTAAAGTTTGCCCTATATCCATTTCAACAAATTTAGATATTTTATCTAAACCAAACTCAATATTTTCTCTAGTTGAATCAGATAAACTAAAACCATTCATCAAACCATTTTTTGCTAAATCATTTTCTAGGTAAAAAGTAGAATCTAGAAAATTTATTCCTTCAGCTTCTAGATAACTGATTATTAATTGAAAAATAGTGTGAGGGCAAAAATTTGTTTGCTCGTTAACTATTTTTTTTAATTCATCATCCCATTTTTTTTCTTTAAATATATTTAAAGGATTAATTTGGCCTACCATCACCCAATCTTTTACCTTTTGAGTTTTAATAGCTTCGCTTAAATCTTTTAATTTACCAACTTCTACCCACAAACATTGATCGACGTATTTACAAAATTTAGAAGAAGTTTCCCCCTTGAAACAAACTCCTACTATTTTCCTAAATTTTTTACTCTCGGAAAGTCTTTTAGCTAAAAGTAAAGGGAGGTTCTTGTTTCCGGCAATAATACCTATTTGCATATAAATACCTTATCGATAAGCAAAATTACTAAATAAATTAAAATCATTTATCTTGTCTTCTACCTATACCTCGTTTAGAGTTTGAGATAAAACCAAGAAGAAACTTGACCTGTTCAACTGAACCAATCGTTTCACCAGTAATTTTTTTTGCTTGATCAAAAGAGTGATCGCTAAAAAAAAGTATTTTAAATGCTTTTTTTAAATCTTTTATTGCCGAAGAAGAAAAATTTTTTCTTTTTAAGCCAATTGAATTTAAGGCTCTGACAATTGCTGGATGGCCATCACACATCGAATAGGGAGGAACGTCTTGAACAACCTTAGAACATCCTCCAACTATGGAATGATCTCCTAATTGACAAAACTGATGAATAGCTACAAGGCCACCTACTACCACATTATTGCCAACGTCTACATAGCCAGCTAAAGTAGCTCCGTTAGCTAAAACATTTTCATCACCAATAACACAATCATGAGCAATATGAGAATAAGCCATAATTAAGTTATTATTACCAATTATCGTCTTTGCATCTTTTTCTGTACCAGGATTAATAGTAACAAACTCCCTGATTCGGTTGTTATCTCCTACAACCAAATAACTTCTTTCCCCCTTATACTTTAGGTCTTGGGGGATGCTTCCTACTACAGCTTGAGAAAAGATATGGCAGTTAGAACCTACTTTAGTCTGCCCGAGGACTTGAGCAAAAGGCTCAATTTTTGTACCGCTCCCTATTTGGGCATCATCGGAAATTATAGCATAAGGCCCTACCTCGACATTATCTGCTATCTTCGCCTTAGAGCCTACTATTGCTTTTGGATCAATTTTCTTTGCCATCTCGCTTGCTCTCTATCTCCTTTATCTGTGTTAATCTGTTATCTATCTGCCCAGAACCAGAACAAGTACGGTTTATCCCAGCCTTGAACCGTGTTTGCATCCTTTCTTTGATTGAAGGCAAACTCTGGTTCAATGGCTGGTTTGGGGCTGTATTTCAAACTAACGAAAACATAAGTTCAGCTTCAGCTACTACTTTGCCGGCAACTTTAGCCTTAGCTGCTACTTTGCCAGTTCTACTTCTAATTTTTTTTGTCCATACTTCCATAACCAATTGATCTCCGGGCAAAACTGTTTTTCTAAACTTTACCTTATCAGCTGCCATAAAATAAGCTAACTTGCCTCGATGCTCAGGACAAGCCAACATAAGCACTCCCCCTACTTGAGCCATAGCTTCAACTAAAAGCACTCCCGGCATGACTGGTTTTTCAGGAAAATGTCCTTGAAAAAAATACTCATTGATAGTAACACTTTTAATCCCTACAGCTCTTTTGCCCCGGTCTAACTCAACAATCCTGTCTACCAAAAGAAAAGGATAGCGATGCGGAAGTATTTTCATTATCTCTTCGATATCAAGCTCAGTATTTTCTGGAATATACCCAGCTCTAGACGGAACTCCAGCGCTACTTGTTTTTTGTTTATATCTCCGTAATTTTTGCAGTAACTTCATATTCAAAGAATGGCCGCTTCTTACTGCAATAATATGAGCTTTAATTGGGCCGGCTAGATAAAGATCACCTACTAAATCTAATATTTTATGTTTTATAAACTCATCGTGGAATCTTAATTTGTTATCGACAACCCCTTGGTCTGAAACAACCAAAGTGTTTTTATAGTTTGCTCCTTTACCCAAACCCATCTTAAGCAAATTATCTACTTCTTTTTTAAGACAAAAAGTTCTAGCTTGATAAAAATTATCTAAATGTTTATCATCTAAAACTATATCAGCAAAACCAGAACCAATTTTTAAATTTTCGTAATCTAAGCCATAAGAAATACGGAACTCATCAGAAGGCAAAAGTACAATTGAACTATCGCCTTCTTCCAACCATATCGGTTCTTTAACTACTAAAACTTCTCGGCTAGCTTCTTGGGCAGCTACTCCTATTTCTTTTATCTTTTCAACAAAATCTTTGGCACTTCCATCCAACCCGGGAATCTCATTACCCCATATATTAATTTGGATATTATCAATACTTAAAAGAGATAAAGATGCCATAAGATGTTCGATGGTTTGAATATGATTATCTCCTAATCCAATCGAACTTCTGCGGGGATAGTTATCAAAATCATCAATTGAATTAAAATCCCCTTTAATCAAAATAGGCGGATTAACGTCTTGTTTTATAAACACAACTCCTGTCCCCACCGGTGCAGGTAAAAATTCAAGTTTTGCGTTTTCTCCAGTATGAAGCCCTTTGCCTTCTAGAAAAAATTTACTTTTAATTGTTTTTTGTTTATTCATTTTTTTTGGCTCTCTTCTAGCGATTTTATCTTATCTTCTAATTGTTTAACCTTCTTATTAAGTTCCGGTAATTTTTGGATACAAGCATTAATTTTAGCAGCCTGTCTATGAGGCTTTGCCGGATATCCAGAAACTTTAGTTTCAGCAGGAACAGACTTAGTTACTCCAGCTTGGGCTCCAACAACAGCTTGCCGGCCAATTTTAATATGGCCAACAATACCAGCTTGACCCGCTAAAATAGCACCCTCTTCTACAACCGTACTGCCTGATATCCCTACTTGAGCAATAATGATACAATTTTTTCCAATTGTAACATTATGGGCGATTTGAACTAAATTATCAATCTTTGTACCCTTACCAATAGTTGTTTTATCAAAACGAGCTCGATCAATTGTAACATTAGCTCCGATTTCTACATTATCCTCAATCTTAACTATCCCAATCTGAGGTATTTTTTTTCTGGAACCATCGCTAAGCTCAAAACCAAAACCATCACTGCCAATAACTGTTCCTGAATGAATTATAACCTTATTGCCAATCTCTGTTTTCTCCCGAATAGTAGTATTTGGATAGACCAAGCAATTTTTACCAACCTTTACCTTATGGCCGATAAAACAGCCGCCATAGATAATCGAACCTTCTCCTACTTCTGCTCCTTCTGCAATAAAAGTAAAAGGCCCTATAGAAACAGAATCTGCTATTTTTGCCCCTTTATCTACAATTGACTTTGCACTTATTCCTTGAGGGTGGCTACAGCTTTGGCCCACAACTAAATCAACCACTTTAGCAAAAGCAACAGATGGATTGTCGGTTTTAATTACCGGCCGAGATGAAGAAATATCTCGTGAAGTAATAACTGCAGAAGCTCCCGTAGAATTTAGTAAAGAAGAATATTTAGGGTTAGCTAAAAAAGTTATATCACCTTCTTTGGCTTGTTTGATCCCTGATATTCCGGTAATAATAATATCTGGATTACCCGAAAGTTCTCCCCCTACTATTTCACTTATTTGCGAAAGCTTATAGTTCATCTATCTTAATAGTTTTATTAGCTTAATCTGTAAAAATTAGTCTTTTTATTTATATTTATTATTGATGATTTTAAGAATTTTGTCGGTCAAATCTTTACTTTCTATGCCGTATAAAACACTATTGCCATTAACCACTAAATCATAATTATTTTTCTTGGCATAATTCTTAACTGTTTGATCGATATCATCTATAATCTCTTTCATCATCTCATCTCTTTCTTTTTTTATGTCGGTAAACTCTTTTTGGCGTATATCTCTATATTCTTGCATCTTTTCTTGCAGCTTAGCTCTTTCTGCTTCTTTTTGGTCTTCCTTTAATACTTCTAATTTACTTTGTATCTTTTGTATCTCTTTTTCTTTTGTTTTTAAACTTTCCTGAGCTTTTTCTTTTTTTGCTTCTAGCTGTTTATCTTGTTCTTTTGTCCTTTGATACTCATTAAAAACTTCAATTGTATCAACATAACCAATTTTTAAATCTGCAGCAAAACCACACACACTAAAACTGAGAACAACTACTGCTGCTAAAATAATCCCCAAAAACTTTCTCATCACAAACCTCCATTAAAAATGTTATTATTTAGCGAATACCTCAATTACCTTTAACCTTTATCCTTTAAAAGCCTCTGCTTACGCTAAAATGAAATCTACCTTCTTTTCCATCTTCACCCGGTTCTTTATCTAACGGCCAGCCATAGTCTACGCTTACCGGCCCAATTGGAGTCTTAACTCTTAAGCCTATACCTATACTAGAATATAAAGCTTCACGCCCTCCTTCATCCTTAAAAAAATCATCGTTTTTAGACCAAACATTACCGATATCATAAAAGGTTGCCACCTTTAAAAAATCAGCTAAGGGATAAGTGTATTCGAAGTTAGCTACAAATAAAGCTTCACCACCAAGAGGATCGTCACTATTACCCTTATCAATCGGTCCTACTTTTCTCTCCCGATAACCTCGAATGGTTGAGGCACCTCCAGCAAAAAACCGCTCATAAATAGGAACCTTGTCTGTATCTGAAAATGGATCTGCAAAACCTACCTTAAACCGGGTCTCAACCACAGAATCATTGACCATAGGAAAATAAAGGCTTAATCTGCTAAAGAATTTTGTAAAATTCTTGTCTCCGCCTAAAAAACTTCCTGTTAACTGCAGCGAATTAGAAAAATAAACCCCTTTGCTCGGTGAAAAAATGTTATCTCTGGTATCATAAGCTATCGACAGTTCAGTGCTGCTTAAATTATTACTGCCGGCTTCATCTTTTAAATCTTGACTTGCATCACTTACTACATCACTGATATCTACATTTTCAAACCTATAGAGGACTCTTCCGCTAAGTTTATCGGTAAATTCTTTGCCTAAACGCAAAGCTCCGCCGGTTATATCTTCTGAATAAGCATAACCAACATCATCATCCTGGTCATGGCCTTTTTTGTAAGCATCAAAACCAAAAGATATCGGCTGATCAAAGATCCAAGGATTAGTAAAACTTAACTGGTAACGGCTGGTAAGCGTTCCCAGGCTGGCTTTTAGAGTCAAATCTTGCCCAGCACCGGTAAATGTTTGCCAGTTTTGATAATCAAAATTTCTTTGACGCAGCTCAACAAACCCAATAAACTCTTCAATAGAACTATAACCGCCGCCAAAGCTAAAATAACCAGTTTTTGCTTCAGTTACGTCTACAACTAAGTCCACCTTATCTTTTTCTGAGCCAGGCTCAGTTCGAAATCTTATATCTTCAAAAAACCCCAAGTTCTCTAAATCTTGCTTGCTTTCCCGCATTTTTTCACCATCAAACTTTTCGCCGGGATAAACTTTTAACTCTCTTCTTATAACCTCACCTTTTGTTTTTTCGTTTCCTTTTATTTGAATATCTTCAACATAAGCAATATGGCTTTCAGTAATATCATAAGTTATATCAATCTTTTTTGTCTCTGGATTCAAAACACTAACCGGTTCAGCTTGAGCAAAAATATACCCCTTATCTACATACAGCTGCCTAATCTGAGACGAGCCTTGATAAACCGCTTCTTTACTAAAAACATCGCCCTTTGCAATTGTTAATTTTTTACGAATTTTTGCAGTATCAATCTCTTTATTACCAGTAATCTCAATTTTTCCTATATAATACTTTTTACCTTGATTAATAGTTAAATTTATATAAACACCTTTTTTTCTAAAATCAACCTCTGAATCAACAGAAACATCGGTAAAACCATTATGTTGATAAAAACCTTTTATTCTTTTTAAGTCATCTTCAAACACTTCTTCTTTAAATATACCTTTGTTAAATAACCAAGCCCTGCGAGTTTTCATTAATTTCTTAATTCGATCATCAGAAAAACTTTTATTTCCCTTAATCTTAACTGATCTTACCTTAACTACACCTTTTTCAGTTATACTAAATTTAACATCTACTTTTTGGTCTTGAGTTGGTATTAATTGATAGTCTATTACTGCCTGAGAAAAACCTTTTTTAGTATAAAGGTCTTCAATTTTTTTAACTGCCTGATTCATCCGATAATCATCAACAAAGCTACCTTCATTTAAGCTAATTTCATCAAGAATATGTTTTTTTCGAATATACCTTTGGCCTTCAATAGTTATTTTATTTACTACTGGTTTTTCTTTTACTTTAAATATCAATACCAAGCCCTGATCACCTTTTTTAGTTTCTGTAGATACTTCTTGGAAAAATCCGGTCTGATAAAGATTTTTGATATCTTCATTAACTATATTTTCGTTAAAAGGCTGGCCGGCTTTAACTTTAATTTCCGAAACTATCTTTGCGTCACTGACTAGATCATTTCCCTCTATTTGAATCTGAGAAATTGCATCTTGAGTATAGCCGGATAAAGAAATAACCAATAACCCTAAAAAAATAAAAGTAAAAACTATTTTTTTCATAAAAAATATTATAGACGCTTTATTTTCCAAAGTCAAACCCCCTTTTATTTTGCTAAATCAGCAAATCTCATATATTCTTTTAAAAACGCTAAACTTATAGTCCCCACCGGGCCATTTCTTTGTTTGGCAATAATCGCCTCAGCTATGCCTTTATTTTCTTCATCAGGTTGATAGTACTCTTGACGAAAAAGAAGTACGACTAGATCAGCATCTTGCTCTATAGCTCCTGACTCACGTAAGTCGGAAAGTTTAGGCCTGTGGCCTTCTCTAGACTCAACAGCTCGAGAAAGCTGACTTACTGCAATCAAAGGAATATTTAACTCTTTAGCTAAAGCCTTTAAGCCTTGCGATATCTTTGATATCTCCTGTTGACGGCTTTCGGTTCTACCGGCCCCTCTAATCAATTGAAGATAGTCAACCAAAATAAGCTGTATATCATGATGTGCCTTAAGCCTTCTTGCCTTAGCTCTAATTTCAAAAATGTTCATTGCTGGTGTATCATCAATATAAATCGGGGCCTCAGATAATTTACCAGCCGCTGCAGTTAAACTAGGCCATTCAGAAGGAGAAAGAAAACCGGTTCTTACCCTATTTACTTCTACCTTGGCTTCTGCACATAAAAAGCGCTGCATAAGCTGTTCCTTTGACATCTCTAAACTAAAAATACCTACAGGAATCTTTTTATTGATCGCGACATGGCCAGTGATAGAGGTTACCAGAGCACTTTTCCCCATTGAAGGCCTACCGGCAACAATAATTAAATCACCTTTTTGAAACCCAGCAGTTTTTAAATCAAAATCACGAAATCCAGTAGGAACACCTGTCACATGAGATTTTTTATGATAAAGTGACTCAATTAACTCAATCCCATCTTTAATTATATCTTTTATGTGAACATAACCACCTTCAACTCGGCGATCACTAATATCAAAGATTAACTTCTCGGCTTTATCCAATAAAGCGCTTATTTCTTCTTGGCCTTTATAGCTTAAAGATATAATTTCAGAAGAATTTTCAATCAAAGATCGTAAAATTCCTTTTTCTTTGACAATACGTGCATAGTTTGCGGCATTAGC
Source organism: Candidatus Omnitrophota bacterium (assembly GCA_021735045.1). Taxonomy (GTDB): domain Bacteria; phylum Omnitrophota; class Gorgyraeia; order Duberdicusellales; family 4484-171; genus PXAH01. The sequence goes on along the minus strand of JAIPHU010000001.1, from coordinate 13,422 downwards.
TGAAGAAGGCACAAAATCAGCTAAAGCAGTAAGTTGAGCGGCCCCGCCAACCTCTTCTAAAACATTCTTTTTACGCAAACTTTCCGAAACCGTAAGAACATCTATCTTTGTCCGTTTGTCATAAAGCTCAATAATTGTGTCAAAAATTATTCTATGCTCTTTTTTATAAAAGAAAGCTGAATCAGTGATCTCGACAATTTCAGAGATGACCTTTTCATTTAAAAGCATGGCCCCTAAAGTGGCCATTTCTGCTTCAATGTTTTGGGGAGGAATCTTGCTTATATTTTGAGTGGGGTTTCCTAAATCCATAAACTTATTTTATTTTCTAACAACCCACAAGCGCAGATTTGCTTCTAGGTCTTTATCTATCTTTATGGGGATCTTATAAACACCTAGTTTATCGATAGGCTCTTGTAAAGATAGTTTCTCTTTGGGTAGCTCTATTTCCTGCTTTTCTTTTAACAATTTTATAATCTGTAGCTGCCCGATATTACCATAAAGGGTGTCATCGTCTTTTGCTTCGGTAGTAACTGTCAGAGACAAACCTTCAAGTTTATCTTTTAAATCCATCAAGCTCTGTTTTTGTTTTTCTTCTTTCTTGGTTCTTTCTTGTTTCAGCTGATCGACTTTTTTTAAATTTGCTTTTGTAGCTAACAAAGCTAACTTATTAGGAATAAGATAGTTGCGGCCATAACCGTCTTTAACTTCAACAACATCTCCCTCTTTTCCTAACTTTTCCATGTTATTATCTAAGAGAATAACTTTCATTAAATCGACCCCCTTATTTAACTACATAAGGTACCAAATTCAGGAATCTTGCTCTTTGGACCTCTTTGGTTAACTTACGTTGATGTTTTGCACAAACTCCGGTAATTCGGCGTGACTTTATTTTGCCTCGATTAGTAAGATATCTTTTTATCAAATCTATATCTTTATAGTCAATCTCTAATCCTTTTTTACAAAATATGCAATTTTTTTTAAAACGAGTTATTTTTTGTCTGCTTTTTTTACTTTTTTTAGCCATATTATATCGCCTCTCCTAGATTATTATCTTCATCATCTAAATTAACTACTTTTTCAGTATCTTTTCCTTTTGGTTCTTCTTGATCCCGAGATCTTCTCTGAGGTAAAAACTGCACCCTACTAGCCACAACTTCAATCGTAGTCCTGCGTTGTTTTTCTGAATTCTCCCAACTCCGCGACTGTAATCTTCCTTCGATTAAAACCGGGCTTCCCTTTTGAAGATATTGGTTAGAAACTTCTGCCATTTGACTCCAAACTACCACATTCAAAAAACAAGTATCTTGCTGATTTTGGCCATCTTTACTTTTATAGGTCCTATTTACCGCTAATCCTAAAGTAGCAACCGGCGTTCCTCCTGGGGTATAACGTAATTCCGGGTCCCTAGTTAAATTTCCTACCAAAAATACTTTATTCAAACTTACCATTGATAAACCCTCCTATTAACAGTTAGCTTAGAGCAAAGTGCATAGCGCTAAGCGCTTTGCGCTATACAGAGTGAGCCATCAACCATGAACCAGTTACTAATTAACTAGCTTGTACTTTCTCCTGTTCTATTTTAATCTTATCACTCTCTTTATTCAAAACAAGACTTCTCAATATACCTTCTTCAAGCCTTATCGTTTCTTTTAACTCATCAAGATTTTCTGTAGGTAAGAAAAACTCAATCAACCAATAAGAACCCTTATAGTATTTCGTCCGTTCGGCTCCTTTACTTCTTAAAAAATAATGAAAGTCTCTTAAACTCCGCCATAGCACAGACTTCTTTACTTGCCCCTTTAACTCTTCAATTTTTTTCCCGATCTCACCGGCAATTTTTTCTCTATCTGGTTCTGGTAAGTCAGGTCTTAAAATAAGCATGCATTCATAATTGCGCTCCATATTTCCTCCGTTTTTGTCACTTTCTACCATCAACGAACATACGAATCCATACTAATTTACGAATTCTATAAATATTTATCCGTATATTCGTAACTGATTTGTAATTCGTTGATATCAATTAACTAATTTTAATAGTTTTTTCTTGTCTATCCTCAAACCATTTCAATGAAATTTCTGCCGCCTCTTTAATAACTTCTTTAAGCTGTTTTTTTTCTTCACTTGAAAAGTTAGATAAAACAAAATCAGTAAGAGGCCGGTTAGGGCCACCTCTACCAAAAGTTGGCCGGCCAACTCCAACCCTTAAACGATTGATTTCTTTTGTTCCTAAAATGTCAATAATCGAGGCTATCCCTTTATGGCCCCCTGAAGAACCACTTTTTTTAATCCGTAAAGTTCCCAAATTTAGATCAACATCATCATAAACAACTAACAAATCTTGTCTTGGAACTTTGTATTTCGCCAAAACTCTGCCCACACAAAGACCAGAATTATTCATATAAGTTTTAGGCTTAACCAGCAAAAAACTATCGAAATCTATTTTTAGTTCACCCAGCCAAGCTTTTTGGCGAATAGTCCGTTTTAATTTTACTTTATATTTACAAGCTAACTGATCAACTACTTTAAAACCTATATTATGCCTATTCTCAGAATATTTCTTACCGGGATTACCGAGTCCAACTATAATTTTCAACTTTATTCTTTTTTACCTTCTTCTTTCTTTGCTTCTGGCTTCTCTGCTTCTTTATCTTCTTTTGCCTCAGCCGGCTCTTCGCCTTCCTTCTTTTCTTTTATGACTTCAGGCTCTGTAGGCGCTTCTTCTGCCAACTCCTCTTCCTCTTCTTCCTCTTCTTTTTTAACCACCAAGGTTGCAACGGTTGATTCAGGCTCGGTTACAATTGCAATATCAGCAGGAGGCTGAAGATCAGCAACATGAAGTGAATGCCCTATCTCCAGGCCGGATATATCAACTTCAATATCTTCCGGAATACTTAAAGGCAGGCCTTCTACCTCTATCTCTCTTAATATTTGTTCAAGTACAGCACCCTCTTCTTTTCCTTTTGCCTCTCCTTTTAAAACAACCGGAATATGAACTGTAATCTTTTCTTTCAAAGACACCTGGAGTAAATCTATGTGAATAACTTTGTCGGTTAAAGGATGGTATTGAACATCTTTAATCAATACCGGGATTGATTCTGATTTCTTCTCCCCTGAAATAAACAAATCTATAACGGTACTCTCAGAAAAATGCATATCTCTTAAAGTTTTAAATCCTTCTGAAGAAACAGTAACTGCAGAACTTATATCTTTACCATACACTATGGCTGGGATAGAACCCTCTGCTCTTAACCGTTTAACGGCTTGCTTGCCTTTATCGGTACGTTTTTTTACCTCTATTTTGGCTCTCTCCATCTTATCCTCCTATTGAATCAAAAAGAACGCTTATCGATTTTTCAAAATGAATTCTTTTAATAGCTTCTGCAAAAAGATTATCCACAGAAACAACTTTTATTTTATCTCTTTTTTTATCTTCTCCTAAAGGAATTGAATCAGTTATAACCAATGAGTCTATGTCAGAATCTTTTAATTTATCAGTTGCATTATTAGATAGAATTCCATGACTTATAGCAGCAAAGATATTCTTAGCTCCTTGCTTCTTTAATGCAGCTGCCCCATTAACTAGTGATGAACCAGTTGCGATTATATCATCTACCAACAATACGTTTTTACCGGCAACATTACCTAAAATATGCATTACTTCAGTTGACTCAGGCGATTTGCGCCTTTTATCCACAATTGCCAAATCTGCACTAAAGCGCTTGGCATAAGCTCTAGCCATCTTAATTCCACCTACATCTGGAGAAACAATTACTAAATCCTTTATTTTGTTTTTTTTAAAATATTCGAAAAAAACATTAATTGCATATAGGTGATCCAAGGGAATATCAAAAAAACCCTGGATCTGGCCAGCATGTAAATCTAAAGTTAATACCCTATCGGCCCCAGAACTTGCTAAAATATTAGCCACTAACTTTGCAGTAATTGGTACTCTGGGCCTATCTTTTCTATCTTGACGAGCATAACCAAAATAAGGAATTACAGCTGTTATCCTTTGAGCTGAAGCGCGCCTGGTGGCATCAAGCATAACCAACAATTCCATTAAATTTTCATTAACCGGCGGACAAGTTGATTGAATTAAAAAAACATCTTTTCCTCTTACATTTTCTTTTAGCTGAACCCGTACCTCACCGTCACTAAAACGTGAAATTTGCGCCTTAGCTGGTTCTGTATTTAAATTTTTACAAATTTTCTCAGCCAAAGGACTATTAGCACTACCACCAAAAACTACTAACTTATCCATGTTTACTCCTTAGCTTTTAAAAGGTGAGCCGGAACCCCAATTACAACTTCTTTCTCTTTAACATTTTTAGTGACTACAGAACCCGCCCCAGTTTTTGAATTTTTTCCAATAGTTACCGGAGCAACCAAAACTGTATCGCAGCCAATAAATGAATTTTCTTTGATATAGGTTTTATGCTTTCGTCTACCGTCGTAGTTAGCTACAACAGTACCGGCTCCGATATTAACATTATCGGAGACCACAGTATCACCAAGATAACCAAAATGTTTAGCTGTTACGCCTTTACCTAGTTGAGAACGATTAATCTCTAAGAAATTACCTGCCTTAACACCATCTCTGATCCGTGTTCCGGCTCGAATATGGACAAAGGGCCCAAGCGAACAATTGCTGCCAATTATAGCACCTTTCTCAATAAAGGTAAAGGGGTAAATTGTTGTGTTTTTCCCAATTTTTACTGATTCTTGAACTATAGTTGTACTGGGGTCAACTACTACTACTCCTTTTTCTGTTAATCGACTAATAACCCTAGTTTTAACTACTTTTTCCGCAAATTGAAGCTCAAAAAGATTATTTATTCCCGCCACTTCTGACGAATCTTTGGCTAAATAAGTTTTTATTCTCCTACCCTGATTGGCTAAAATTTTAATTATATCAGTTAAAAAATACTCTTTTTTGAGTTTATTTCGCTTTATTTTCCCTATATTTTTTGAAAGTTCTTTTTTAGAAAAATAATAGGTCCCGCTATTCACTTCACCCCTACTTATAAAATTTTTTGCCTTTCCTTTTGGCGAAAGTTTTTCCTTTATTGCTTGCACTTTACCTTGACTGTCATACATAATCATTCCCAATTGATTTTTCTTATCTATAGTTGAAGTAAGAATACAGCAATCAAGATTATTTCTTCTAGAATAAGACATAAATTTAGAAAGAGTAGCAGAACGAATCAGAGGATTATCCCCGCAAGTAACTAAAGCTTCTTTATTTTTTACTTTGCTTAAAGCAACTTTAACCGCATCAGCTGTTCCCCACATTTTAGTTTGATTGACAAATTTTATTTTTCCGGATAAGTTCTTTAGTTGGCCAGATGATAGAGCTTCTACTTCTTTTTTTACTAAATCGCCTTTATAACCTACCACTATAACAATCTGCTTAATAGTTTTAATTTTCGATAGTTGTTTTAGAACATAGTAGATAAGCGACTGGCCGCAAACCTTCCTTAAGACTTTAGGCAAAGAACTTTTCATCCTTTTGCCTTTGCCGGCTGCTAATATAATTGCTGTTGTTTTATTCATAAATTGGTTAATTGGTTACTGAAGATAAATCATATTATATCAATAATATTACCAAATACAATAGATCAATGCAAAAAAACCTATAGCTTACATCGCCTGTCTTTGCTTTCTAAGTATCAGTTTAGGCATAAAAACTTTATTTAACCCTAATTTATCTTCGCTTCAATAAAAGTTCGCTTTATAATAGTTATTTTTTTGGTATAATAAAAACAAATTATGAAATCCGATTTTTTTCGCATTGCAACAGATACTCATCGTTTTGCTATTCTGCTGGGAATTTTTCTCCTTCTAATGCTGGCTAATCCCCTTTTTGAAAATACTTTGGCAGCTGGTTATATAGGAGATATCCTCTATTATCTTTTTCTAGCAGCTGCTGCCTACAGCATCCGGCGCAGCCGTTTCTTTAAATTAGCAATAATTTTAGGAGCAGCATCCATTTTGGGAGAATTCACCAGTTATTTTATTAATCAAAAGTTTATTTTGATAGCTGCCACTGGACTTTCCAGCTTATACCTTTTACTTATAACCGGACTAATTATTAGAAATCTGTCCCAGCAAAAGCAAATAAGTGCCGATACCGTAATGGGAGGATTATGTGTTTATATTCTGATCGGAGTTTTATGGGCTAGCCTTTTTGTCAATCTGGAACTAATATCTCCGGGTTCTTTTAATTTTGGAGTCCATGGCCGTCACCCCGAGTTAATAGGATTTTATGGGTTACTTTTTTACTATAGTTTTATCTCTCTTTTAACTATTGGCTTCGGTGACATAGTGCCAATTTCGAGTATGGCCCAAACTTTAACAATCCTCGAAGGGTTAATCGGACGCTTTTACCTTGTCTTTTATGTAGCCTACCTAATAAATCTTTATATCTCCCGAAGAGAAAAAAGAAAAAATACTGATTAACGATTTGTTTTTTGTTTTGGATATATCCGATGCAGTAAAGCATAGAGCACCGGGAGATAAACTAGAGTAATAATGGTAGCAAAAAGTAAACCGGAAATAATTGTAATCGCCATAGAACCAAAAAGTACATCCGAAATCAACGGAATCATCCCCAAACTGGTACAAAAAGCAGTGATCAATACTGGCCGAATTCGAGTTACCGAAGCTTCAACTACAGATTGATAAGGATCATCTTGTTTTTTAATCGTACGATCGATTTCCTGAACTAAAATCACCCCGTTTCGAATCATAATTCCAAGCAAACAATAAAAACCCATCGTAGCCAAAAAATTAAAGGGTTTTTGAAAAATAACCATACCAAACGAAATTCCAATAATTGAAAGAGGTAAGGTAAGAATAATCATCAGAGGCTGAATCAAGCCGTCAAAAAGAATAATAATTCCAATCAACATAAGAATCAAAGCTATTGGAACTTTAACAGACACACTCTTGTTAGAACTTTTCATAAGCTTATACAAACCGCCCCATTCTAACCAATATCCATCAGGCAACGAAAGTTCTTTCTCAAACCGTTTTTTAAGCTTTTTTTGAAAATCGTTGATAGTTCCGCCCTCCGGTGGATTGCACATGGCACTGATATATCGAAAACGGTGTAGCCGATGAATTACCGGATTTTCCAACTTAAGTTCAGCACTATTTACTACAGCTCCTAAAGGAACACTATTTCTTCCTTGCTCTCCCCAAACTGGAACTGTCGCCAAATTACTGTTATTATTTCGATCCTTTTTAGGAAACCTTATCTTAATTGGAAGCAAATTATGCCCTTCCCGATAAATGCCAATCGGAAAACCTTGGCTGTAGGTAAGAAGTGATTGTCCAATGTCTTCTCGATTAATTCCAGAAAGACTGCCTCGAGGTTGACTATATTTTGGAACCCACACTTTAACTTTCTGTCGCCAATTATTGCGTATCTCCTGGCCCCCTTCTTCTCTCATGATTGCTTCAGCCTGAGCAGAAAACTTACAAAGAACCTCAGGATCAGGGCCAAAAATACGAGCATGAATACCAATATTAGGGCCACCATTAGTAGAAAACCTACAGATCACCGGCTCAGCCTGAGGAAAGTGCTTATCAAGGTAAGAATCAACTTTTTTAATGATCCCAGGTACATCTTGGGCTGTTTCGGTATTAACAATCATACAGCCGTAGCTGGGGTTGGGCTGTTCAGGAGTAAAAGCCAACATAAAACGAGGCGGGCCAGATCCAACTGATGTGGCAACTGATTTTACACCGTTTAATGTTAAAATATATTTTTCTATTTTTTTTAAGTCCTGAGAAGTTTTTTCTATCGAACTTCCTTCGGGAAGCCAATAGTTAACCTGAAATTGAGGCCGTACAGCTTTTGGGAAAAACTGTGTCTTCATAAAATCAAAACCATAACTAGCTATCAGCAAAAGCCCTAACATAATCAGCATCAAAGGCCACCGGCGCTTAAGCCAATATCGTAAAATTTGCCGGTATTTCTGATAAAAACGGCCAGAATAAGCTTTAGCCTTTTTAGCTTTCTTCTTTACTTTAAATAAGTAACCGCCAATTACCGGAACCACTGTCATCGCTTGTAGCCAGCTAACCGAAAGAGCAATAGCCACTACCAAAAAAAGCGATTCGCAAAATTGCCCCGTAGAGCTTTTTGCTAAATAAATAGGAAGGAATGAACAAATAGCGATAAAAGTAGCAATAAATTGTGCAAAACCGGTAGCTTGGGCCGCTTCCCTTCCTGCAGTATCACGACTGCTGCCATCTGCCCGGAGCCTTTCTAAGATATTATCGCTGACAACCACAGAGTCGTCGACCATCATCCCTAAAGCAATAATTAGAGCAGCAATTGATACATTTTGCAGATTGACCCCTAACATCAGCATGATGATGATCAAAGCAGCTATATTAAAAAGAAGACCGTTGGTAATAACCAACCCACTGCGAAAACCTAAAGATACAAAAAGTACCGCCATCACAATGATTATGGCTTCAATTAACGCCAGCAGAAAATTATTAATTGACTTTTTTACACTTTTCGACTGAAAATTAATAGTATTAATTTTAAGACCAGCAGGAAGCTGAGAGGTCAACTCATCAATTTCAGCTTCAACAGCATCCCCAACCACAATCGTGTTTCCTCCTGATACTGTAGATACTCCAATCCCAATAGCCTTTTTACCATTAAACCGCATAACTGCCTGGGGAGGTTCTACAGTAATTTTCCGAAGTTCGGCTATATCCTTAAGCAAAACCAATTGATTGCTTTTTTCCCCCTTAACTATTAAATTCTTAATATCATCAAGGCTAGTAAAAACTCCGGTAGTTGTTGCTCTTATTTTCTCTCCCCCGGAAGTTAAATAACCCGAAGGTACAACTTTGTTTTGCTCTTGGAGAATCCTTATAATTTGGTCAGGGTTAATGCCTATTTCTGCTAATCGCTGACGGGAAATTTCTACTTGAACCATCTCCTCCTGAATGCCAAAAAGCGTAACGCCGGCTACGTCTTTACAACGCTTGAGTTTCTTCTGAATAAACTTTGCGTATTTTTTTAATTCAGGATAAGAAAACCCCTCACCGGTTAAAGCTAGAAACACCCCATAGGTTCGGCCAAAATGATCAACTACCAAGGAACGGCGTGCTCCCGAAGGAAGATAGGCTTGAGCATCACCGACTCTTTCCCTTAATTCATTCCAGATTTGCTTTAGCTCTTTTCCGGAATAAAAAGACTTCATCTTAACAAAGATAGTGGAAAGTTCGGCTCGAGATTCCGATTTAACGCTTTTTAAACTCCCCATTCGCTGAATAGCTTGCTCCAGTGGTTCGGTAACCTGCTTTTCAACCTCAGTCGGAGAAGCCCCCGGATATTCAGTTACTACCAATGCTGTAGCAATTGAAAAGGTAGGATTTTTAAGTTTACCCAAGGAAAAATAAGAAATTAAACCTCCCAGTAACACAATTACTGAGATGATCATTACTGTCTTTTTATTCTTTAAACTTAAATCTGTAATTTTCACGATATCTATTTAAATTTTTTTGAAACCGGTTGTACTTTTTGGCCCTGATGAAGATAGTTTCCTCCGGCAGCTACCACTAACTCTCCTCCTTCTAAACCCTTAGTTATTTCAATCCCTGAAGACCTCAACTGCCCCACTACTATCGGCCGCTTTGAAACCGTACCGCTTTTTTTATTGTAAACCCAAACCAACTTTTGCTTACCAGAACCAGAAACCACCGCTGAAGAAGGAAGTTTGAAAACTTTTTTTTCTTTCCTGCGGTCAATAGTAATTAACACCTCTACCTCCATTCCTGGATAAATTTGAAGATCTTTCTCGGGCACAAGCGTAACCACCAACGGATAAGTTAAGGTGGGAGAAAGGGCTTTATGGCCAATACCTTTTAGTTTAGCTTCATAAAACTTATCAGGATATTCAGAAAAAAGGCATCTAAATTTTTTAAACTGTTTCTTTTTTAAAAAAAGTTTCTCCGGCAGATACGCTTTTACCTCAAAGCTTGTACTATCAATCAAATCCACAATCGGTTCTCCTATCTTTACTAAATCGAATTTATCAACATGCTTATCTACAATTTCTCCGGTAAAAGGCGCTTTAAGTGTGGTATATCCCAACCTATTTTTGGTTTCTAAAACTCGAGCCTTAAGCTCATCAACTTTATCTTTTAGAGATTCATAAGCAGCTCTTGAGGCATCAAGAGTATCGGCATCAATATCCTCATTAGCCCACAGTTCCTGGTCCCTTTGATACCTGCGTTTTACATTTATCAATCTGGCTTGAGCACTTTTTAAATCAGCTTTAGCTTCATCAAGGCCAAATTTATATTTGTTGGAACTGACCCTTGCAATAGTTGCTCCTTTTTTAACTTTTTGGCCAATTTTTACAGGAAGCTCTTCAATTTGCCCCGAAACCCGGAAAGAAAGTTCTGTTTCAGTAACAGCTAATGTTTTACCCGGAACACTTCGTGTTTCAGTTGATGAAGGTAGCTGCACCTTTACCAATTTAACAGCTTGAGATGTTGTATCTTTAGCTGGGGAAGATTTTGATTTCTTTTTTGATTTTTTGCCTCCGCATCCAATTATTGTAATGACAACTAAAATAGTTATTCCTACAATCAGGGTTATAGACCCACTTTTCTTTTTAAAAATATTCATTATTTACGCTCCTTATTTATCCTTTCTTTAAGCTTCTTAAACCAAAAAGCCTGGTGGGCTCGGGATTCGACAAATGACCGCCAGCAAATAGCCCGGAGAAAATCTGTAACTGCCTTCTGGTATCGATAATTAGCCAGCACTACCAACCGATTCTGAGTTTGAGCATTAGTTTGGGCATCCAGCAAGCGAAGAATAGAAGCAGTACCGTCAGAATATTTATCTTTTATTATCTTTAAATTTTTTTCTGCCATCTTCGCAGCTGTTTTAGAAAATTCAATTTGGGGCCAAGTTGTTTCCAACTCAACTACTGCTGTTTTTACCCGCTTTTCTACTTGCTGAAGAGCTCGATTGTAAAGATCTTTAAACCGCTCAACCTTAGCTTCTCTTTTTTCAATATCAACAATATTGCCGCCTCCTGAAAAGATAGGAATAGTTGCCTTAAGCCCTAACTGCCAATGGTTTTCATCGTCAGAAGGGCCGGTAGTACTGCCGGCTCCCACATAATGTTGGTCGATTGTATAATCGTAATCAAAAAAAGCCGATACCTCAGGCATAATAAAACTCCGTTTAGCCTGAGCAAGCATAATTTTTTCAGCAGTGATAGCTTTTTTTACTGCTTTCATCTCCGGTGAATGGGCAAGGGCAGTCTTAAAAGCAAAGTCTTTAAGAACTGCCAGAGCGTGCTGGTCCGAAAGAAATTTTCCAAAGGATTCTGGGCTAAACCCTGAATCTAATTTTCCCCTGACAATGTCTTGAAACTTCCATCTCGAATCCTGATTGACTCCTATTACCCTGTTTAGGTCAATAATAAAATCCCGAAAAGTATTATAGTCTTGAAGCAGAGAAACTTCTTCTCGGGCAAGCCGAGACCTCCACCGATCAACCTCATCTGGGCCAGATACTCCAATTTCCATGCGAGTTTGTGCAACTTCTAGATTTTTACGGGAAAGGTCATGATTACCTCGATCAACCTCTAAAACAGAACGGGCCGTCAGGCAATCAAGGAAAAGAGTCTCTGTTAAATGCTGAATATCAAGCCGGAGCGATTCTAATTCCATCCGTCGCTTCTCTACTATCCAAGAAGCAGAACGGTAAGCCGACCAAATAGGATCATTAAAAATTATCTGAGAAGCTGATGCACCTGCAGTAGAACTATATTCCGGAACAAACCCTTCGGATATATCTGCTTGATTATAATCAACTCTTTTATAACCAGCTGTAGCTGCAATCTGGGGAAAAAGATCAGTCAACAATTGATTTCGATTCTCTCGGGATATTCTCAAGTCTTTGCGGTTAACATCTAAATCTATATTATGTTGCAAGGCCAATTTTATTGCTTGCTGGTAAGAAAGGCGCGCGCCTTTCTTTGGTTTAAGAAACGGCCTGATCAAATCTTTTTCTATTTTTTCTTCTTCTAATTTATCACCCCTTTTTGATTTTCCACCTTCATCTCCGACAGTTTCTGCCTCAATTCTACTTCCAAGGCCTAAAGGAATATTAAAACCGATTTTTTCTGCAGTTTTCTGGTTAAAAGAAAGTTGAATATCCAACTCCATTTTTACCGGAATTTTATCGGGCGAAGTTCCGTCTAAAACACGTGAGATCGCTAAAGCTTTCCAACGAGGAAAAATATCCGACATATCCGGAAGCAACCCCGCCAAGACTCCGCGCTCAACGTCGGTTTTTCCCAACAAAGAAAAGGAAGGGATTTTTTTCTGATTAATTCCCTTAATCAATTTTTGCCATTGCTCTTTTCCCATATTAGAAACAGGAGTAAGATAAACTGCTTCGGTTTTATTGCTTAATTTCTTCAGCGCAGGCCGAGCTTTATGGGCTACAGGAATAATTTTTACCCTAAACCCCATTTTTTTGGCTTGCTGTTTTATATTTTTTTCTATGTCTGGAAAAGTCTTTAATAATAGTGCATCGAAAATTACAGAGAGTTTTTTAAAATTAACTAACTTCTTAAACTTTGCCATATCTTTTTTAAACTGGCCGGGAAGTGCCAGAAAGATAAAATTATTTTTGCTAGAAAAACCTTTCTTATTATAAGCTAAACCGACTATCTCGGGATCATGTATTAAACTACTTAAAACAGGTTTCTGAAAATCTATTTTGCTTCTGGCAGCGGCCTTAGTCAATAAAACCCCCTGAAGCAAAATTAAATCAATATCTTTATATTTTAGTGCCGAATTTAGGACTTCTTTTAACTTGGCGGGATTCCACTGGGCATTAAGTTTAGGGGGAGATTTAAAAATAACTTTTTTCTCGGTATCTCTAAGCTGGATTAATGCTTTTTTTGTTTTTTCTCCGATCTCTTTAAACTCTGGACAACTTCCATCTTGGGCGATTAAGATAGTAGGTTCTTCAGCAGATTTTGTTTTTTTCTCAGATGCCAACCCCCATAAATTGGTAAGTAAAAAAAATGGGAGCAAGCAACAGAGGATTATTACACTCTTAGTTATATCTATTTTTCTCATTATCTCCAATAAGATATCATAGATAATATTCACATTCAAGTTTTTCCAAGGGACTTTTTAAACTTAGTTCCTGCTTGGAGAGGTTAAACCTCTCCAAATTTTTCAAAAAGCAAACTTCCCTGTCGTTGGTTTAGCGAACGTGGTTGCCCATTCGTGCTTAAGGCAAACCATATTATACCAATAATTTTACCAAATACAATACACCAATGCAAAAAGAAGAACCTGTAGTTTGTGCCGCCCTTGACATTTGGTTTGGACAACCAAACGTCAAGGGCTTGT
>JAIPHU010000010.1 GCA_021735045.1 Candidatus Omnitrophota bacterium | reverse complement strand
TCCGCTGCTGTCTTTCTTTTTCGCGTTGGGCGGCTGCTTTAAGTTGCTGTTTTTTATTCGGTATATAGTTATTAAGGTAAGTTTCTGCTCCGCTGTGTTCAGGATCTATTTCTAGGACTTGCTTGAAAAGGTTTTCGGCCTGATCAAAGTTTTCCTCGGAATAAGCAACTTTAGCCTGATTGTAAAAGTTGTTAATTTTTTCTTGCTTGGCTCGTTCGGCAGCTTGTTGTTTTTCTCTGGCTTTACGCTCTGCGGCTAATCTTTTTTGGCGAGCTTCTCGTTCGGCCTTTTCTTGGGCGATCCGCTGCTGTCTTTCTTTTTCGCGTTGGGCTGCTTCCTTTAATTGTTGTTTTTTGTTCGGGATATATTGATCAAGATAGATAGCTGCACTTCTATGAAGAGGGTCAATTTTTAAGATTTGGTTGAAAAGGTTTTCGGCCTGGTCAAAGTTTTGTTCTGCATAAGCAGATTTAGCCTGATGGTAAAGATCGTTTACTGTTTGCTGTTTTTGCCGTAAGATTTGAAGTTGTTCTTGAGAATTATTTTTATCCGCTGTGTCAGCAAAAGCATTAAGATTAAAATGAAAAGATAAGAATAAAGCAAGGATGCTAAAAAAAAGAAAAAACGATTTTTTATTTAAGCTAAAAAAGAACTATCTTCACTATGTTCCAAACCAAAGCCACCTTTTTTTGAAATATAAAAGTATAAAAATATTTAACTTTATTAATTCTATCCTTTTTTTTTATCCGCGTCAACCTTTTTTTTAAGCCAAATCACTATAAGGAACGAATAAAAAGATGTGTACTAATTATCCCTTTTACTACCGAGCTCACAACTAATCCCGCAATTAAGACCCCAATCAATATCGCAAGAAATGCTTTTTTTGTTTTTATTTCTAGAAGATTAGCAGCTACGGTACCCGTCCAGGCACCAGTTACAGGAAGCGGGATCGCAACCAAAAGAACTAGGCCCCAAAAGCCCCATTTTTTTACACTTTCGGACTTTTTCTCTACTCGCCTGAACCACCAAGAAAAAAACTTTCCTACAAATTTTACCTTTTCTAACTTATGAAAGAAAAATTTAAAAAATAAAAGTAAAGGCAAAACCGGAATTAAATTACCCAGTACGGATAAAAAATAAACTTTATAAATAGATAAACCAAAACTAACCCCTAAAGGGATTGAGCCCCTTAGTTCAAAAATGGGCAAGGTTGCAACCCCTACCACGATTAGTTCTTCCTTGATCAATAAAAATAAGTTATCCAGACTCATCCCAACCTTCTTGGCCAATTAAGGGCACAAACACACAACCACAAACTGCCTGGGAACTAAGTTCATTTTTTCCTTTTTTGACAACGACGGTTAATTCTTGGCTAAAACGCGATCCTACCGGAACTACTAACCTTCCCCCTACGGCAAGTTGTTCGAATAAACTTTGCGGTAGTTTTGGTGCAGCTGCGGTAACTACGATTTTATGATAAGGCGCAAACTTATTCCAACCTAAAGTGCCATCGCCAATTTTTACTTCTATAGCATATCCTAAGGCTTTAATTTTTTCTTTTGCTTCCTGGCCTAAATTTAAATGTCTTTCTACCCCATAAACTTCAGCACCCATATTTAATAAAATTGCTGCTTGATAACCAGATCCAGTTCCAACCTCTAAAATCTTATCACCAGATTTTACTTCTAGCAACTTAGTCATTAGTGCCACAATGTAAGGTTGTGAAATCGTTTGGCCTCCTCCAATCGAAAGAGGGCTATCCTGATAAGCAAATTCTTGCATTGCTTCGGGAACAAATATTTCTCGAGGAACTTCTCGAAAAGCTTGTAAAACTTTGGGATCATCAATGCCCCTGCTTGCCAATTGACCAGAAACCATTTTTTGTCTTAGAAGTTTAAAGTCTTTTTTATCCATCTTTTAACCTTAAAATAAATTTAATAAAACGGAAACTATCCGAAATTGGTTTTATTTTACTGGATACATTTTTGTAATAGATACTTTTAATCGGAATACTTCTTATTGGATAGCCTAATTTTGAAGCATTGATTAACATTTCTGACTCTATCTCGAATTTTTTTGTTTTTATAGTTAGATTTTCTATAACTTCTCTTTTGATCAAACGATAACCACACTGGGAATCAGGGATAGATTGACCGGCTATTTTTGAGATCAACCAAGACATAAAATAATTAGTGATAATCCTTGTTTTTGGCATCTGATCAGGATTTTCCATTCTATTTCCAATCACAAATAAGCTCCCCTGCTTAGTTTCACCGATAAACTTATCTAAATCATCTGGGCTATGCTGGCCATCCGCATCCATGGTAATCAGATAGTCAAAATATTTATTATTAATTAAATAATCTATGCCTTTGCGTAAAGCCAGGCCTTTACCAAAATTGGTTTGATTTTTGATTACCAGATCAGCCTCTCTTTTAGCCACTTGATAACTATTGTCAGTTGAGCCATCATCAACCACCAAAATCGATAAGTTTTTCTCTTTTATTTTAGTGAGAAACTCACCCAAATCATCAGCTTCATTGTAAGCGGGAATTATGGCCCAAATTTGCATGCTTGGTTAATTGGTTAATTGGTTAATTGGTTAATTGGTTAATTGGTTAATTGGTTAATTGGTTAATTGGTTAATTGGTTAATAAGGATTATATCAAATTATTGCTATCTACCTAATTTTTATTTTTTTGACTGCGTAAATATTTGATGTAGCCATTGAGTTTCTTTAAGACTTCATAAGCTTTTTCTTTTAATTTATTTAATCTAGGTTCTTCCAGATATTGTTCATCAATACAAGTGTTTAAATCATCAATTAATTCTTCCAATGAACCCCTAGATTGACGTAAAAATTGAATATTTTCCTGATAATGGTAACGGCCGTGGCCTTCTGCTATGCAATTAGTTAAAGAGAGTGAAGCCCTTCTTATTTGGCTTACAAGATTATATTTTTCTTTAGCAGGTAATTCTTTAATTAGTTTATACATTTCCTTTCTAAACTCACGGGCTTCTTTGTATACTTCTAAATTTTCAAAACTATATTGCATTTCTACTCACCAATTAACCACTCACCAATTAACCAAATTTTATTGCCAGTATTTTTGGAATAAATACCATTGGTCGGGATATTTTTTTAAGTATTTTTCTAATACAGCTACATATTTTTGAAGTATATCTTCTTCAACATTTTCATTTTCCCGATCATACTCAATCTCATTTTCAAAGATAAGCCGGTAATGATATTTGTTTTCTCGGACAAAAAAAGTAGGGACTACTGCTGCAGCGGTCTTTTTTGCAAAAAAAGCCACTCCCCGCGGAATTTCTGCAAAACGCGAAAAGACTTTTTGCCGCCTCCCGGAATGTGAAAAATCCCTATCACCAAGTAAGGCCAAAAGCCTTCCTTGATTCAAAGCTTTGATGGTTTTTTTTATTGCAACTCCAGTAGGAATAACATCTATACCCACCCTCTTGCGTTGCCGGTTAAAAAAAATATTAGTACGCAGGTCAAGATGCGGCAATGCAACAACTGATAGAGGATAGCCAAGCAACGACATAACCGCCCCGCCTAATTCATAGTTACCTAAATGAGCGGTAAGCAGTATCGCTCCTCTTTTTTCCTTGACTATTTTATCAACTAAATCTAGGCCTCCAAAACTAACGTATTTTTTAATAAACTTTTTGGTCAATCTTGAATAACGAAAAAAATCAGTAAGATAGTAGGCAAAGTTAATAAAAACCTTTTTTGCCACCTTTTTTTTTCTTTGTCTTTGTCTGACCAAAGGTCCTAAATTATAAAGGACTGCCTCCCTATCTTTCTTGGAAAAGCAGCAATGAAGTAAAGCAAAAAACTTAGCAATTCGATAAGAAACCGCCCGCGGCCCGGCTAAAGCGATTATTTTTCCTAAGATAAAGAGATAGTACATCAGTTAATAAATTTAAAGATTAAGTCAGCAATTTTGGCTGAAGAGTTTCCCTGGGAATTTTCTTCAGCATTTTTTTTAAAAAATCTCAGCTTATCGGAATTTTCAATTAAGCTAGCTACATTTTTATTTATTTGTTTAAAGCCATCTGCTTTTATAATTGCATTGCGCCTAATTAAAAAATCAACGTTCAACTCTTCTTGGCCGGGGATGGGGTTTGTAATTATTATTGCTATTCTTTTTGCTAAAGCCTCAGATACAGTAATCCCACCGGCTTTAGTAATAATAATGTCAGAAAAATCCATAATTTTATCTACATATTCCACATAGCTAAAAATAAATAGTGGTTTTTTTATTTTATTTTTTATTTTTTCTAATTTGCGGTAAAGAAATCTGTTTTTACCACAGACTACAATTAGTTGAAAATCATGGTTTAATTGATCAAGATTTCTTACAATTTTTTCAATTGGCCCGATACCTAAGCCACCCCCCATAACTAGAACTGATTTTCGCTGAGAAGAAAGGCCTAATTTTTCTATAGGCTCACTGTCAAAAGAGCTTTTAATAAACTTGATAGATATAGGGATTCCAAAAACTGATACCTTATCTTCGGCTACACCTTCTTTAACTAATGTATTTTTTGCTTCGTCTGAAGCAACTACATAATGATCAACAGATGAATGCACCCAAAAACGATGCGGATGAAAATCAGTAACTACAGCAATTAAGGGTATGTCTGGCTTATGCTTTTTTTTATAATCAGCAATTATTCCACAAGGAAAAGCTTGAGTGGTAATAAAACAATTTGGTTTTTCAAACTTTATATATTTACGTAATTTGGGAAAACAAATATGATTAACAACTTTATGCCAAGGCCTGAGGCGCTTAACTACTGTTTCATGGTCATAAGCTTTGCCCCAAAGAGAAGGAATTTGTTTAATTACTAGTTTATAAATAGCATCCACTACTTTTTCTGTACGAGGATAGAAATACTGGAAACTATTTAAATTTACAACTTTAGCATTGTTATCTTTAGCTAAAATGGCCTCTTTAATGTTTAAGGCAGCTTGGCTGTGCCCACCAAAATCAGAAATATGAAAAATATGAATTATTGGTTTTTTAATCATAGTTTTATTGATTAACTATATCATAAAAGGTTAGGTGGGTAAATAGTTCATAAAGGATAACCCCTATGAATTTAAATACTTTCCTCCTTCTTTATAGGGATTGAGAGATTTTTTGATCTTTAGATCTAGTCCATTTTTTCCTATATTGATGAGTTTATGCGAAGAATCAGAAACTATCTCGACCTCAGGAGAAAAAATATCATCGGGATTTTGACTCTTAACCCGAGCAACCTTATCATTACTTAATACAACAACTGTTCCATTTGGCCAAACTCCAATAAATTTAAAAAAATTATCAAAAAGTACAGGATGAAACTGTGAGCCTCTGCCTTCTTCCATAATCTTATAAATTCGCTCAGGAGGAAAACTATTTTTATAACTACGCCTTTGGCTTAAAGCATCGTAGACATCACAAAGTGAAACTAACATTGATATAAGATGAAGGCGCCGAGGGAATTTTAATCGAGGATAACCTCCTGAATTAAACTTTAGATGATGCTCAAGAGCAACCACCAGCGGCAATTCTCCTATCTTATCAACAAAATTAAGAAGAATTTCTGCACCTAAAAGTGAGTGGCTTTTAATTTCTTCAAATTCTTTATCGATAAGTTCTCCCCCTTTAAGTATTTTATTTGAAATATAAAGCTTGCCAATATCATGAAAAAGAGAAGCCAGGCCGATCTCTTTGGCCTCAGAATCAGTAAAACCTAAAAATTTAGCAAAATGTATCGACAAAAAAGAAACATTTAAAAGATGAGAAAAAGTAACGGCATCTTTGCCTTTTAACCTAGATAATTTTAATATCTCCTGATAGTGGTAACCAATCCCTTGCATCAGATTGTTTACAACTGACCCAAATTTTGTAAAATCCAATAACTGTTTTTGGATAAAATCACCTAAAGAAGACGTTAAGTTATCCACAGACTCTGCGTATAGCCGGCCAAAAGGTTCTTTAAAAGAAATTTTTTCATTTTTGTTCTTTTTGGGACCAAACCCTTTTATTTTGCCGATTTGAATATTCTTTATTTGATGTAGCTTAAAGTAATTATCAATTCCTTCGCTTTCTTTTTTTGGAGTCAGAAAAAATAAAAAAAGATTTTCTAACTCATATTTTTCAACGCTCTCTTTAAAAGTTATTTTTTCAATACCTTTATTTTTTAATTTATTGATTAAAGTTGTCAATTTTTTAGTTAAATCAAAAAAAATATGTTCTCCGCTTGTTAGCTCCCCAGCCACTAGTGCTATAGTTATTTGATCTTGATCTTCTAATATCTGTTTTAACTCTTGGTATAGTTGCAAGAGAGATTTCTCAAATTCTGGATGATTCCCCCCATACATCTGTATCAATTGAAAACAAGAAGATAAACTTTTTAAAAATTTTTCAATTTTTTCTTTCATCTTTTTAACGGCCTATTTATATTTTATAAATGGCTCTCTAATATTTGTTTAGCTTTTTTTCTTACTTGCCTATTCCAAAAAAATTTCGCTTTTGCCAGCTTTTCTATAAATAGTTTAACCTGGGAAATATAATTTTGATCGATTATCTCTAAATTCTCCAAAATAGTCTTGGAATTCAAGCCAAAATAGTTCGGTAAAGAAAAAAGGTTTTTGGCTATTTGTTTATGGAGTTGGGGAAATTTTATTCCCACCTCAATTGATTTTTTACGAAGATGGAAGTTTTGGTTATTGGTTAAAGGTAAAATAAAATCTGGATCACACCGAGAGTAACCTTTGATTGTATCCAATATATCAATTTTTACCGGAACCGGCACCAACTGAAATAAGTTCTTAAAAACCTCTAAAGCAAGCTGGTTATTACTTAACTTTAAATCTGATATAATTTTTTTCAAAAAATTAAAATCAGTAGTTTTGCTTTTAATTCTTAGATATATTTTATCTGCTTGTCGGGGAAAAAACTTAAAAAAAAGCCTAAACACTAGGGGATTAAACTGCTTTTTTTCAATTTTATCTAAATAAAAAGAAAGATTTAAAGTGGTTGAATCTAGGATTTTTGTTAAAAAAAATAACTTTCTGAAATCATCTATATCAAAAATGTTTTTTTCAGCTTGAAACCAAATCTTATTTGCTATGCTCTGAAGCCTTTTTAATTTTATACTTGCTGGTTTTTCAATATATACTTTTGCAAATTTATTAATAAAATCTATATTTTTAAAAAAATCATTTTCGATTTCCGCGTTTATTTTTTTTAAAATCAACTCAAGACGAGCCGGATTTATCTCATAAAAAAATAGATCTAAAAGGATTAGGCGGTAATTTTGGTGAAGATGCTTATAATCAAAAGAAAAAAAATCTTTACTAACACTGTTAAAACCATTCACTGATAGATTTTTTTGATAAATAGAAATAATATTTTTATCATCAAAAGATGTAAGCAAATTTTTAATCTGGCCTATATTAAATTTGCTTTTTTCTTTTTTAATTTCTTTGCCCAATTTATTTGCAGCTGCCTTATGAAAATCAGGAGATAATAAAGTAGAAAATATCCTAAATGATACTGGATCAAAACGTTTTTCAGATTGTAAAAATTTCGTTAAAAACTGAACTAAATCTTGCGGATCTAGGTAAGAAAACAAACTTTTAAGTTGCCCTTTATTTGTTATATTATCTAATGCCTTACCATCTAGAATAGATTGGGCTAAACTTCTAACAACCTTTTTAAAATTATCTTTATCTTCAATTTTTGCGAATAAATCAAATAGCTGTTTAGATAGTTTCTTATCTTCTAATATCTCTTTAACTCCATATTTTTTTGTTGTTACCATAAATTTATCAACGAAACTACTACTAGCAACTTTACTATTATCTTGTATTTGTTCAGAACTTAAAAGATAACTCCAGACATCTTTTACTTCTTTACCTTCTCCTTTTATTAATTGCGAATAGTCAAGCTCATCAACTTCAATGTTTTTTACTCCCTTATCTTTTAATATTTTTTTCATCCCGCCTTTAGATAAAATATTTTTCTCAGTTTGTGAAACATTGAGTAAAAATTCAGATAACTCCTGAAAAGTAGTTTCTTTTTTAATCTTTATGCTTTTAATTTTTTTTCTATGAAAAAAAGTAGCTAAATCTTTATATAAAATTCTTTTCTCTAAATTTTTACCGTTGATGATTAAGGCCTCTGGTTTTACTTGGATTAAAAGAAAAGATTTATCCCGGGTAAGTAAGTCAATATTCTCTTTAAAACTTTCTATCGACTGAAAAAAAATAGGATGTTCTGAAAAATAAACTGAGCAATTTGTAAGTGCAACCCTAAACTTTTTTACAAAATCCTGATATATATCATTATCCATAACTATTTTTTATAATTAGTCAAATCAAAAATATTCATGGTAAACTCTTTTGATTCTTCCTAATAGTGACTCTTTTTTCTCATAAGCTTTTTCTAAAGACTTAGAGCAACCGTATTTTATGCAGCCAAAAGCAGAAGAGCTACATTTATAAACAGGTACCTCCACCTTATGAGGCAATAATTTTTTAACATAGCCATAAAAACCATCTTTTATAGTTAAAGGGCCGATAAAGGAAAAAATAGTTGTTTCTCTTTTGCTTTCTTTAATATCGCTTAAGGCTTCCTCTATAATCGGTTTTATGTTGCTAGAAAAAATTCTCTTTAAAAAATTACCTAAAGCCTTGGTACTTAAGTTTAGGTAACTTTCTTCTTTTTTTATAGTTATCTCTTTAAAATAAGGAATTTCTTTAAAAGACCCATAGCGCCTTAATAGCTGCCCCGAGATTACAGATGATATTGCATACTGTTTCGATAACTCATTAATAATTTTTTCTAGAGAAAAATTAAATTCTTTTTCAGATACTTTTCCTTTTTCATCTTTTATCCCCACATAACTATTAAAACTATTGATGCTAATTGCAACCTGGCTGCCTTTAAAACACTTAAAACCTTGTGAAAGCACGCTTATTTTATGTGCTACAAAACCAAAAAAATCTTTTTCCATATTATAAAAAATATCCGCAACTTCTTTATAAAAACTCTCTTTTATATAAATAAGCAAAGAATTAAACTTTATTTTATTAGTAAAAACCCCTAAAGGTGCTTCATTAGCCTTTATGCCCTCTGTTTGATAGTCTAGGACAATATGATGTATGCAGTGATGATTCCATTCAAGAAATTTATTTTCAATATATTTTTTGGCTGAATTAATAATTGACGGAGTAACCTTCTTTTTTTTAGGCAAAACTATTGTTTCTTGCACTCCGACTTCTTTAGTTAAGCCTGAAGGCAACTCCATAAATATTTTTTTTAAAGAAAGGGAATATTCTTGTTCAAAATCTGCTATTAGTTGCTCTATCTTTTCGGCATTAGTTCTTAATCGTTGAAGAAAATCTTCATTGTTTAAGATAAGTAGTTCTTTCTCGGCTAGAAGCTCTAAGCTACCTTTTTTAAGGCCGGCAAAAGAAAGAAAAGCTTTATCTTTTTCTAGAACCACTGCACAAAAAGCTTTCATAACTACCTTTTAAAACCCACCGCAACTTTTTGAAAACGAAAATCTATATATCTTATTAGAGATAGTTTATCTTTTAATTTTTGTTTTATAAGTTCCTTCAAAAGGCTGATTTTTTCTTTTAATTCCTGCCTATTTAAAATAACTTTAATCCTTTTCTGATAATACTTTTGATTTGTCAAATAAAAATATATCGTCTCTGGAGAAGATATATTAATATCTTTTAACTTAAATTGGTAGTCAGAGTCAAGCGAATTAATTAGCTCTAATAAGTTTTCATCTTTAATAACTTGTATTAATCTAAAAGCAGCTGTTAATTCCCGGCTATAAACATTTTTACCTTTGGGCAAATACTGTCTAAATGACGAATCAGTTATAATCGGAAAACCTTCAAAGTAATTGCTCTTACCTTGACTAACTACCACCCCATCTCTATCAACTAAATAAAAGTTTTTAGCCCGTATTTGGGCAATTGGTTTTCTTTTTTCAATCTGAATTTCAATAAAATTAGGAAACTTTTTTAAAATTTTAATCTCTTTGTATTCAGGATACTGCCGAATTAAATAAGAATGTAACTTATTTAAATCAAGTTCAAAAATTGATTTTCCTTCTATTTTACTTATTATGTTTTTATTTATATTTAAATTAGATTTTAGATTTCTTTTACTAATCTCAAAGAAATCTGCTGTATAGATTTGATATCCAATCAAAAGAAAAACACCCGCAACTAAAAAAAATATAAAAGCCCCAATAAAGAATTTATTTGTGAAAAATTTAGATAACTGTATTTTTTTGTTTTTTCTTCTTCTAGCCATAAGTTATTAACTCTCCTCTATTTTTTATTTCAAAACTTTTTTTCTTCTTGATAATGCTTTTTCTACAAAAATAAAAATCAACTCATCAAAACTTATACCACAAGCAGAAGCTGAAAGCGGTAACAAGCTACGCTCAGTTAACCCCGGTATTGAATTAACCTCTAAAACATAAGGCAAATCGCCCTTTAATTTTATATCAACTCTAGAAAAATCCCGACAACCTAATGCTTTATGAGCCTGCAAAGCCAATTGCTGTAGTTGCTTGTATATTTTTTTATCAAGCTTAGCCGGTACAACAAAAACAGAATTTCCTTTTGTATATTTATTTTTAAAATCAAAGTATTTTCCTTGGGGAACAATCTCAACTACTGCTAAAGGAGTTTCTCCTAAAATCCCTACTGTTAACTCCCGGCCTTTAATATAATCTTCGATTATTGCTGATTCACTAAACTTAAAAGATTCTTTGAGAGCTTCTTTGATTTTTTCTTTACTATCTACGATTGAAATGCCAAAACTTGATCCTGAATGAGAAGGTTTGACTACAACCGGGTATGTAAGACCTTTATAATTATAGTTTTTAGCTGTCGCTAAACGATAAAAAGCAGTTTTAACTCCGCTTTGGCTAAATCTTTCTTTTGCTATTATTTTATCCATTGCAAAAAGACTTGCTTTTGGGCCTGAACCGGTATAGGCTAAAGGAATCTCTTGAAGTATAGTTTGAATCTTACCGTCTTCCCCAAATGAACCATGTAAAGCAATAAAGGCTAGGTCTATCTGGGCTGCTTTTATTATTTTTTTTATTTCATTATTTTCTGAGGTTTTTATATCAATAAACTCTGCTTTGATATTTTTTCTCTCCAGGGCAGAAAAAACTTGCCTCCCTGAAAGCAAAGAAATATCCCTTTCTTCAGAAACTCCTCCAGCCAAAACACCTACTTTTATATTGGTTAACTCCATCTTTTGACTTCTTCCTCTAAAATGATCCCTTCTCTTTGGTAAATAACTTCCTTCACATGTTTAATTAAATAATCTGCCTGGCTATAAGAGCCTCTTCCTAGGTTTAGGATAAAGTTAGCATGTTTATTGGAAATTTTAACATCCCCTTTTTGCTTTCCGGACAAACCAGCCTGTTCAACCAAAGCTCCTGCAGCCAGAGAAGCGGGATTTTTAAAAACCGAGCCACAACTGGGAAAAGAAAAATCCTGTAAAGCAATCCTTTTTTTAACTATATTTTTTATTTTTTCTTTGATTTTCTTGCCTTCTTTAGAAAAATTAAAGTAACCTTTAACTATTATTAAATCTCTAAGGCTAGAGTATCTATAACCATAATTAATTTCGTCTTTCTTGAGCCTGTAGATACTACCCTTTCTGTCTATGACCTCGACTTCTTCTAAGCAATCAAAGATATTAGTCCCAAATGATGAAGCTGCGGATGAAAGCATGCCACCAATTGTTGCCGGAATACCAGCTAAATTTTCTATACCTTCGAGATGATGTTCAATGCAGTATTTTACCAGAAAAGAAAGTAAAGTTGAAGAACCAACTTCTAAAAGATTGCCTTTCTGTTTTATCAACCCAAACTCATCTGTTAATTTTATAACTGGTTTTTTTATTAATATATCTTTTATCAATAGGTTTGAGCCATTCCCTAAAATATAGAATTGATTTCCTATTTTTTTCAATAGTCTTGATAACTCGGCGCTATTTTTAACTAAAAATAAATATTTAGCTTTTCCTCCTATTCCTAGAGTAGTCAATTGCCCTAGCTCAACATTTTGTTTCAGTTTTATTTTTTTTGAATTCATCAATAATCCCTTCTAATTGTTTATTTATATCACCTGCACCTAAAGATACTACTAGATCACCTTCTCTAAGCATTTTTGGCACCTTTAGTCTTAATTTATCTTTTTTTAGGTAGTTAATAGTTTTATAGCCTCGGTTCTTTATTGCCTCAACCAGCTTAAAACTGTTTACTTCCTCTAGGTATGGCTCAGAAGCTCGATAAGTATCAGTTACTAATACTAAATCAGCTTGTTCTAGACAAGATGAAAACTCCTTAAATAACAATTTAACCCTTGATGGCCTATGCGGCTGCAATATAGCAACTAATCTTTTTGCCGATAAAGTTTTAGCAGCCTCTAAAGTAGCTCTAATTTCGGTCGGATGATGGGCATAATCATCTATGAATGTAACCCCATAAATATTTGCCTTTATTTGAAAACGTCTTTCTGTGCCTTTAAAATCAACTAGATAATTTTTTATTTTTTTTAAATCTAATTTTAAATAATCAAAAATAGCCAATACCGCCAATAAATTACAACAATTATGCATACCCAAAAGAGGGCTTTTTACTGAAAAACATAACTTCTTACCTTTATATAAATCAAAGTAACTAAACTTTTTATCTGAACTTATATTTTTAGCAGTTAGATAGCAACCACTATCTAGGCCATAACTAACCCCTCCTACTTTATCTACTATTTCCTTAACCTCTTTTTGATCACCACAACCAAAAACTTTCTCGTTAGTTTTTTCAGCAAAACTTAAAAAGGATTTTTTTAAATTGGCAAAACTGCCATAATAGTTTAGATGCTCTTTATCTATATTGGTAATAACTGAAATATAGGGTTGGTAATCAAGAAAAGTCCCGTCACTTTCGTCTGTCTCTATAATTGAATAATCCCTACCCCAGACAGCAGATAAAGACCCGTCTACTGGCAGCCCGCCCACAAATAGTGTAGGAGTATAGCCTATTTTTTTAAAAATATAACTTAACAAAGAAACTATGGTAGTCTTACCATGACTCCCTGCTACTGCTATGGTTTTTGTATCTTTGCACAAACAAGCTAACAACTTTCCTCTTTGCATTATTTGTATTCCCTTATTTTTCGCCTCTTCTAACTCTCTATTGTCTAGGCTAACAGCAGAAGAGTAACAAATTAAATCTACTTTTGAATCAATATTAGCTTTCTTGTGCCCAAAATAAACCTTGATGCCTCTTTTTTCTAACATCTCAGTTTTAGCTGTTTGGCAAATATCAGAACCTTGGACTAAAAATCCTTTATCTTGCAAAAGAAGAGCCAAACCACTCATCCCAACACCGCCGATTCCAATTAAATGAATTTTTTTTACTTTAGATAATAGTTTTTCCATCTTTCTTCTAAATCTTCTAAATTATTAAGTTGATAATAAGTTTTAGACAAAGCTTTTTTTATATCTGATTCATTTTTATAGTTCCACAAAAGCTGTGAAAAACGATGTTTTTTATAGTTTTCAATCAAAAAATTTATCAGAGAAAAAGATTGAAGATAAAAAGTATCTACATAAGAGGATGGTTTTTCTCCTAAAACTCGTGCATTTATAGTTGTTAATTCATCAAAAGGGATAAAGCTGTTATTTTTTATCTTTTTTTTAATTTGGCTAGAATAATTTTTATATCTTGAGTCAGAAAATTTTGTTTCTGTATACATAGCCATCCCTTCATCCAGCCAAAGCGGCAAGATTTGCCTTCCTACATACTCCCGAAAGACAATATGAGTCAACTCATGAGCTAGAGTTGATATAAAATCTTTCTGATCGGGGTATGTGTAGATCCTTTTTTCTCTATAGTTTACACAGGCAGACGACCAATTAGGGCAATTAAAATTATCAAGGTATTCTTCTCTGTTTTCAGCTATAAAAATTTTGGCCCGATTATCCCAAAGCCAAAGTTCATCCCGAACTAAATGAAACTCTTGAGTGATTTCACGATAAAATTTTTCAGCCTTTTTCTTAACCTCAGTTACATATGGCCTTTTGACTTCAGGAGAGTAACTTATAATAAAATGACTACTTTTTAACTGCCTAAAATCTTTAACTTTTGCATCAGCATCTTGAGGATTTAATAAAAACTCCCCGGATAACAAAAACAAATTAACTAATATAATTAAAAGAAAATTTCTCATAGTTTACTCCAATAGTTATATCTTTAAGATTATTTTTCATTTTTTGCCGAGTTCTGCCATCTTGAATTAATTTATTTAAATAAAATTCAAATTTTTTAGAATCAAAGTTATTTTGCTCAAATACAACTGCACCACCTTTATCTCCTAGATAGTTTGCATTTGTTTTCTGGTGGCCAAAAGCTTTGGGATGAGGAATTAAAATTGCGGGAATATTATAAAAAGAAATCTCGGCTAAAGTCAAAGCCCCTGCTCTAGACAAAATAAGATCAGCTAGATTATAAAAATCAGACATATCTTGATAAAAGTCCTTTACCACTTTATTGTTCTTTATCTTTTTATAAAAATCAACCATCCTAAAATAATCCTTTTTTCCGGTAATATGAACTATCTGGTATGAACCATTATTATATTTTTCTACAAAACTAAAAAAACTATCATTTATAAACTGAGAACCTTGACTGCCTCCAAAACAAAAAACAACCGGCTTATGGTTAAAGTTAAATTTTTCTTTTAATTCTTCTTTTCCTTTTTTTACTATGTTTTTTCCTAAAGGAATCCCAATAATTTTGTGATTTTGTTTTTTCTCAAAAGGAGGGATACCTCTTAACACATTTTTTATAAAACGAGAGATTAATCTATTGGACTTACCCATTTCTGCATTCGGTTCATAGATATAAGTTTCCTTACCAAGCATATAACTAAACAGAACTAAAAACAAACTGTCTCTTCCCCCAAATCCAATAACTTTATCTGGCGAAACCTTAACAAGGATATAGATAGACTCAATAAAACGACAAAATAAATCAACTAAAATATTCCTAAACCTAAAAGTTAATCCTAACACAGGATAGCCTTTATTTTTAATATACTTTTTAAAAAACTTTGAACTAGTGAAGAAAAAAATTATATTTTTTCCTAAATTTTTTTCTCTAATTTTTTCGCCAATAGCTAAAGCCGGATAAACATGCCCTGCACTTCTTTCAGTTACTAATAATATTTTCATTTAAGTTAATTAACCTTATTTCTAAATGGTTCCTTTGAAGCATTAAAAAACAAACCCAAGAGTATGTAATGAACGACTAAATTAGTACCACCATAACTGATAAAAGGAAGGGACATACCTTTGGTAGGCAATAAACCACAGGTAACACCTATATTAATAAACACCTCCAGAAAAAAAATAATAGCTATTCCAAAAAGTATTCCCTTCCTAAATTTATCGTTAATAAATTTGGAAATTTTAAACATTTTATGAATAATTAAAAAAAATATAGATACAATACCTAAAGACAGAATAAGACCTAATTCTTCAGCAATAATTGAAAATATAAAATCAGTATGAGCAGCCGGTAAAAAAAATAACTTTTGCTTACCTTCTCCTAACCCCACCCCAAACAGCCCACCGCGGCTATAAGCTAATTGAGACTGAATAATTTGGAAACCTGAGCCTTGCGGGTCAGAGAAAGGATCAAGATAAGCAGCTATTCTTCTTACCCGATAGGGATACATCTTCACTAAAAAAAAGAAACTTACCAAGCAACCCGAAACAATTATGGCTATATGTTTTAATTTTGCTCCATACAAATAGACAAAAATTAAAAACCAAATAATCCAAAAAACCACACTGCCTAAATCCGGCTGAGCTAATAAAAGTAAACAAATTAAAGTTAATACCAATCCTACTGGAATAAAACCGTAATTGAGATTTTTTAAAATTCTTTCTTTTCTACTACAATAATCAGCACAATAAATAAGAAAAAATATTTTTAACAGTTCAGATGGTTGAAAACTAAAACCTCCTAGCTCAACCCACCTTGAAGCTCCGCCAGATTTTTGGCCAAAAAAAGGAACAATTATTAAAACAATAATTAAAAAAAGTAATATTTTTTTACTCTGTTGCCTAAGAAAATTTAAATCTATAAAAAGAGACCCGTAAAAGAAAAAAAGTGATAAAATAAAAAACAAAATTTGTTTTTTAAAAAAATAAGCTGGGTTATTTTGATATTTTAAAGCATAAAGGCTAGAAGACTCATAAATAAAAAGCAAACCAACAAGAGTTAAACTAAAAATTAGAAAAAAAATAGTTCTTCTTTCCCTACGCAACAACTCTGAGTTAGAAGAAAGGCCAAACAGATACCCTCTTAAGCTGTTGCTTCTGCCTCTTAAAAAAAATTTTACTTTATTTATCATAAAATAATCTGGTCGCATTAAAAAAGATTATCTACAATTTCAACAAACTTTTGTCCTCTTTCTTTATAATCAGAAAACATATCAAAACTAGAGCACATCGGAGAAAAAAGAATAGTATCAGAAGGCTTTGCTTCTTTATAGGATGATAATACCGCTTCTTTTAATGAATCAAACTTATCACATTTAATTTTATTACCAATTTCATCATTAATTTTATCTGCGGCTTGTCCAATAAGGTTTATCTTTTTGATCTTTCTTGCATATTTTCCTAAATCAAAGTAATGAAAACCTTTATCTTTACCCCCCGCAATCAATATTACAGATTTCTTTATTGACTTTAGAGCAAACAAGGTTGAAGAAAGGTTGGTGGCTTTCGAATCATTTATAAACTTTATCTTATCAATTTCCTTTACCAGTTGCTGACGATGAGGCAATTTTTTATATTTGGAAGAAAGTATACGGCAGTCGTCTTTAGTGATACCAAATATTTTCCCCACCCTATAAGCAGCTGATAGATTTTGGTCAGATAACTCATTTTTAAAATATATGATTTTTGAGTTTATCTCTGACAGGTAAGGTTTAGCTAAATTTATTTCTTTATTAATAATTGCCCGGTCAGATTTTTTTTGATTATGAAAAATTTTCAGTTTTGTCTTTAAGTAATTATCAAAACTTTTATGCCGATTGAGATGATCAGGCTCAAGGTTAAGTAAAACAGCTACTTTTGGCCTAAATTTAACAACCGTCTCCAGTTGGAATGAACTTACTTCCAAAACTATTACATCCCCTTTTTTGGTATTTAATACAAATTCGGAAAAAGGGCGTCCAATATTACCCCCTAAATAAACTTTTTTCTTTTTTTGCTTAAGCAACCGATAGACTAGATGAGCCGTTGTGGTTTTTCCGTTAGTTCCAGTAATTGCAATAATAGTTGCATCAGTAAAATAAAAAGCAAATTCTAACTCTCCTATGCAAGATATCTTATTTTTTATCGCAATATTAGTTAACTTTGACCTAGAAAGATCTATGCCTGGGCTTAAAATAATTAGTTCACAAGATTTAATAAATTCTTCTGAATGTTTGCGGAATTCAAACTTGACTCCTTTAGCTTGAAAATTTTGAATGGATTGAGAACAAAAATATTTTTTTTTTCTTTGTTCAGTTACTTTAACCTTTTTACCCAAATCCAACAACATCTTTGTTAAAGAAATACCTGTTTTGCCCCATCCTGCCACACAAATTGTTATTAAATCTTTAATAATTTTCATTAACTACCGAAGCTTAAGGGTAAGTAAAGCTAAACAAGCGCAGATTATTGTAATAATCCAAAAACGAACGATTATCTTTGGTTCCGGCCAACCTTTGATTTGAAAATGATGGTGAATCGGAGCAGCTTTAAATATCCTCTTTTTTCTTAATTTCACAGATGTTATCTGTAAAATTACACTCAATGCTTCAATTACAAACAGCCCTCCACTAATAAAAAGAATAAATTCTTTCTTTATAATTAAAGCAACTGCCCCTATAACTCCTCCTAAAGCTAATGCCCCTACATCCCCCATAAAAACTTGAGCCGGATAAGAGTTAAACCAAAGAAAAGCTAAGCCAGAACCTGCTAAGCTCAATGTTATAACAGTTAATTCTCCTGCACCCTTTATATAAGGAATAAAAAGATAGTCAGCAAATTTTAGGTTGCCCACCAAATAAGCTAATAACGAAAAAATCACTGCATTAATAATCAAACTGCCTATAGCTAAACCATCAAGGCCGTCAGTAAAATTTACTGCATTGGATGTAGCTACTATTAAACAAACAGCCCAAAAAATATAAAAATATCCTAAATTTAATACTACACTTTTAAAAAAAGGTAAGCTCCAGCTAGGCTCTATACCTTTATATAAAACTATAAAGGTACCTAAAGCTAAACCAACCAGGCTTTGCCATAATAACTTCTGGAGACGAGTTAATCCTTTCCCTTTTTTTATTTTTAAAGAATCATCAATAAAACCTAAAAGAGCCAAAGCTCCCATAGTAAATAATACTACCCATACCAAAAAATTGTCTAATCTAGCCCAGATTAAACTAGAGAGAAACATTGAAAAAACAATCAACAGCCCACCCATGGTAGGAGTACCTTTTTTATCTTTATGTAGCTTTTCAAGATGCAGGTGCCCATACATATCAATATTTTCTACAATCTGCATCTTATGAAGTCTTTTTATCAGCGGACGCCAAAAAAGAAAGACGAGAAAAAAAGAAGTAAAAAACGCACATCCACTGCGAAAAGTAATATATCTGGTGACATTGAAAATAAAAAAATATTTTGATAATGGATATAGTAGATGGTAAAGCATAATAATTGGTTCTTAGCTCTTGGCTCATAGCTCTTAGTTGAGAAATAATTAACTATCAACCATGAGCCATCAGCTATGAGCTAATTTATATTGTACCAAAAAGTGGAAAATATTATAGATATTTAACTATTTTTTCTAGCTTCATTTTTCGAGAACCTTTTAGAAAAATTAAATATCTTTTGTTTTTTAGCTTTTTTTTCAAAAATAAGGCAATTTTTTTCTGAGAAGAAAAATGAAATACATTTTGATAACCCAAGGCTTTTAGTTGATTTTTTGTTATCTTACTGTTATCCCCATAAGTAATACAATATTTACAACCGGTTTTATAGATCTGATCAGCTAACTTACGGTGATAAAATGCAGTTTTAGAACCCAGCTCAAGCATATCTGCTGCAATAACAACTTTAGGCAGCCTAAACCGCCTTAAAGTCAAAAGAGATTGCTTAAAAGAATAAGGGTTAGCATTATAGGCATCATTTAAAATAATGTAGCTGCCAATTGTTTTCTTTTCCATCCGCATCGAAGGAAAATTACCGAAATTATTTATTCTGGAAATAAGATCCCGATAAGAAATACCTAAGGTATGAGCAGCTAATATAGCTGCTAAATAATTATTAATAAAACTTTCAAAGCGAAGCGGTATAACTAAATCATATTTATCTAATATTTTAAAATAAACCTTTTCTTCCTTTCTTTTGGCTAGACGGTAGTATAAGTTATTATTTTTGCCTTTACCATACCAAAATGTTTTATTTTTTAACCTGAGCCCGGAGAGCATTTTGTCATCATCATTTAATACAGCTTTTGCCTTTGGGTTTTGTTCAAAAAGTGAAATTTTTTCTTTTTTAATTTTTTTTATATCTTTTAATCCAACTAAATGAGCCGGTTTTATGCAAGTAACAACACCTAGGTTGGGCTTAACCGCTTTAGCCAAACTCTTAATCTCTCCAGCTTTATTTGTTCCAAGCTCAAAAATGATAGAATCTTGATTGTTATAAGAAAAAATAGTTTTAGCCACTCCAAAAATATTATTTTCAGTAGCTTTGTTTTTTAAAACATTTCTATAAGGAGAAAGAAGAAAACTTAACATCTCTTTAGTAGTGGTTTTGCCCAAAGAACCGGTTATGGCAAAAACAGTTACTTTTTTATGTTTTTTTCTTAAAAACAAAATTATCTCTTCTAAAGCATTAATTGTATCTTGAACAATAAATTGAGGAACTTTTGGCTTAGTTTCTATTTTTTTTTCAGATACTACTAAAACCGCGCCTTTTTTAACTGCCTTTTTAATAAAATCATGGCCATCCTTGTATTTACCGTTTAAGGCAATAAAAGCGTCGCCGGGCTTAATAGAACGAGAGTCCAGACAAAACCTTTTAACCGGCCTGAAATGATACAAGTTATATATCTGATAAGGTTTTATGAGTTTTTCTATGGTTTTAAAACTACTAATATTCATATTAAAACTTAGTTTTTTTTCTTTATTTTCAGCCTAAACTTTTTAAAATATCTTTTGCCATTCTTGAATCTTTAAAAGCAACTTTTTTATTTTTTAATATTTGATAGTCTTCATGGCCTTTGCCCGCGATCAAAACAGATACTTTTTTACCAATTTTTTTCTTATTTCGATATAGTAATATCGCTTTTTTAATGGCTTTCTTTCGGTCGATAATGATTTCAAATTTTCTATTCAAACATCCTTTTTTAATTTGTTTGCAAATATCTAACGGATCTTCTTTTCTAGGATTATCTGAAGTAATAACAGTAAAATCAGATAGTTGAGAAGATATTTTTCCCATAATGGCTCTTTTCCCTTGATCACGCTGCCCACCGCAGCCAAAAACAGATATAATTTGCTTGTAGCCTACCTCCCGCAGAGAAGAAATAATCTGTTTAAGCCCTTCTGGAGTATGAGCATAATCTATAAATATATCTTGAGCTATTCTTTCAAATCTGCCTTCAGCTTTCCTAAGAGATGAGGTTAATTTTAATAGCTTTGTTCGAGAAAATCCTAAAGAATGAGCTGTAGCTAGAGCTGCTAAAAGATTCAAAACATTATGATATCCGGTTATAGATGTTGATACAGAAAAGTTTTTATTGCCTACAACTAAATCAAAGTTTGTCCTGCTTTTAAATAACCTCACATTCTTTGCTTGGTAATCGGACTTGTCTTTTATCCCATAAGATATCGCTTTATCTAAATCAGATAGTATTTTCTTGCCATAATAACAATCATTATTAATGATCGAATAGTTGTTCCGGAGAAAAAAACTCTTTTTTACTTTAAAATAAGAGTCCATTGTTTTATGGTAATCAAGATGGTCCCGGCTTATATTAGTAAATACACATCTCATAAATTTTATCCCTTTTATTCTTTCTTGGGCTATGCTATGGGAAGAAACCTCCATGATTAAAAAATCAACATTTCTTTGACTAGCTTTTTTAATCATTTTGTAAAGCGTAAGAAAATCAGCAGTAGTATAAGCTATTTTATATTTATGTGAATCAATAAAATAGCCAATCGTCCCAAAAAAAGCTGTTTTTTTGCCCATTTTTTTAAATAACTGATATAAAAAATAGCCAGTAGACGTTTTTCCGTTAGTCCCGGTGATTCCAATTATTTTAAGGCTGGGTTTTGGTTTATATAATTTCTTAACGGCTCGATAAAAACAAGCTTCGATTTTTTTTACATAAATAACTGGCTTATTTATAGCCATTTTTATGAATTGATCTTTATCTTCTAAACTAACAACATAAACTTTCACCTTCTTTTCTATTTCTTTTAAAACAGAAAATATATCAAAATTAGATCTCTTAATTACAAAAAAAACACTTCCTTGTTTAACAAATCTAGAATCATCAGCAATATCTGATACATCTAACCCCGCAACCTTAGGGTCTTTGACTGATCTTACAATATCTTTTATTTTCATCTTATTTGAACAACTCATAACTAATAATTTTTTTAGCAATCTTCTTAAATAAAGGAGCTGCTACTACTCCCCCAAAATGTGACCTTTTAGGTTCGTCAATAGTTACCCCAATTACAATTGGTTTTTTACTACTATCAATAAAACCAATAAAGTTAGCTCTATATTTACTAGAAGAATATCTGCCTAGTTTTGAATCAAACTTTTGTGCAGTTCCGGTTTTTCCTCCAATTCGTTCTTCATCAATTTTTGCTCTCTTACCGGTTCCTTGCTCAACTACTTTGATTAAAACTCTTTTAGCTTGATTGGCTACTCTAGCTGATAAAATATTTTTTTTTCGATCGTATTCAATCGCTCGACAAAGGCCCTTAGCGCATAACTCTTTGCCCAAATGAGGAGTTACCAAATCTCCGCCGTTTGCAATTACAGCAAAAGCTCTCACCAGCTGTAACAAATTTACTCCTATCCCTTGCCCGATAGGGACAATATATCTGGCAGTTTTTGACCATTTATCTACATGCATCAACCTGCCTTGAGATTCACCAGGAAAATCTATACCAGTTTTTTGGCCAAACCCCATTTTTTTGATATAGTTATATATTTTTTTATAACCGACAGTTGTAGCTATCTTAGCTACACCTATATTACTTGATTTATAAAAAACTTCTTGAAAAGAAAGATCTCCATAAGGCCGCCAATCATTTAAAACAGTTCCGGGAATTTTAAAGCGTCCTTGTTCACAATCAATCTTGTCAAATGATCTTTTTTGAGAAATTGCAGCAGCTAAAGTTACTACTTTAAAAACTGAACCTGGTTCAAACATATCTGTAACTGCACTATTTTTTCGAAAATAAAATTTATCATTATTTAAACCGGAACTGTTAGAATTTGCTAAAGCTAATATCTCACCATTTTGGGCATTCATTACTACCACTGAGCCCTTTTTAGCTCTATATTTTTTAATTGTTTCTTTTAAATATTGCTTAACCCAATATTGAATTCTAGTATCTAAAGTAACTACTAAGTCAGCCCCTTTTTGCAATTCTACCAGAGAAGGAGTTAAAATCAAATGTTGTGAGGTTGAATCTCTTAAAACTCTAGCCCAACCTTTTTTGCCCCGCAAATACTGGTCATAATAAAGCTCAATTCCCTCTAAGCCATTATTATCTATGTCTACGATGCCTAAAACTGAAGAAAATAGGCTCTTTTCCGGGTAAAACCTCTGGTTTTCTCTTATAAACCCAACCCCAGCCAAATTGAGGTTTTCTATATCTTTTTTTTGTTTCCAGTTTATCTTTCGTTTTACCCAAACAAAACGACGCTTTTTTTTATTCAGCCTACCTATTAATCTTTCTTTTGAAATATTAAGCTTTGTAGAAAGAATTTCGGCAAACTTATTTTTATTATCAACAAAAAGTGGATCAGCAAAGACCGAATAAAAATAAATACTTTTAGCAAGGACATCTCTGTTAGAGTCGATAATTTTGCCTCTTTTACCTTGAATTTGAAATAAACCATAGTGCTGTTCTTTGGCAAGTTGATCAAAAAAATCTTGGCGGTAAATTTGGAGAGATATTATTTTAACAAAAAGAATTAGGAACAAAAAGACAAATAATAAATATATTGTATCAAATCGAAAAAAAGGTTTTTTCTTCACTGTTTTAAACTTTTAGAGAGAAACAGGTTATTTTTACCGCTCTTTTGCAAAAACGTCAGCGATTGAAGCAGAAGACCTGATCCGTTTGAAAAATGATTTTTTAGAAACCGTATCAGTTTCAACTTGGTCGTTAGGCTTAAACACCAGAAGCTTTTCTTTTCCCGGCGAGGAAAGCTTTTCTGCCAAAACCCATTTGCTTACGTGGGATAAAGACACTTTCTTTGAAAAATTATGCATCAAATAATCTTTTTTTGCAACAAGTTCCTGGTAGTTATTATAATTTTTTTGAAGATAAAAAGCAGCTGTATAGATTTGAACCTTCTGATGAAGATACACTGAAAGAAAAATAAATATAATAGATACCAATATTAATGGTGATATTTTGCGCATTTTACCCAATTTTTTCTGCTATCCGCAATTTTGCCGAACGCGAAGCTGGATTAATCTTTTTTTCTTTTTCTGTCGGCCTTTTAGGTTTTTTGGTAATAATTTTTAATAAATTTCGTGAAGCAAAATCTTTAAACGTATGTTTAACTATTCTATCCTCTAATGAATGAAATGATATAACGCCTATCCTGCCCCCTTTTTTTAAAAAGTTAATCGCTTTGGGCAGGGCAATTTTAAGAGATTCTAGCTCTCGGTTAACCGCAATCCTTAAGGCTTGAAAAACTCTAGTAGCTGGATGAATTCTCCCAAAACGCGCTTTTACCGGCACGCTTTTTTCAATAATCTCAGCCAATTGTGTAGTAGTCGCAATTGATTTTTGGCGCCGATAAGTTACTAGCGCATGAGCGATTCGTCTTGAATAACGCTCTTCTCCAAATTTTTTAAATATGTTGATTAGTTCTGGCTCGCTTAAATTATTTACTAAATCAAAAGCAGTAAGAAAATTATCTTTATTAATCCTCATATCTAAGGCGCCTTCACCTAAAAAACTAAAACCTCTTTGAGGATTAGCTAATTGATAGGTCGATATTCCTAAATCAAAAAAGAAAATATCAGCTTTTTCAATATTAAACTCGTGACAAACTTTATCTAAATGCATAAAATCTTCTTGAAGCAAAACAAACCTACCTTCAAAAGGCTTAAGTTTCCAATAAGCTTCTTTTAAAGATTGGCTATCTTTATCTATACCTATGTAAAAGGAATTTTTTTGGCTTGCTTGAATCATTTTGTAAGCATGTGAACCCAAACCTGTCGTACAATCTATGATAACTTCTCGCTTGGAAAGTTGTAAGCTATCAAGCGTTTCTTGCCACATAACTGGATAATGATAAATCTTTGTCATTTCATCTAAATGTTTGGTAATAACCATAAATTAGAGCCATCCGATTTTTTTTCTGATTTGCTTACTACTTAATGAAGTTAAATCTAACTCTCCTGATTTTCCAGCACAAAGAGAAAATCCTGAAAGGTGAACTATAGAAGAACCTACAAGCACTTTTTGATCGCTCTTACTTTTTGAGTGCCTACTTCTTTTTTTACTAACACCTCTACTCATAAAACCTCCTGTTTTAGGTGAATAGTTAATTAGTAAACAGTAAGTAATCAACGAATTTACTAATCTATACGAATATACGAATTTAATAAACTTTCATTCGCAAATTCGTAATTAATTCGTATATTCGTTGATAATAACCAGTTAATCAATTGCCCCCTCTATATTTGAAAAAGATCTTCGGCCATCTTTTCAAAATTACTTTTATTTTTTAAATAGAACTGGTCCCATCTATCTTTATCCCAAACCTCAATTCTATTTCCTACACCAATAATAACTATTTCTTTTTTTATATCTGCAAACTGTTTTAAGTTTTGAGGAAGGCCAACTCTTCCTTGCGGGGCTACCTCTATTTCTGAAGCTCCACTGAAAAAAATACGGTTAAAGAAACGTGGTTTTTGATTTGTAAAAGAAAGAGACTGCAATTTGCCTTCTAACTCTTTCCATACATCTTTTGAATATAAAAAAAGGCAGCCCTCAAGGCCGCGGGTCATATAAAAATAAAAACTTTCTTCTCTTTTTATTTTTTCTCTGAATTTAGCAGGAAGGATAAATCTATCTTTTTTATCTAAGGTATGTAAATATTGACCGTACCACATTTGGTCACCTCAAAAATATTGTTCTACCGAGATTTTTTCCACTTTGTGCCACTTTATTCCACATGACTAATATATCTCGAATATAGTAGCCTGTCAAGGCATATAGCGAAATAAATTACTCTAACACAAGGGATTGTGTAAATTAATTAGTGGGGGTACTATATTTTGAGGTGATATTTTGAATATCTTTTTGGATTTGTTTGATTAATTGGCCTCGTGACTGAAAACTTAGTTCATCCCGAATTTTGCTTAAAAGAGTTACTTCAATATTACTGTTTAATATATCCTTAGAAAAATTTAACAGATGAACTTCAAAATCTTTTTTACCGATATTAACAGCAGCAAGAAAATCCTTATTTTCTACTTTACTATAAGCTGCATAAACACCTTGGCCAGGTAAAATATAATCAAAAGTATTTAAGTTCGCTGTAGGAAAACCAAGCTGTCTTCCCACCCCTTTACCTCTAACTACTTTAGCTTTTAAAGTATAATTTCTTCCTAATAATTTTTTTGATTTTTCTAGTTTAGATGACCTTATTAACTCTCGTATAAAAGAACTACTTACAAGAGTCTTGTCAAACTTTTTTTTATTAATAATTTTCAAACGAAAATTGTAATCATCTGAAAGTTGACTCAGCCGAGTAGTTCCAGCTCCAGCCTTGATACCAAAACGAAAATCACTGCCGACAATCATTTCATCTATTGAAAAATAGTTACTTATATATGATAAAAATTTATCAGCAGTATAATTTAACAAATTTGTTTTAGTTTCTAAAATCCATAAATAATCAACTCCCAAAGATTCAATCAAAGAAGCTTTCTGCCTATAGTCAGTCAAGTAACCCTTAAATTTTTGCTTCGAATATAAAACTTTTTTCGGGGGAGTGTCAAAGCTAATTACCAAAGAAGGCTTATGGTTTTTTTTTGCTTGAGACTTTACTTCCTTTAATATATGTTGATGGCCCAGATGAACACCATCGAAAGCCCCAATAGTTACTATACAGTTATCAACTTTATGAGAAGGTAAATTCTTGTAAATAAGTTTCATTGATATCTTCAGGTTTTATCGAATCTTTTAAATGAAAAGGGCCTATTTTTTTTCTTAATATTTTAGTTGCATAGGCGCCACAACCAAGTTTCTTGCCAATATCTTCTGCTAATTTTCTAATATAGGTACCTTTGGAACAGTGAACATAAAAATCTAGGTAAGGCAACCGTATGCTTTCTAAACTGCAGCTATATATATTTATTTTTCTGGGTTTTCTTTTTACAGTAATACCTTTTCTTGCTAATTTGTATAGCCTTTGCCCTTTTTTTCTTAAGGCACTTACCATGGGAGGAACTTGTTCAATTGCCCCTTGAAAATCTTTAATAACTTTTTCTATCTGCAACTCTGATATATTTCTCCATTCTTTTTCTTCTATAACTTCTCCTTCTGAATCTCCAGTGGCAGTAACTTCCCCTAATTTTAAAGTTCCAAAATACTCTTTATCAAAATTAACAAATTTTTCAAAACTTTTGGTATAAGAACCAACCAAAAGAATCAAAAGGCCTTCGGCTAAAGGATCTAGAGAACCAGCATGTCCAATTTTGCGAAATTTTAATTTTTTCCTAGCTACACCAACAATATCATGTGAAGTAGGCCCCAAAGGTTTATTAATAAGTAATATTCCTTTGCGGCTTTTATTAAAATTATTTTTTGCCATTTAGGCACCCCTTAATAAAATTAATCACCTTTTTCTCGGATTCTTTTAAATTCTTGTTTAAGGTTGTGCCGCTAGCTCTCTTATGCCCTCCTCCTCCAAAAAACTTAGCAACCTTGTTTACATCCAGCTTCGAGCAAGAACGGAAATTAATTCTAGTTCTATCTTTACTTATTCTTTTAAAAATAACAAAAACCTCAGGTTTTTTTAAAAGTTTCATTATAGAGAAAATTATTTCCGTAAGATCATAGTTTTTTTTCTGCCATCTAGAGATAGTTATCCAAGATATCTTCTGGCCAGGAGCAAATTTTAACCTTGATATGCATTTACCAATAAAATCAATATCATCTGGTACACACAAACTATGAATTTCCTTATCAATGAGATGAGGTTTAATATTAAACTTCATTAACTCTGACACTATCCTGTGGGTATCAGGACTTGTATTTGCATAACTAAAACTACCTGTATCTGTAAAAATACCCGTATATATGCAAAGAGCAATATTTTTATCCATAATTCTCATTTCCTTAGCTAAATGATAAATCATCTCTGAGGCAGAACTCATCTTTGGCTCTACCCAGTTTAGGTCTCCAAAAAAAGTATTACTGATGTGATGGTCAATATTTACTACATTACCAGCATCATTTAACTTATCTTCCACCTTGCCGGCACGAGAAGAGTCCGAACAATCCAAAACAAAAGCCAGATCAATTTTTCCTTTTTTAAAATTATTTTTTATAAGTTTATGTTTGGGAAGAAATTTATAAACATCAGGAGTGGCATCATGATTATAAACTGTAACTTTTTTATTTAATTTTTTA
Source organism: Candidatus Omnitrophota bacterium (assembly GCA_021735045.1). Taxonomy (GTDB): domain Bacteria; phylum Omnitrophota; class Gorgyraeia; order Duberdicusellales; family 4484-171; genus PXAH01. The sequence continues at coordinate 14,416 of JAIPHU010000010.1, read as the reverse complement.
AGCAAAAGAAATAAAGACAACTCAGAACCTAAAGCGTCTCCCTCTAAGTTCATATGAGCAGTTATTAAAAAACTGTTATTATTTTTAATTAACTCAACTATCTTTTTTATTTTACTGATCTTTGCCCTCTTCATCCTTTAACTCCTCTATTTTTTGGTAGATATCTACACTATATTTTATTGATTCATCTAACTGAAATACTAACTCAGGTATTTTTTTTAATCTTATTTTCCTTGCTAATAATACCTTGATAAAACCTTTCATCTTATCTAATGTCTCTTTTACTTTTTTTTGCTTGGTTTGATCTAAAATACTAAAATAAACTTTAGCTTCTTCTAGGTCAGGTTTGGTATCCACTTTAGTTATAGTCACCAACCCTACATTCGGGTCATCAATCTCTTGTTGAACTATTTTCATAATTTGCTTACGCATTTCTGTATTGATTTTGTCTATTCTTACCGACATACCTACTCCCGCTTTTTAAAAAAATAAGACTGGATTATACCGCAAGCTGCAAATATTATCAAGCTTATGAAAATAATCCTAAATGTATCTATTATTATTTTATTTTAACTATTTTTTTTACCTCTTTTATCTCCTGACGTTTTGTCTTTAAGTTCTTATCTAACTTCAAAAAAAATAGTTTCTTTAGTGTTTTGCCCATAAAGGACGATGACTCAACCCCCATCTTCTGTAAGTCTTTTCCTTTAATCTTTAACTTTTGGCCTGATAGATCTTTTAGAAAAAAGATTATATTACTCCGTATTTTTTTTCTGGGAAAATAAGCATAAAAAAAGATCAGTGCTTCCCGGCTATAACCGGTTAAGATTTTATAAATAACACTGGGCTTTAACTTTCTATCTAACTTTTTTATCTTGCCTATATCTTTCTTTATTGAGCTAATAATTAACCTTTCATCTTTTTTAAACCCAAATCTATTGGTAACTTCAATAACTTCACGATAAGATAAATTCACTAAAATACCAGCCAAAAATATTGACCATCTTTTAATTTTATCTTTATTGCTAAATGTTTTATTATAAAATCTAATTGCAGCTTGAGCCCTGATGAAGAAATTAAACTCTTTCTTATTTAACTTTATTCGTTTATTTATAAAATTAAACTTCTCAAGTAAGTAAAATCTTTTTATATATCGATAAGGATTAGTTTCATCTAAAAAAAGAATTAATTCATCTCTAAGGCGATGAGGATTAATCCATTGTAAAGCTCCCGCGCCGATAGCTTGTTTCATTAATGCATAGGTTTTTGTTTCTATCTTAAAAGAAAAACGTTGTTGGAACCTAACAGCACGTAAGATTCTTAAAGAATCATCGAAAAAACTTTCCGAATATAATATTCGAATTAATCCATTTTTTAAATCTCGACGCCCGTGATAAAAATCTATCAACTGGCCATAATTTTTTTTATTTATACTTATTGCCATGGCATTTATAGAAAAATCTCTTCTAATTAGATCTTTTTCTAAAGAAGATGGTTTTACTTTTGGCAATGAACCAGGATGAGGATATCGTTCCTTACGAGCTGTAGCAAAATCTATTTTATGCCCCTGATAAGATAAAGTTGCTGTACCAAAACTATGATGTCTTCGAAAATCTATCTTGAGCCGCTTTGCCAACTGCCTGACCAAGGATATAGCGTCACCTTCAACCACTATATCTAGGTCAAACACAGGCCGATTAAGCAATAGATCTCTTACTACTCCTCCAACTAAATAGATATTATAATCTGATTTTTTAGCTAACCTTGAGGATATTTTTAAAATGTTTCTGAATTGGGGATTTAATTTTTTTAATCTGTTAATCATTACAGCAACTATCCTTGATTTTTTGCCCGAGGATGAAATTGATTATGAATTTCTTTTAACCTTGTTTGATTAATATGAGTATAAATCTGAGTCGTAGTTATATTTGCATGGCCTAACATTTCTTGGACACTACGTAAATCCGCCCCACCTTCTAGGAGATGAGTAGCAAAAGAATGCCTTAAAGTGTGCGGGCTTACTTTCTTTTTTATTTTTGCCTTTTTAACCATGGCCTTGATAATCTTCCAAACACTTTGCCGGCTTAGTTTATGGCCTCCCTGAGCAAGAAATAAAAAAGTAGATTCTTTCTCTTTTAGTAAATCAGGCCTTACTTCCTGCTTATATCTTTTTATAAAGTGATTAGCAGTATTACCTAAGGGGATAATCCTTTCTTTAGAGCCTTTGCCTTTGCATTTAATAAACCCTATTTCTAGATTAGCATCTTGGGTCTTTAACTCAACCAGCTCAGAAACCCTCAACCCGCTTGCATACATAGTTTCTAAAATTGCTCTGGCCCTTAACCCTTTATTTTTTTTTAAGTTCGGTGCCTTAAGAACCCGAACAACCTCTTGAGACGTTAAAAATGAAGGAATTTTCTTATCTAACTTTGGTGATTCTATTAAACTAGAAGGGTCATCAGATATTATTTTTTCTCGTAATAAAAATTGATGAAAATTTTTAACTGATGAAAGTATCCGTGAAATAGTACCTATAGAAAGTGAACTTCGCAAAGAAAAAATAAACTCAGAGATATCATCTCTTTTTACTCTTCTAGGGTTATTTATACCTAACTTATCTAAATACTTTTTGTATTTACTTAAATCTGTCTTGTATGATTTTATAGAGTTTTGAGCCAATCCTCTTTCAACCCTTAGGTAATCAAAAAATGCTTCAATATAGGTATCCATAAGTTATAAATTCGAAACACTAAACAATTTCAAATGGCCAAAAAAGGATTATGTTTTTTTTCATGAGCCAAAGTTGAACTCAGGCCATGGCCAGGATAAATTATAGTTTCATCAGGTAAAACTAATATTTTCTCTTTAATTGATTTATTTAGCTCTTGACCAGAAGCTAAAGGAATATCAGTGCGGCCTACTGCCTGATAAAAAATCGTATCCCCACTAAAAAGCCAATTATCTAACTTTAATGAAACTGACCCGGGTGTATGGCCAGGAGTATGAATAACATCAATTCTTAAACCACAAAAATCTAGCTTTTCTTTATAAAAATAAGGTTTTTTTTCTATAACTATAGGGTCAGAAAAAAAAGCAGAACCATTCTTTTCTGGATCTGAAATTAAAGCAAAATCTTTTTTATGAAGAAAAAAAGGAAAATCAGTATGCCTTAACCCCTCAATATGATCAAAATGAGCATGCGTTAAAAGCACAAAATCAACTTTAATCCCTTCTCTTTTAAGAAAATCAAATAACCGGCCGGAAGATGAGGAAAGGTCTATGATACATCCCTTCTTAGATTGTTGATCAAAAAGAAGATAGTTATTTGTATCTAGCGGGCCAGAAGGAAAAACCTTTAAATCTAATTTAACCATTCTTTTACATCAGTATAGGTATAATTAGAATCAAATTTTCTTTTAATCTTTTGAACTTTACGAATAAGAGAATCTCTTTTAATTCGGCTTAAGTTAGGAATCCGATTAATTTCAGCTTGTATTTGTTTAAGCTCCTTGTGCAAAGATTCTATATTTTCTTTTCCTTTTTGATTAAAAAAAGAAATTATTTGCTCAAGATTCATTACTGCTTCATCTATTGTATGTTTTTGCCGTTTATAGCTTATCCCCTTACGTAATGCCTTGGCTAACTCTTCAAGCCAGCCTTTGACATAAAGATAATAATCAACATAAATATCACGAGTTGGTTTTTGAGGATATTCCTTAGGAGTTATGTAAACCGGTACCTTTTCTTCCTTTTTTTTACGGATAAATTTCTTACGTAAAGAATGACAACCTCCGTTTAAGACTAAAATTACCAGTAAAAAAATAAATAAAGCTTTTTTTCTCATAGACAAAAATTATACCATATAGGATAAAAAAATCTAGCCAAATGCTTTCCTCAATATTTAACTCGTTTAAGATAAAGACCGCAAGAAGGAGCAGGTTTTTTTATAAATTTAATTCTGCCTGACAAAATACCATCTACCTGCCCGATGGCAATCTTTTTTCTACCGACATCGGTTAGAAAAGAAACTATATTCCTTGCCATCTGATGCAGAAAACCATCTGCCTCTATATTGACATAGATAAAATTATTTTTCTTTCTCATAGTTATTTTTTTCAAATTTCTTACACAACTCTTGTATTTCTTAGCTCCTTTAGCAAAAGCATAAAAATCCTTTAAACCGACTAATTGCTTTGCTGCCTGGCGCATTAAACTTATATTCAATTGATCAGAAAAATGCCAAGAAAACTGCGACCAAAATACAGAAGGATCTTTTTGGTTCAATATTATATAACGATAAATTTTTGATTTTGCACTGAATCGACTATGAAAGTCTAAAGATACTTTTTTTATCTTCTTTACTCTTATATCCGCAGGCAAAAAAGAATTTAACGCTTTTTTAATATTTTCTAAAGGTATTTCTGTATTAATTTTAAAATTTAAAGGATGAGCCTTAGCGTGTACACCCCGATCGGTTCTTCCTGAAGCATTAATTCTTACCGATTGATTAAAAAGTTGAAATAATGCTTTTTCCAGGATGCTTTGAATAGTTATTTCTTTTTTATTTTGAATTTGAAAGCCAAAATAGTCAGTGCCTAGATACTCTATCTCTAAAAAAATATTCCTTTCCATCCGGGGACGGTCCTTACTCTTCTAACGGTATTTTACTTTTAATAAATTATATTAATTTTATTTTTTCCATAAATAACTATTAATCAAAGACTTACAAGGGTAAGGACCGTCCCCTCTTTGTTAGAGCAGGTTTTCGGCAATTTGAACTGCATTGAGAGCTGCTCCTTTACGCAAATTATCTGAGACAGCCCAAAGCCAGAAACCATTTTTTTGGCTAGAGTCACAACGCAATCTTCCTACATAAACCGGATCTTTACCTTCTGCGTCTAGAGCCAAAGAAAAATCAGATTGATTAGCAGAAAAAACAACACCGGGAGAATTTTCTAAAACCTCTTTTACCTGTTCTAGCTCTACTACTTTGGCAGTCTTAAAATAAATTGATTCAGAGTGTGAAGTAAACACCGGGATTCGAACACAAGTCGCAGATATTTTAATTTTATCGTCTCTGTATATTTTATGTGTTTCGTCAATAACTTTCTGTTCTTCCGTTGTAAAACCATCCTGGTTAAAGCTGCCGATTTGAGGTATAGCATTAAAAGCTATCTGGTGGGAAAAACTACTTTTTACCTGGCCCCTATTTTTATTTAATTGATTAAAATAGTTTTTGCCTTTATTTTTCTCGACTATGTTTTTTGTCTCCTCCCAGAGAGATTGAGCCGAAGACCTACCTCCTCCGCTAGTTGCCTGTAAACTAGTCATAATTACCTCTTTAAGGCCAAATCTCTTAAATAGTTGTCCTAAGGCCACAACCATCTGAATCGTGGTACAGTTTGGATTTGCAATAAGCCCTTGATTTTTAGAGATTTCATCTTTATTGACTTCAGGAACCACTAAAGGAACTTCGTTTTTAAGCCGAAAATCTTTACCGTTATCAATCACAATAGCACCTTTTTTAATAAATTTATGAGCGTATTGCACGCTGGCTCCTTTTTCGCCTTCAGTTCCAGCAAAAAGAGCAATATCAACATCATCAAAATTTTCTTCCGAGATAGCTTCAACTTGATAGCTTTGGCCTTCTATGTTAATTTCTCGGCTAGTCCGAGCAAAAACTCTAATCTTATCAGCAGGAAATTTTCTCTCTTTTAAAATTTTTAATATTTCAACTCCTACTGCCCCAACACCAACAACTGCAATGTTTTTCCCCATACTTTTATCACCTCAATTATCATTTATTAATTATCAATTATATTTTTTACCACTAAATCACCAACTTCAGAAGTTGAATAACCCATTCTTCCTGCTCCTAAAGATTGAAGTTTTTCCTGAACAACTTTCTTCACTGAATCCTCAACCGCCTTTGCAGCTTGTTCTTGGCCAATTTGGTTAAGCAACATCGAAACAGCACAAATTGCAGCTAAAGGATTTATTAGACCTTTGCCAGTATATTTAGGGGCACTGCCGCCAATTGGCTCAAACATACTCACTCCTTTAGGGTTAATATTACCACCGGCTGCTATTCCCATACCCCCTTGGATCATTGCTCCTAGATCAGTTATTATATCTCCAAACATATTATCGGTAACAATTACATCAAACCATTCAGGATTTTTGACCATCCACATACAAGTTGCATCAACATGAGCATAATCGGTTTTTAGTTCAGGATAATCTTTTGCAACCTTATCAAAAACTCTCTGCCAAAGTGAAAATGCATAAGTTAAAACATTAGTTTTTCCACAAAGAGTAACTTTTTTATCTTTACTTTTATTTTTAGCATACTCAAACGCATACCTTATACACCGTTCTACTCCTTTATAGGAGTTAATACTTTCTTGAATTGCAACTTCATCAGTAGTATCTTTACGAAGAAATCCACCAGCACCACAATAAAGGCCTTCGGTGTTTTCTCTTACTACTGTAAAATCTATCTTTTGATTTTGGCCTAAATCAAGGGGACAATATTTTTGATCATACAAAACAACCGGCCGCAGATTAATATATTGATCAAGCTCAAAACGAAGCCGCAGCAAAATACCTTTTTCTAATATTCCTGGTTTTACATCCGGGTGCCCAATTGCTCCTAGGTATATAGCATCAAAACTTTTTAGCTCTTCTATGGCAGAATTAGGTAAAACCTCACCTGTTTTTAGATATCGTTGACCGCCAAAATCATAGTCTACTGTTTCATAATCAATCTTGTATTTATCAGAAACTGCTTCTAAGACTTTTAGGCCTTCTTTTACTACTTCCGGGCCAGTGCCATCTCCACCAATTACTGCAATTTTATATTTTTTAGACATTTTTATCTCCTTTATTTTCAAATATATATTATTTCTATTTAGATTTTATCCAATTTATGAGTCCGCCTTTTGCGATTATCTTCTGTAAAAATTGAGGGAAGGAGTTTGTTTGATACAGTTTACTTTTAGTTTTATTTTCAATTACCCCCTTAGCTAAATCAGCTTTAACTAAATCGCCATTTGATATTTTAGTTGTTTTTTTCAACTCTATGATCGGTAAACCAATATTTATAGCATTTCTAAAAAAAATCCGGGCAAAACTCTCTGCCACAACTAAAGCTATGCCAGAGCCCTTAATCGCAATTGGAGCATGTTCACGCGATGAACCACAGCCAAAATTTTGCCCAGCCACAATAATATCACCTTTATTTACCTTTTTGGAAAAACTAGGATCAATATTTTCCATGCACCTATCTCCCAAAAAGTTAGGATCTTGAGAATCCAGGTATTTAGCTGCAATAATATCATCAGTATTTATATCATCGCCTAATTTGTGAACTTTCCCTTTTATTATCATGATTAATTAACGATCATCACCGAATGTACGAATTTTTTACGAATATACGAATAAACATTTATACTAATTCGCAAATTCGTAGAGATTAGTAAATTCGTTGATTATTCCTACTTACTACCCCCTCCTACCTCTGCCGGATGAGTGATCCTGCCTGTAATACTACTTGCTGCTGCTACTGCAGGATTAGACAAGTAAACAAAACTTTCCGGGTGGCCCATTCTACCGATAAAATTCCTGTTAGTTGTAGCAAGAGCAACCTCACCTTTATCTAAAATACCAGTATGGCCCCCTAAACAAGGCCCGCAGGTAGGCGGAGAAACCATAAAACCTGATTTATGAAAAATATTTAAGTATCCTTTTTTAAGAGCTTGATTATAAACTTTATGAGAACCAGGAATAACAATAGCCCTTAAGCCCTTTTTAACTGTTTTTTCCTTTAATATCTGCGCAGCTTCAGCTAAATCCTTAAGGCGGCCATTTGTACAAGATCCAATAACAACTTGATCCAAACTTACTTTTTTTAACTTATCTACATCCACTACATTACTGGGTAGATGAGGGCAAGCAACTTGAGGCATTAACTGAGAGATGTCAAACTTTATAACTTTATAATAATTTGCATCTTTATCACTTTTTAGCAGCGGAACATTTTTTATGCGAGGATTGGCCGCTTTTATATATTTAACTGTCTTTTTATCCGGTTCAACTATTCCGGTTTGAGCCCCAGCTTCTATCGCCATATTGCAAATAGTAAACCTGTCTTCTATAGTCATTTTTTTAACTACCGGCCCACTAAACTCCATAGTTTTATAAAGTGCTCCGCTTACTCCAATTTGACCTATAGTATAAAGGATTAAATCTTTACCAGTAAACCATTTAGGTATTTTACCTGAATAATAAAACTTAATAGTTTCTGGTTTCTTAAACCAACAACGTCCTTCCTTAATCGCAGCAGCTAAATCTGTTGAACCTACACCGAAACTTGCTGCTCCTAAAGCTCCGTAGGTACAACTATGAGAATCAGCACCAATAACTAAGTCGCCGGTCTTGACTAAACCTTTTTCCGGTAAGAAAACATGTTCTATACCACAGGTATTAGTATCATAAAAGTTCTTAATCTTATATTTTGCAGCAAAACCTTTTAGTTTTTTTACATTATTTGCAGCTTTCTGATCGCGAGCCGGCACAAAATGGTCACAAAAAAAACCTATTTTTCTTGGATTATAAACAGACCTAAACTTAGCTTTGGCAAATTCTTTTATTGCTAAAGGTGCAGTTATATCATTACCAAAACAAAAATCAACTTTAGCATAAATAAAATCATCCAATCTTTTGTTGATTGACTTCTTTTTTAAAATTTTTTCAATTAATGTTAAACCCATCTTATATCTTCTCAACTAAAAGAGAGGCGTTGTGGCCTCCAAATCCTAAAGAATTTGAAAGGCAGGCATCAACTTTTAATTCTCGGGCTTGATTTGGCGTGTAATCCAGGTCACAATCAGGATCTGGATATTTATAGTTTATGGTAGGTGGGACTACATTCTTTTCTAAAGTAAGACAACAACTAACAAACTCAATAGCCCCAGCTGCTCCTAAAGTATGACCCAGCATAGATTTTATAGAACTAATTGCTAGGTTTTTAGGTTTTTGTCCAAATACTGATTTAATAGCTTTTGTCTCCATCTTATCGTTAAGCATAGTACTTGTACCATGAGTATTAATATGAATCGATTTAGTTTTATCAAAAGATGCTTCAATCAAAGCTGATTTCATTGCCTCAGCTGCAGCTGCTCCATTTGGGTCCGGCGCCGTAATATGATACGCATCACAAGTACTTCCATATCCAGAAAGCTCACCATAAATTTTAGCTCCTCTTTTTCTAGCATGCTCCATCTCTTCTAAAACAACCATACCGGCACCTTCTGCCATAATAAAACCATCCCTTTCTCGATCAAAAGGACGGCTAGCTTTATTCGGGTCATCGTTACGCCGGGACAAGGCTTTAAGGGCACAAAAACCGCCTACACCAAGAGGGACTATACAAGCTTCAGTCCCACCACAAAGCATTACTTTAGCTTTCCCCTCCTTGATAACTCGGTAAGCTTCCCCAATAGCATGAGCTCCAGAAGCACAAGCAGTAACTGTACAGAGATTAGGGCCTTTCAAGCCAAAACGAATCGCTACATGGCCAGCAGCTTCATTGGTGATTAGCATCGGAATCATAAACGGAGAAAGCCTACGAGGCCCTTTCTCTAAAAGCACCTTGTGTTCCTTCTCTATAGTCTCAAGACTACCTACACCTGAACCGACAATAGTTCCAGCTTGATAAGGATCGATTTGTTTAAAATCAATTCCGGATTGATCAATCGCTTCTTGCGCAGCTTGAAGCGAAAATTGAACAAATCTAGGAATTCGCCTTTGTTCTTTTGCTGAAAGAAAACCGGCAGGATCAAAATCATTGACTTGGCCAGCAATTTTACTATCAAATTGCCCAGCATCAAATTGAGTGATCGGACCAACACCGCTTTTTCCGTTAGTCACAGCATCCCAAAATTTACCTTTTCCTATACCAACTGGAGAGACCACTCCACAACTAGTGACAACAACCTTATTCATTTATAGCTCAATTTTACTATTTCTTTTCCTCAATATATTTAATAGCTTCTCCAACTTTTGTAATTTTTTCTGCATCTTCATCAGGTATTTCTATACCAAACTCTTCTTCCAAGGCCATAACAACCTCTACTGTGTCTAAAGAATCAGCACCTAAATCGTCGATAAAAGAACTTTCTGGTTTTATTTCTTCCTTTTTTACACCCAGTTGTTCTGAAATAATTTCTTTTACCTTTTCTTCAATCGCCATCAGAGACCTCCTTTTTTTTCTAAATCATACCACCGTCAACAACAACTACTTGCCCTGTTATATAGTCTGCCAGTTCCGAAGACAAAAATAATACGGTGCTGGCTACATTTTCAGTTGACCCAAACCTTTTTAAAGAAATTCTTTTAAGCATCTCTTCTTTAACTTTATCCGGCAGGCTTTCTGTCATCTTAGTTTCAATATAGCCTGGAGCTACAGCATTAACATTAATGCCTCTAGGGCCTACCTCCTTAGAAAGAGATTTTGTTAATCCGATTAATCCTGCTTTGGAAGCTGAATAGTTAGATTGACCAGGATTGCCAACAATTCCAATTATTGAAGAAATATTGACAATTTTACCACTGCGCTGTTTTAACATTTTCTTTAAAACAACCTTTGAGGTTAAAAATGCCCCTTTTAAGTTAATTTCAAGAACCTTATCCCAGTCAGTTTCAGAGAGCCTTAAAGCTAGGCTGTCTTTGGTTATCCCAGCATTGTTAACTAATATATCAATCTTTGAAAAGTTGTCAATAACTTTGTCTATTGTATCTGCCAACTGTTGAGCATTTGTGACATCAACTGGATATGCCTGACATTCTGTAATATCAGCTAATTCCTTTTTTGTGGATTCAAGCTGCTCTTGATCTAAATCAAATAAAGCTACTTTTGCCCCTCTTTTGGCAAAATCAAAAGCAATCTGTCTGCCAATCCCTCTAGCAGCACCAGTAATTACTACTACTTTATCTTTAAAATCCATACTCCTCCTTTTTTTAATAATATCAAATTACAAAACCCAAATGCCAAATCAATAATAAATTACAAAATCCAAATTTTTAAAATTAATATTAATTGGATATTTGATATTTGAAATTAATTTGTTATTTGATATTTGTAATTTGGATTTATCTAGCTTTTAAAATTTAACTTGTCTAAATCTTCCTTCTTCTCAATATTTACAACTTTTAAATCTCTGTCTATCTTTCTTAAAATTCCTTTTAAAATTTTTCCAGGCCCTACCTCATAAAAACAATTTACATTTTTTTCTGAAAGATATTTCACTGAATCCATCCATAATACAGGATTAACTAATTGTTTGATTAAATTTTCCTTTATTTGTTCAGACTTTATATGTTCGGTGGCGGTTACATTGCTCACAATCGGAATTTTTGCATCAGAAAATTGTAATTGGTTCACAACTTCTCTTAGTTCATCCCGAGCTGATTCCATAAAGGGAGAATGGAATCCTCCCGAAACACTAAGTTCAATCACCCTCAATCCTTTTTTTTCTAAATTAGACTTTATATTCTCTTTATCTTGATTACTTACAGAAATAACTACTTGCGAAGGAGCATTAATATTTGCAATATAAAATTTTAAACTCCTAGACTCAGGCTCTAGATCTTTTGGTTCAGTGCCGATAATTGCAAGCATTGAGGAAGGATTTTTGGTCGCGGCTCTTTGCATCGCTTGGGCTCGAGTTTTAACTAAAATAATAACATCTTCCAGAGAAAGAACTCCACCAGCATAAAGGCAGCTATACTCACCTAAACTTAACCCCGAAACAAATTCAATATTATCTAAACTACTCTTTGCTTGTTTATAAGCTGCTAGGCTAACTGCCAAAATGGCTAACTGTTGAATAGATGTATCTTTGAGCTTAGAAGAGTCTTCATTAAATATGGCTTGTGAAACTTTGATTTCAGACACTTGATCTACTAAATCAAAAACTTTTTTTGCTTCTGGAAAATTTTTATATAAACTCAACCCCATCTGAGGATATTGAGCCCCTTGTCCTGGAAATATTATCGCTTTCTTACTCAAATCCATCACCTCTTTAACCTTTACCTTATTATAATGCCCACTTGATAACACAACTGCCCCAAACAAGGCCGCCACCAAATGTATCTAAGACTACAATATCTCCTTTTTTTATTTTTGACTCTTGATAAGCTTCACAAAGAGCTACTGCACAAGAAGCAGAAGACATGTTGCCATAACGAGAAAGGTTAAAATACACTTTATCTTTTATTTTTAAACTTTTAACTACAGCATCTATTATCCTTTTATTCGCCTGATGCGGAACTAACATATCTAGATCTTCTGGCTTAAGACCTGCTTTTGATAAAGAAATCTTAGCAGCATCTACCATAACTCTAACTGCAACCCTAAATAACTCATTACCTTTCATCTTTATACAGTGCAGTTTATCATCAACTGTCTGCTGTGAAGCTGGCATTCGTGAACCGCCAGCAGGAATATTTAAAAGAGCTGCACGTGAACCATCTGCACCTAGATGAGAACTTAAAAAACTCTTTTTAGTGGCCTCAGTTAATACTGCGGCGCCGGCTCCATCACCAAAAAGGACACAAGTAGAACGGTCTTGCCAATCAGTCACTGAAGAAAGAACCTCACTGCCTACCACTAAAACATTTTTATATAATCCTGCTCCAATCATCTGCCAAGCACAAGTTAGGCCATAAACAAAACCGGAACAAGCAGCAGAAATATCAAAAGCTGCTGCCTTCCTAGCTTTTAATAAGCTTTGCAGCCGACAAGCAGTAGAAGGAAAAAAATTATCAGGAGTAATTGAGGCTACTATTATTAAATCTAGATCATCAGCACCTAGACCTGCATTTTTTAAGGCTTGTTGAGAAGCTCGATAGGCTAATTCTGAAGATGGCATATCTTCAGCAATTCTTCTTTCTTTTATTCCGGTACGAGTTGTAATCCACTCGTCAGAAGTATCGACCATTTTTTCTAAGTCAGAATTTGTTAATTTTTTAGGCGGCAAGTATTTGCCTAATCCTACTATCTTGACAGGTTTCATTTACTTTTTCCCTTATCCTTTCATTAAGTTCTCTTTTTAACTCTCTAGCTGCTACCCTTATTGCATTTTTTACTGCCTTAGCATCAGATCTTCCGTGACCGATAATCACCACCCCATCTACACCTAAAAGAGGGGCTCCTCCATACTCAGAATAATCTATTGATTCCTTAAGTCTTTTAAGATTCCCTTTTGCAAGTAAAAGTCCTAACTTGCCTGATAAACTTTTTTTCATAAACTCAATAAAAAGCTTACCCATAGCTTCAGTGCTTCCTTCAAGAACTTTTAGGGCAATATTACCGACAAACCCATCACAAACGATACAATCAGAATTTCCCGAAAGAATACTTTTAGCTTCTATATTACCAGAAAAGTTTAAAGATGAAAGTTTAAAAAGCTTATGTGTGTTTTTTAATAGTTCAAGCCCTTTGGATGCTTCTTCGCCAATATTAAGAAGACCCACCGTGGGTTCTTTCTTTTCTAAAACAGTGCTGTAATAAACAGAGGCCATCACCCCGTATTGGAGAAGATGGATCGGTTTACAATCGATATTCGCACCAGCATCAATAAGCAAAGAAATCCCTTTTTGAGTGGGAAACATCAACGCTATACCCGGACGCTCTATGCCTTCGATAAACCTTAAAATTAATGCTGAAGCACAAACTACAGCTCCGGTGTTGCCACAGGAGACAAAAGCATCAATCTCTCTTTTTTTAAGAAGTTGGCACCCCGTAACTATTGAAGATTTTCTTTTTTTTCTTACTGCAGAAACTGGTGCCTCAGCCATACTAATTTTTTCCGGAGCATTAACAATAGCAAAATTTGACTTATATTTTTTAAGCTCTTCTTCTAGCTTTTCTTTATCCCCGATTAAAACTATTTCTTGATCTACTTCTTTTTTAGCTAAAATCGCCCCTTTGATAATTTCTAAAGGAGCAAGATCCCCTCCGGATGTATCTATGCCTATCTTAAACTTATTCATGAATTAGCCTTGTCTTTTTTTCTTCTTATTTTCTTTTGGCTCGATTTTTATTATCTCTTTATTTTTATAATAACCACAAAAAGGACAAACCATATTTTTAGGTTTAGGTTTTTTGCACTGGCTACATTTCACCAATGAGGGAGAATGTACTTTTTGATGCGTCCTTTTTTTATGAGTTCGCGCATGAGAATGTTTTCGTTTGGGATGTGCCATCATTTACCTCCATTAAAAATGCAATTATTTAGCGAATACCTTTATTTTTAATGGCACTAAGCCGAATTACTCGGCGCAGTGCCTTTATACCTAATGCAATTATTTAGCGAATACCTTTATTTTTAATGGCACTAAGCCGAATTACTCG
>JAIPHU010000023.1 GCA_021735045.1 Candidatus Omnitrophota bacterium | reverse complement strand
CAACTTCAGCTGCTTTTTTACCTGATTCAAGCATCCCGCCAAAAGTGGGTCCCATTCGCGGCACCCCGTAAAAACTAGATACTGCCATGCCGGTAATGATTAAGCCGGGATGAATTTGGCCAGTTTTAGCAACCACTAATCTTTCTGAGCTCCCCACATCCATTGGGCCAAAATCTTCCATGGTGACTATTTTTCTCTTGCTTAGGGATTTACAAACAAAAGCATCGTGTCCGGTTGCATCAATAACTATTTTCGATTCTAGGCAGATGGGATCTGCACAAGTAATTTGCCGGGGCAAAGCAGAAACAGGAGTCCAATTAATAACTACTCCTTCTACTCTATTATTTCTATAAACTACATCATCGAATTTGGTCATATTTAAAATCCTAGCTCCTGCTTTATTGGCCTCCCAAATAAGTTTAGAACAAGCCGCAGGCCCGGATGCAGTAAACAACCCTTCTTCTGCCTGTTTATAAGGTATCTCTAATTCGGAAAGGATTTTTTCCGACGGGGCTCTAAAGGTTAGTGTGTTCATTAAATAACCCCCAATCCAAAACCCGCCTCCTAAATAATTATTAGACTCAATAATCAAAGTTTTGTAATTTTTATTAGCTAACTGGCGTCCAGCCATCAACCCACTGGGGCCCCCTCCGATAATAATTACATCTGATTTTATATACTCTTGGATAAAATTATTGAATTCACTAGTTATTGCTTTAGTTATACCTGCTTCGCTTACTGGGCTAAATTCCATTTTCTACCTCCTTAAATCTGGTTAACTTTTTATAAACTAAAATAAGTAAACATTATTTAAACATAACAAAACATACCTGTCAATATAATTTATATATAACCCATAAACTCTATTTACATATGCAAAGCAAAAAAAATCAACCCTTCTTTTTCTTTTCTTGTTTGTATACCGAACACTGATTCCTTTCTTCGGGAGGGCATTTTTTTATTTGCCAACAAAGATCTTGTCCGAGAACTTTTTTCGCGCCTTCTATGTTTAGGCCTTCTTTTTGAATCAATTTTTTTATTCTGCGTAACCTATCTAAATCACATTTGGAATAAAATCGGTTTTTTCCTAAACGAGCTGGTTTGATTAAGTTTTTCTTCTCCCAAATCCGCAAAGTTGCCGGACAAACTTCAATTAATTTTGCTGCAATTCCAATTGAATAAACTGGTTCTTTATAACTTTCTTCCATCGTTTATTAAATACCTAACTCAAATCTAACATCGCTTGAATGCTTTTTTGCCCTTTTTGGATTATTTCATTATCTATTTTAACTTCATAACTTAAATCTTCAAGGGCCCAAAGAACTTTTTCTAAATTGGTTTTTTTCATATTTGGGCAAGTCGCTTCTTCTTTAGCCGGGTAAAAATTTTTCTTCGGGGCTTCTTTCTTCAAGGGATAAACCATACCGGCCTCGGTGCCAACGATAATATCTTTTGCGTCTGTTTCTTTAGCAAATTTAATCATCCCGGAGGTAGAAAGAGCTGCATCGGCAAGCTTTATAGTCTCGGGGCGGCACTCAGGATGAACCATAACCTTTGCCCCGGGATGAATCTTTTTTTGTTTTTTTATATCTTCGGGCATAATTTTTGCATGAGTCGGGCAATACCCCTGCCAAATTATAAATTTACGGCCTGTTCGGCTTGCGGTATATTGAGCCAGGTATTTATCCGGAACAAAAATAACCTCCTGATTTTTGCGAAAAGCTACTTCAACCACTTTGACTGAATTAGATGAAGTACAGCAAAGATCGGATTCGGACTTAACTTGCGCACTGCTATTTACATAGGTTAAAACTTTAGCCTTGAGATGTTTTTTCTTTAATTCCGTCAACTGCTCTTTTGTAATCATATCGGCCATGGGGCAACCTGAATTTTTATCGGGAATAATTACTTTTTTCTGGGGTGATAAAATCTTAGCTGTTTCTGCCATAAAATACACCCCGCAAAAAACTATAATATCAGCATCGGTGGTTGCCGCTTTTCTGCTCAACCCCAAAGAATCTCCTAGAAAATCTGCTATATCTTGAACTTCGGGATTTTGATAGTTATGAACTAAAATTACTGCGTTTTTTTCTTTTTTCAATCTTTGAATTTTCTCCGCTATTTCTTTATTTTTCATGACCGGTTCTCCTTAATTTGGAATTTTATGATTATTTTCATCTAAAGCTGACTCAATAGTGCCCCCGCCTAAAACAGTATCGTTATCGTAGAAAACTGCGGCTTGGCCGGGTGTAATGGCTTCTTGCTTGTCATCAAAAATGACTTTCAGCTTTTTATCGATTTTTTCAATCTTACAATCAGCCGCCTGGTGCCGGTAGCGAATTTGAGCTTTTAATTTTTCAGGTAAACAATCCGTAAAGAAATTAAGGTCACCGGCAATAAGCCCTTTTTGTTTTAATTTATCTTTTTCCCCTACTATAATTTCATTTTCCTCCGGATTAATTGACAAAACATAGAGAGGCTCGGGCGCACTTACCCCCAATCCTTTTCTTTGGCCTATCGTATAGTTTGAAATCCCTGTGTGTTTTCCCAAGATTCTTCCGGCTGTATTTACAATCAAGCCTTCTTTTGGTTTTTCCCCTCCAAATAAACTTTTATTTTTTTGCCTAATAAATTTTGTATATTTTTTTTCCATAACAAAACAGAGGTCCTGGCTTTGCGGCTTATCAAAAACTACCAAATGATTATCTTTAGCAATTTTTCTTACCTTTTGTTTGGTATAATCAGCTAAAGGAAACAGAATCGAACTCAGATCACCTTTCTTGATCGGATAAAGAAAATAAGTTTGGTCTTTAACTTTGTCTTCGGGTTTTTTCAATAAGAATTCACCTTCTTTTTTTCCAATTTTAGCATAATGGCCTGTAGCTAAATAATCAAAACCTAAAGCTCTTGTTTTTTCTAATAAACTACCAAACTTTATAAATTTATTACAATCGACGCAAGGATTGGGAGTTTGGCCTTTTAAGTATTGACCTAAAAATTTAGAAATTATTTTATCTTCCAATTCTGTTGAAAAATCCATTACATAATGTTTTATATCCAAATCCCGACACACTTTTTTTGCATCTGAAATTGATTCCGGCCCGCAACAGCGCTTACCGCCATCGTCTGACTTTATCCCCAAACACATAGTTAGGCCCACAACATTAAAACCAGCTTTTTTCAATAACAAAGCTGCCACCGAAGAATCAACCCCGCCACTCATTGCTACCATTACTTTTTTCATATCGTGTAATCGATTATTTATCTACTTTAACAAAACTAAATTGCCATTATCAAGTTCATTGTTGTTTGTAAGCCTAATACATTTATGAATATGATATGTTGCCTTAGGTTTAAGCAGGGCAATGATCCGGCTGCGCCGGATATCACATACATATATTCGATGGGATTATGACGGGTTAACGGAAATTAATATCTATGCCTTTTTCTTCCAACTGCTGGAAAAGACGCTTTAATTCTTTACTACTGCCTTGAAAACTAACAATTGCCCAGCCGGTTGCGGTCGAAAAAGACGCTTCTAAAATACGCGGCACAACTTTAAAATCCTTGATTATATTATAAAAAAAAGGCTCTTTCTTAAAGCTTGTCGGGATATTTAATTCAACTTCTTTTATCATTAAATGCTCCTTCGTTTCTTAAATTGTACCATATTTAGAAGACTTTTAAAATTTTTCTTTTGGTAAGTTAAAATAACCCCTTTTTATTTTTGGAAAATTATTCTTAACAATATCAATAAGGTTTAATATTCCGGTGGGTTTTAAATCATATTTTGCTATTTTATTGATATAATGTAAAGGATCAATATTTAAATTCCGCCATTGGACCATATCTATTTTATTTTTTTTCAAAAATTTAACTAGTTTATCTATTTGTTGCTTTGAGTCGTTAAAGCCAGGAAAAATAAATAAATTTAAAGAAACAATTTTTTTTTGTTCTTTAATAATTTTAATTGATTTTAAAACATCTGAAAAACTATAATTTTTTGGCCTAAAATAGATATTGTAAAATTTTTCTTCAGGACTGTTTAAACTAATTCGGAAAGAATCAACCCCGGTTTTACAAAGATCTTTTATTTTCTCTGGGATACTCCCGTTGGTATTTATATTGATTGTTCCGCGTTTAGTTTTTTGCCTAACCTTTTTTACACTTTCTGCAATTAAATCTGTCTCAAGCAATGGCTCACCTTCGCAGCCTTGGCCAAAACTAACAATAGGCTCTTTTGCTTTTTTCAGATGGTTTTCCATTAATTCAACAGCTTCAGATAACTTAGGCCTAAAAGCAATCCTTTGATGAGAAGCATCACAATTTGAATCTTGATGACTAAGACAGCCAAGACAACTAGCATTGCAAAATCTTGCCACGGGCAAAGGGGCTTCCCACCGCTGCATAAAAAGATTCTTCGCCGCAAGGCAATTATAGTTTAAAGCACAATTAAAAAGATGTTTGTAAAGACGATTGTCAGGATATTTTTTAAGAAAGATATTGGCATTTTTTTCTATTAATTTATTATTATAAAAACCCGGCGCCTGCCGAGTTCTTTTATCAATCTTTTTTGCTGTCACCCTGAATTTTCCGCCATAAAATCCGCAAGCAGTATAGGCCCAAAGCGGTAGTTTCTGTCTCTTTTTTTCAAATTTTGCTAAAGGATTATATAAGCGCAAATATGAAGGAGGGATGAAAGCTGCCACTGGATACACTCTTTTCCCTTGAATTTTTTCTATTTGCTCAAACTTTTTAGTTAAAAGATTGTAACCTAAAAGATAGCTATCTGGTAAATAAAAAAATGTTGTTCCCACAGGGGCAGAAATTAATTCTTCCTGAACAGGTAAATAGGGCTTATCTAACAAAGTTCCTGACATCCTCAGATAAGGATGTGAATGGATTTTACCTTCTTTATCAGAAAATAATAGATAAGGTAAGTTCATAAAATATTAAACTCGAATTTCGATATTAGATTTCGAATTTATTGTAGAGTAACTCCGATAATTTGGGGGTTAATTATAAGGATTAAACCTAAAGCTACCATAATAATCCCACCAATCAGCTTTATAATTTCAATTTGTTTTTGGCTAATCCTTTTAGCTCGAAAAGTATAGCCAAAAATTGCAACTATTACCGCCAAAGGTAGTATATAAATTAAATTATAAAGTAATATCCAGAGATAATAACTGCTAGTTGCTATAGCAGCTTTACTGGCAAGAATAGTTGTAAATATTATCGGAAAACCGGCTGTACACGGAAGCTCAACAAGTGAACTAAAAATTGCTAGTCCTAACGAAGATAAAATCAGCATCAAGAGTGACCCGCCGCCAATAATTTTTCGTACCCGATCCATCTTTTTAACAAGCACCCCTTTTTGTTTCTTGCCGATAGTCAAAGAAATTCCTTTTTTAAAGAAAAAATAATCTTTACAATTAATTAATCCAGCTAAAATTGCAATAGCTCCGATAATTATTCTAACGTAAGTAAAAAAACTAAAATATTTAAAAATATTAAGCCAAGCTACCATAAATAAAAAATAAAAAAGAAACACAACAAACACAAAACTAAAACCTACCAAGTAAATCCTTTTTCTGCTGCCAGAAGCTGAAATTAAAAGTGCTAATAATAAAGTCAATACAAACAAATTACAAGGATTAAACCCATCAACAAAAGCAATAAAAAAAGTAAATACAGAGAAAGGTACTTTATTACTAAAATTTCTTAATAGATTGGGGGGAATATCTTTTGCTAAAATAAAAGTAAACACAATAGCAAACAAGGAAAAAGCTATTACAATTAAATTATTTAAGTTTTTTTTATCTTTGCGAAATAATAATCTTAATTTGTTCCTAAAAAGCAGAAGCAGAAGCAACAATATAATTAAAGCTTCTAAACCAATATATAAATTTTTAGTTTTAATTTCCTTTTTTAAAAAAAGTATGTGGCCAATTAATACTTTTCTCGTATCGGGTGTAACTTGTGGCTCAACCGGTTTTTTTATCTGTTTTGCGGCCGGTTTATCTTTAACTATCTTATCTTGTTGCCATTGAAACAACCATCCATCTAGATTAACTGCTTTTTTAAAAGAAATCTTTCCCCCCGAGATCAAAACCTTTTTCGGTTCAACCTGTTTAATATTATTTCTTTCTACAATTAAATCTGGATTGTCTGAAAGCAGCAATTCTTTTAATTTTTTGCTATCATTTCTTTTCCCATCTGAAATTAATACTCGATCTTTATACCAAACTTTTATTTCTCCCGGCAAAGAGCTTAAATCTAAATTTTTAAAATCTTTGCTTTCTCCTAATGGCAAAGAACACGGATTTATTTCTTTCTTCTCTAATAATTCTTTAGCTTTAGCCACCTGTATGCGGCCTAAAGCTTTTGTGTCTTTATTTAAAATGAAAAAAGGCACACCGGGGCGAGTGCCAGATAAATAATTTTTAAAATATTTTGCACTCACTTCTTGGTTAGCTGCAGCGGATTTATAAATTTCATATTCAATTACCACAAAATTATTATATTCAGACGGGATTTCTGAAAAAATTAAAGGATCGGTTATAGCGCAATTGCTACAGCCAATGCCGGTAAGATATACTGCACAAAGAGAAGGTAAGCTATCAGCGGATTCTTGTGAAAATCCTGAAAAATTAGATACCAATCCAATAAAAATTACTGCTAAAATTACTATACTTTTATATTTTGCCATAACTTTCTATTTTTCCTATTAAAAATTATTATATCAGATTGTCTTTAAAAATAAAATTAAATTGTCCTGTCCCGAATAAACCACTATGCAACATTTTCGTTTGAACCTGTTTTGTTGCATAGTGGTTTATATATTGTTAAAAAAATATTTGTCCAAACCACCCTTATTGTTATAGAATAGATGATAATGATATATAAATTTAATAACAACACAGAAGAATTTACAGTTAAGGATGCTCACAAACATAACAACTACTTTCCCTTAACAAATAAATCAGGAAGTTTACTTTCTTCGATTAGTCCCAATTTAGCCGGGGATATAAAAAAGGATAACGACCACTTTCTTACTCCACCCGCAACTGCAATAGATCTAAAACATAACCCTTTAGTTCGTAGAGATTTTTTTATAAAAATTAAAGTTAGCTCAAAAAAAGAAGAAATTATCAGGCTCTCAGATCCATACCCTGGCCAACTTCAAGCCGGATTTTTTTATCACAAACTTACAAAATATACAAAGTTAATCGATATAGAAATATTAAATTTTATCCCTTATAACCTTGATATTGAAGTTATGCAAATCAAGGTAAAAAATAAATCAAAAAAAAACTTAGATATCAGCGCTTATTCGGCTATCCCTCTCTACGGAAGAAGCGAAGCAACACTGCGCGGCCACCGGCACGTAAGCAGCCTTTTAAATAGGGTTGATTTAGTCAAAGATGGTATTTTTCTTAGGCCTACCCTTTTATTTAATGAAGAAGGCCACAAGCTGAATAAAACTACTTATTTTTGTTTAGCCAAAAGCAGTCAAGTCAAAATCAAAGGCCAATTCCCTACTCTTGATTGTTTCTGCGGAGAAGGAAGCCTAACAAAGCCTGATGCAATTTATGAAAATAAAAAATCAGCTAAAAGAAAAATAGATAGTTTTGATGGTAAGGAAGTTATAGCTGCTTTTGATTTTGAAAATAAAAAATTAAAAAAAGGCCAACAAATTAACTATATCTTGGGATTAGGCCTAACTTCGGGATCTAAAAAAAGTTGTAAAAAAAAGATAATTAATACTTTTACTAAAATAAATAGAGAAAAAAAGATAGAAAAATATTTAGAAAGCACAAAAAAATATTGGCAAAAAAATTTTGAAAAGATAAATTTTACTTTTAAAGATAAAACCTACAACAGCTGGCTTAAATGGGTAAAAGCCCAGCCAACTCTTAGAAAACTATTTGGCTGTTCTTTTCTGCCCCATTTTGACTATGGCAAGGGCGGCAGGGGCTGGCGGGATCTTTGGCAAGATGCTTTAATCTTATTACATTATGAGCCAAAAGAAGCCCAAAAATTAATAATAAATTCTTTTTCAGGCATACGCCTAGACGGCTCAAACGCTACTATAATAAAAAAAGATAATAGTTTTTTATCTGACCGCAACAAGATAAGCCGGGTTTGGTCTGACCACGGAATCTGGCCATATCTTACTTTAAAATCTTACCTCAACTACAATACTGATATAAATATTCTAAATCATCAACTTCCCTATTTTCGTGACTCCCACTTATTTCGAGCCAAAAAAATAGATCCTGATTTTAAACAAAAAGATTTTATTTTGCGCACAATTAACAAAAAAATTTATAAAGGCAGCATCTTAGAACACCTTCTTATTCAAAATTTAACATCCTTTTTTAATGTTGGTTCTCACAATATTATCAAGCTAGGAAGTGCTGACTGGAATGATGCCTTAGATATGGCAAGTGAATCAGGCGAAACTGTAACTTTTAGTTTTATGTATGCCCATAATTTAAAAGGAATAATTGAACTTTTAACATCTTTAAAGAAAAAACAATCTCACCTTGAACTTTTAAAAGAACTGACTTTTCTTCTAGATAATTTAAAAAATCCAATTAATTATAATAATTTTTACCAAAAGCAAAAAAGATTAAAATCCTATCTAGAAAATACAATAAAAATATCGGGTGAGAAAATAAAGATATCTATAGATAATATTATTTCTGACTTAAATAAAAAATATAGACATCTAAGCGGCTGGCTTCTAAAAAAAGAATGGTTAGATGAAGGTTTTTTTAACGGCTATTATGATAATAAGGAAAGAAGGGTCGGGGGTAAAAATAAAGGAAAAATGCAAATGATGCTTGCCCCACAAGTATTTGCAATAATGAGCGGAATAGCTACTCCAGCTCAAATTAAAAAAATTTGGCAATCAGCAAACAAATACTTAAAAGATAAAAATAAAAGCTTTCACCTTAATACAAATTTTGGTTCTATTTATCCAGAGCTAGGAAGGGCCTTCGGCTTTAAATACGGCGATAAAGAAAATGGTGCTTTTTTTAGCCATATGATTATTATGTTTGCTTATGCTCTTTATAAACGAGGTTTTATTAAGGAAGGAAAATCAGTTTTTAATTCTCTTTATAAGATGATTAAATCCAACTCAAATACAACCTACCCTCAACTGCCTGAATACTTTAATAGCCAGGGCCAAGGCCTTTATTCCTACCTTACCGGCTCAGCCAGTTGGTACATCCACACCCTATTAAAAGAAAAATCTAAATAATTATTACCGCTAATGCAACATTTCAGGTTGAACCTATTTTGTTGCATAAGGGATTTTAAAATGATATTGAAAGTATTTTACTTTCTTTAGCATCCTTTCCGCTTAGCCCTACAGATTCTTTATTTATTTGCGAAACTATATAATCGCCTATTTTATCGCCTTCATAGACTTGCTTCCCATTAATAATCGCAAACGGATTATTTTTATCAAAAACTATTCCTTCTAATTTATAACTCGGACTAGTTTGTTTTGGCTCTATTTTTTGAACTTTTGTTTTTAATCCAGTGTTTTGATTCTTTTCTTGTTTTAGCTCTGAAACTACCGGCTCTGGTAAGCCCCGTTTTTTAGAAGAAAAATTAAAAACTGCAACAAAAACTATACTCAAAAAAAAAGTTATTAAAATAAATAGTTTAACTTTGTTTCGATTTGATTTCTTTTTTTTCGGCTGGTTATCTTTAGAAATAATACCGGCAGAATTTCCGTCTGCCTTCTTTAGGGCGTCATAAATTATACTCATGGTGATTTTATTAATTAATTTTCATCTGCGAATTTACTAATCTATGCGAATATACAAATAAAAAATAAAAATATTCGTAAATTCGTAATTAATTCGTATATTCGTTGATTATCTTTGCCCATTAATTTACTGCAATTCCTCGATGCAAACTTTTAGCATCGAAGCAGTGATTTGATTTTTTTCCTGGATAAACCCTAAAAGCAAAACCCGTTCGCAAAGTAAATTTATCAATCTAGGGATTCCTTTTGAAAACTGATAGATTATTTGGTAACAATTATCTTCTAATAATAAATTTTCTGATCCTGATCTTTGGAGGCGATAATGAACATATTGTTTAATTTCATCTTTTCTTAACGGCAACAGCCGGCAGCGGATGCTTATTCTTTGTTTTATTTGGCGTAGTTTAAAATTATTCAATTTATCTTTTAACTCCGGCTGGCCAATTAATAAAATCTGAAGCAACTTTTCTTGAGAAGTCTCTAAGTTAGATAAAAGCCGAATTTGCTCAAGTTGTTTAGAGGTTAAATTTTGCGCCTCGTCAATAACCAGCAAGGCATTTCCGCCGGATAAAGAAGTATCCACTAAAAACGAATTAAGGCCTTTTACTAAATCAAAACGGTTTTTCCGGCCCGGTTCAAGGCCAAAATCAGTGAGAATACTTTTTAAGAGTTGAGTTTCACTAAAATTAGGATAACTAAAAATTACAGAGGTTGCCACTTCTTTAGGCAATCGATTTAGAAATACTTTACAAAGAGTGGTTTTACCAGTCCCCACCTCTCCAATAAGAGTAACTAAACCTTTTTTTTGCCTGATGCCAAAATTAAGAGTTGCTAAAACTTCCTTATGGGTTGAGCTTTGATAAAAAAAATTAGGGTC
>JAIPHU010000022.1 GCA_021735045.1 Candidatus Omnitrophota bacterium | reverse complement strand
AAAAATTATTAATTGATAGTAAAAACTATCTTAGCCATATCGATGAAAAGATTAAATTGCTTAATCCGAAAAATATTTTAAAACGAGGTTATTCGGTAACTTACCTAAAGGATAAGGCGGTAAAGAGTATTAATGATCTAGAAATCGGTGATAAGATAAAAACAGTTTTTTATAAAGGTTGGGTTGAATCAAATGTTAAGGATAAAGGATAAAGGATAAAGGTTAAAGGTTAAAATAAGGGGGGATATTGATGGGTAAGAAGGAAATAAAGTATAGTCAGGCGGTTGATGAGTTGAATCAGATATTAGCAGACCTAGAGGCTGAAAGAATTGATGTTGATCAGGTATCGGTGAAGGTGAAAAAGGCGGTTGAGCTGATAAAACTCTGCCGGGAGAGGATAGAGAATACCGAGATGGAAGTTAAAACAATAGTTAAAGAGTTTGAAAAAGAACAATAAAATTAATATTGACTTAAATTATAAGTTTGTTACAATACTCTTACTTTGACAGATAGGGAAATTAGAAATTAGAAAATAGAGGGTAGAAAATCTTCTCTACCTTCTATCATCTATCTTCTACCTTCTAAAACAATAATATAACGATGATTAGCAAGACGAGAAAAAAAGAGATAATTGAGAAGTTTAAAGGGCATCTTGGCGATACCGGTTCAGTTGCTGTCCAGATTGCTCTGCTTACCGAAAGAATCAACTATCTTACTGATCATATGAAAAAACATAAAAAGGATTTTCATTCCCGCCGAGGCCTTCTTACCCTGGTAGGAAGAAGACGCCGTCTTATCGACTATCTAAAGGAAAAAGACGCACAAAGCTATCAGGAAGTTGCAAGCGAACTAAAATTTAAAAAATAAATGTCTACTTCATTATCTACATCTAATCTCGGAAAATATTCCCTAAATTTGTCTTCCGGCCAAATAGCTACTCAAGCTAATGGCAGCGTGAAGGCATCTTTTGGGGATACAGTAGTTTTGGTAAGTGCTTGTATGTCCAAAGAAAGCTATCCTGACCGTGGATTTTTTCCGCTTATGGTTGAATATCGAGAAAAGACTTATGCTGCCGGAAGAATTCCCGGCGGATTTTTCAAAAAAGAAGGCCGGCCTTCGGATACAGAAATTTTAACCTGCCGTTTAATCGACCGGCCGCTGCGGCCGCTTTTTCCTAAAGGTTTAACTAATGAAATCCAAATAGTTGCTATGGTTCTATCCAGTGACCGGGAAAACGATCCTGATGTAGTAGCATTGAATGCAGCAAGTTCGGCTCTTCTTATTTCAGATATCCCTTTTTCTAATCCGATTGGGGCAGTAAGGGTTTCTAAAATAGAAGGTGAGTTTGTGGCCAATCCTACTTATCAACAAAGAGAAGAATCACCATTGGATATTGTAGTTGTGGGTACAGAAGAAAAGACAGTTATGCTTGAGGGTGGTTTTGATCAAGTAGAGGAAAAAGAGGTATTAGCTGCTATTGAGTTTGCCAAGCTTTTTATCCAAGAGATCGTAAAGGCTCAAAAGGAACTTCAGAAAAAAGAAGGTAAAGATAAAAAAGAAGTAGAGTTAGTTGAAACAGATAAAGATTTGGAGGCAAAGGTTAGAGATAAAGTAATAAAAGATCTTTTAGCTAACTATGGAATAGATAAAAAAGAAGAAAAAGCCAACTTTTTAGCTAAAATATTAGAGTCTTTAAAAGATGAGTTTATAAGCGAGGATTCAGAAATCTCTGAATCTGATCTAAAGAACGCCTTATCTGCGGTTGAAGAAGAAGTTTTTCGCCAAAAAGTCCTAGAAGAAGGTATTCGGCCGGATAAACGCGGGCTTTCTGATATAAGGGCACTGGAAAGTGATACCAGAGTGCTTCCCCGCACTCACGGAACTGGTTTATTTCGAAGAGGCCAAACCCAAGCTTTAGCAATAACTACCCTGGGGACAAGTGGAGATGAACAGTTTATCGAAGCCCTAGAAGGCAAGAAATCCAAACATTTTATGTTGCACTATAATTTTCCTCCATTTTCGGTAGGAGAAGTAAAATTTATGCGCGGGCCTTCGAGAAGAGATATCGGACATGGTTCTTTAGCTGAAAAAGCTTTGTTGCCTGTAGTCCCATCTCGGGATGAGTTTCCTTATACAATTAGAATAGTATCGGAAATATTAGAATCAAATGGTTCGTCAAGTATGGCCACAGCCTGCGCAGCGTCACTATCGATGATGGATGCCGGAGTTCCGTTAAAAGACCCGGTAGCAGGAATTGCGATTGGAATGGTTGCCGGTGATAATGACTATAAAATTCTTACCGATATTGCCGGAATTGAAGATCATTGTGGCGATCTTGATTTTAAGGTTGCCGGAACAAGCAAAGGAATTACTGCAATTCAAGTTGATACAAAAACTAAAGGAATTAGCTTAGATATGATCAAGGATGCCCTCGATAAAGCTAAAGAGGCACGTCTTTTTATATTAGAAAATATGACCAAAAGCTTAGCCCAGCCGCGGGAAGCACTTTCTGAATATGCTCCCAAGATTAAATCTATAGAGATTGATCCGGACAAGGTCGGAATGGTGATCGGCCCGGGTGGTAAAAATATTCGGAAGATGAGTAAAGATTATAACGTTACAGTTGATATCGACGATGACCGAAATATGGTTTCAGTAGTGGCTGAGACAAGCAAAGACTTAAAGGAGGCTATTACCGCAATAGAAAATATAGTCAGAGAGTTTGATGTAGGCGATGTTGTGGAAGCGAAAGTAGATAAGCTTATGGGTTATGGGGCATTTTGTGAACTTAGTCCATCTAAATCTGGCCTTCTTCATGTTTCAGAAATGGCGGAAGGATTTGTCAAAGATCCCAGCGACATTGTCAAAGAAGGCGATACGGTTAAAGTAAAAGTTATTGGAAAAGATAACTTTGGCAAGTTAAAACTAAGCCTGAAACAAGCTAAATAGAAATATAAGCCCTGTAAGCTTTTATCTTAAATTTTTTTGATAAGCTAGCAGGGTTTTTTTAATTAACAATGAGTAGACTTTCCTCTTTATTAAAAAGTACAGTTTTTTTCTTCAGCTTTCTGCTTATTTTTTTAAGCCTTATCTCCTACAGCCCTCAGGATATCTCGGTTGTATCTGTTCCCCAATCAGCTAAAATTGCTAACTTTATCGGAATAGCCGGAGCTTATATTGCTTTTGGCTTATTTTTCTTATTTGGTTATGCAGCTTATTTTATTCCTTTCTATCTTTTCTTTTTGGGCTGGGCTGAGTTAGAGTTTTTGCGTTTTCATGGTTTAGGTAAAAACAAAATTATCAATATAGTTGCTTTTTTGTTTTTTATTGTTTTTTTATCTGCCTTTATCAGTTTATTTTTTGAACAAAGCAGAGAAGTTTTTCAAGCTGGAGGGTTGCTGGGGTTTTATCTAAGCAACCTCTTGAGAAGATATCTGGGCCTAACCGGTTCATTTATTACCGTATCTTTGATTATGGCAATAAATGCTATTTTGCTTTTTGGTTTCTTTTTTATGGATTTTTCCAGAATTGTAAAGAGATTGTTTTTAAAGTTAGGCAGCTTTAGCAAAGAAAAATTTATAAGTTTTAAACAAAGAAAAGAGCAAGCAAGAGAAGTTCTTTCCGAAGCTCAACCAAAACTAAAAGGTAAAAAACCACAGATAAAGATGTATCAGCCTAAAGTAAATAAAAAAGATTCAACAGGTAATAATCTTAAAAACTTACAGCCAGATAAAACCAAAGAAAAAACCTCATCTAGCCCCAAGGCATCTAGTTCTCAAGATAAGCTAGTAGATAAAGATAGTTATGATCCCTCAAGTTATAAGTTACCTTCATTTAACTTGCTTAAAGAACCACCTTCGGCTGACTATTCAGAGACCAAAGGTAATATTAAAGCCAACATAAAAAAACTAGAAAATGCTTTATTAAATTTTGGGGTAGAAGCTGAAGTGGTAAGTGTACAGAAAGGCCCGGTTGTAACTATGTATGAACTTTCACCTCGGCCGGGGACTAAAATTCAAAAGATATCATCTCTTTCTGATGATATTGCCTTAGCCATGAAATCCTCGATGGTCAGAATTGTCGCTCCTTTGCCAGGCAGAGGAACGGTAGGAATTGAAATACCTAACTCTCATAAACATCTGGTTCATCTGCGTGAAGTGTTGGAGGAGCCAAAATTTATAAAAACAGATTCAAAACTTACCTTAGCAATCGGTAAAGATGTATCAGGTAACCCGATAATCGCTGATTTAGGCGATATGCCTCATCTGCTTATTGCCGGTGCAACGGGAGCCGGTAAAACTGTTTGTGTTAATTCTTTAATATCTTCTTTGCTTTATAAGGCTGGCCCGGATCAGGTAAAATTTATCTTAGTAGATCCTAAGATGGTAGAGCTTGCGCCTTTTGCCGGTATTCCTCATTTGATTCATCCGATAATTTCAGAAGCTAAAAAAGCTTTTGCAGCTCTAAATTGGGCAGTAGGGGAGATGGAGCAAAGATATAAAAAGTTAGCTAAAGAAGGCTCAAGAAATATTGATGCCTATAACAAAAAGTCTTCCGAAAAAATGCCTTACATTATAATCGTTGTAGATGAATTAGCCGATCTTATGACTGTTGCCCGGGAAAGCATTGAAACTGCTATCCAGCGCCTAGCTCAGTTATCTAGGGCAGTAGGCATTCATCTTGTTCTTGCAACTCAGAGGCCTTCGGTGGATGTTATTACCGGCGTAATTAAGGCTAACTTTCCTTCGCGAATATCTTTTAAAGTATCTTCGCGGGTTGATTCACGGACAGTTCTAGATTCGATGGGAGCTGAAAAACTTATTGGTAAAGGAGACCTTTTGTTTTTACAGCCGGGAGCAGTAAAACTTACCCGAGGCCAAGGGTCTTTTATTGATGATCAGGATATTGAAGAGCTAGCTGATTTTTGCCGCAACCAAGGTGCGCCAATCTATGAAAAATCAATAACCGAAGAAGAAAAGAAACAGAAGATGAACTTAGGCAGCGATGAGCTTTTTGATGATGCAGTGAGACTAATCTTACAGACTGATCAAGCTTCGGCATCGCTTTTGCAGCGAAGGATGAGAATTGGCTATACCCGGGCGGCTAGATTGCTTGATCTAATGGAGCAAGAAGGTATAGTTGGCCCCTTTTGCGGATCAAAGGCTCGTGATATACTAGTTGAGAGGGAAAAGTACTTAGCGGAAAAAGGATTGATATGATTGAAGAACTATGTAGGAAAATAAAAGATAAAAGAAAAGAAGCCGGCTATAGCATTGAAGAAGTGGTTAAGCAAACAAAACTGCATCCTTCGGTTATAAGGGGTATCGAAAGTTGCAACCTTGAAGGTATAACTCCAATCTATATAAAAGGCTTTATTAAAATTTATGCATCTTTTTTAGGTGTAGAAATAAACGATGAACTGGAGGAGATAAAAAAGAAGGTTGGCTCCCGGGTAAAAAAGAAAGAAAAAAGACAACCGGGCCAAAATCCTGCTTTTAAGTTTTTTAAATTTGTATTTAAAAAGCTAGCTCAGATACCGCCCCGAGTGAGAAAAAATATAGTAGCTATTGCAGTTGTTTTAATTGTTTTATGGTTGGGGTTTTTAGGAATAAGATTTTCTTTTAGAAAAGTTTTAACTTTTTTTAGAAATAGGCCCAAAGCAGAAAAGCAAAAAACAGCAACGGCCCAAGAAAAGCCTAAAAAATCGGCTCAAACAGATATAGCAAAACCGGCTGTTGGCCAGTTAGACCAGATAACAGCATCTTTGACTGTAAAAAAAGATTGTTATATAAAGGCTATCTCAGATGGAAAAATTATCTTTGATGGAGTTTTAGAAAAAGGTGAGGTTGAAACCTGGAAAGCCGACAAAGAGTTGGAATTTACAATCAGTGATGGTTCAGCAGTATACCTAGAAGTAGATGGTGAGTCTATCCCCAAGCTCTCTTCGATACACAAGCCGATAAAAAGTTTAGTGATAAACTCTTCCGGAATCACCGTAAACAAATAGAGAATAGAAATTAGAAGTTAGAAGATAGAAATGAAAAAGATATTTTCAATAGTGACCTTGGGCTGTTTTCGTAACCGTTATGATTCAGAGGTTGTGGTAAATAGGTTTTTAGCTAAAGGATATAATTTATTAGAGCCTGATGAGATAAGTAAAAAAAATAGGGCCGATATTTTACTGGTTAACAGTTGTGGCTTTATCGATCCGGCTAAACTGGAATCAATTCAGGTAATTAAAGAAGCTATAGAACTGAAAAAAGAAAAAAAGGTAAAAGAGGTTTATGTTTTTGGTTGCTTGGTAGAAAGATTTGGTAAGCAACTAAAAAAACATTTTCTTCAAGTTGATAAGTGGTGGGGGGTTGAACCTTTTGAAAAGACTTATCAAGAAAGGTTTATTGAAGCTAAGCCTATAGATTTTCTAAAAATATGTGAAGGCTGCATAAATAAATGTAGTTACTGTGCGATACCGCTGATCAAAGGGCCTTTGGCCAGCCGGCCGATTCCAGAGGTTTTAAAAGAAGTAAAAAAGATAGATAAATCAGGGATAAAAGAACTAAACATAATCGGCCAAGATATTACCAGCTGGGGAAAAGACCTCGGTAAAAAAGAAAACTTAACTGATCTCTTAAAATCGATAATTAAGACAATAAAAAAGATAAAGTGGATTCGCCTTATCTATACCCATCCTAAGCATTTTAGTAATGATTTAATTGATTTAATTGCCAGCGAAGAAAAGATCTGTAACTATATAGATTTACCTATCCAGCATATAAACAAAAGAATTTTAAAGTTGATGAATCGAAAAACAACTCCTGAAAATATTATCGCTTTAGTTAAAAAAATCAGAAAAAAAATACCGGACTGTGCAATTAGAACATCAGTTATAGTGGGGTTTCCTACTGAAACCGAAGCTGAATTCAGGCAACTGCTTGATTTTATCAAAGCGATGAAGTTTGATAAGTTAGGTGCCTTTGCTTACTCACAAGAAGAGGGCACCCAAGCAGCCCAACTATCCGGCCATATACATCATATGACTAAAAAAAGACGCCTGCGCCAGGTTATGGAAGCACAACAAAAAGTTGCCGCTGAAAAATTAGAACAATTTGTGGGTAAAAAGATTACGGTTTTGGTTTTAGAAAAAAGGGAAGGTTTTTATATCGGCAGGACTCAATACGATGCCCCTGAAGTTGATGGAGTAGTGTTTATAAAAAGGAACAATTTAAAAATAGGCCGATTTTATAAAGTTAAAGTTAGCGACAGCCTTGAATATGATTTAGTAGCAGAATAATTGATAATTGATAACTGATAATTAAAATAGTATAATACAAAAGGCCGGACTTAATCCTTATGCAACATTTCTGTTTGAACCTGTTTTGTTGCATAAGGGGAATGAACAATATGAATATATCTAACAAACTTACATTTTTACGAATCATTCTTGCTTTTTTTTGTGTGGGTTTTATCTTACTTAACACCTTTTCGTTTCATATAGTAGCTCTTTGCCTATTTATAGTTGCTTCATTTACCGATTGGTTAGATGGCTATTTTGCCCGCAAGCATGGCCATACTACTGATTTAGGTAAGATTCTTGATCCGATTGCTGATAAGATTTTAATTATCGGTGTTTTTGCTGCTTTTGTAGAAATTAACTTGATTAGCGTTTGGATGGTTATTGCTATTTTGTTTCGGGAGTTTATTGTAACTAGCCTGCGTCTTTATAGCTTACGCAAAGGAGTGGTTTTAGCAGCTCAGGGGTTAGGCAAGCACAAAACCGCTTCTCAGATTTCCGGTGTTTTGATTATCTTTACTTTTTTGATTCTTTCTAAGACTTTCCCGCAAGCTAAAATTACTGACTTTCTTTATAGGTTGGGAATTCCAATTGTGATGTGGTATATTGTGGCCATAACTCTTTTCTCCGGAATTTATTATTTCTGGGTTAATCGCCAAACTATCAAAACTTTTTGAAGTCCAAAGTCCAACGTCCTATGTCCAAAGTCAATATTAAAAAAAGTAAACTAAAAGACAAAATTATTATAGGTTTGGCTTCGTTGTTGGGAATAGGTTTTATCCCCGCTTGCCCGGGGACAGCTGGATCTTTGTTTGGCTTGCTGTTTGTTTGGTTGATTAAAAATCAGATAATATTTGCTTTACTGACTGTTTTTATAGTTGTTTTAGCATTTTTTATTTCTGGTAAGGCTGAAAAACTACTGGGCCAAAAAGATTCAAAACAGATAGTGGTTGATGAGTTAGCTGGGATTTTAATTACTTTTTTATTTGTGCCCCGGACTTTTCTTTTTATTTTAGTTGGTTTTTTCCTGTTTAGATTATTTGATATTATAAAAATAGCTCCTGCCAACAAGATAGAGAAAAAATCAGGTTCTTGGGGGATCGTTGGTGATGACCTTATAGCCGCTGTATATGCTAACTTAACCCTTCAGCTTTTGAGGTTACTTTTAAAAATTTCTTCATAGAGAGGCCCTTTTTGAGTCAAAGTGCTTTTAAAGAGGGAAATCTTACCTACCTTAAATTTTCCTTTGACTTTTAATTGCTCAACCTTCTGAGTTAACTGCTTTATATTCTTGAGGCTTTTAACTCTGGCTAAAGTTATGTGCGATCTAAATTTTTTATCTTCTTTAAAACCGATCTGGTTTAATTTTTTTCTTAAAGCTTTTACTAAAATTTCTAATATTTTGTCAGAAGAAAAATTGATAAAAAAGACTCTGGGCTTTTTTGGGTTAGGGAAAAAACCAAAATCTTTTAGGCAAAGCTCAAAAGGGCTACAGCAGCAGCTGCTGGCGCTGATGATTTTTTTTATTTGGCTGAGCTTATCTGAGTCGATATTTCCTAAAAACTTGAGGGTGATATGTAAATTTTTGCTATTTACCCATTTAACTTTAATCGGTAAATCTTTTAACTTACCGGTAACTTCTTTTATTTTTGCTTTAATTTCATCGGTGAGGTCTAATGCGATAAAAGTTCTCATGGTTTTGTTCGACGTTCAACGTTCGGCGTTCTATGTTTACCGGTACCAATAGTCTATAAAGTTTTTAGGTATTGGTAGAGGATTTCGGCTGCAAGTTTAGCAGTTTTTTTTCGCACCTTGTCTCGGCTGCCATCGATGACTGCACTGGTTACAAAAATTCTTTCTTTATCTGAAATTGCCAAAAAAGTGGTTCCGACCTTTATGCCTTTTTTTGCAGTTGGCCCGGCAAAACCGACTACCGATATCCCAATATTAGTTTTAAGTTTTTTTCTGATTTTTTCTGCTAGATAAGCTGCTACTTCTTTAGATACTCCCTGGGTTTCTTGAAGCAAATTTTTCGGCAATTTAAATAACTTATTTTTACTATCGAGAGAATAAACCACAAAAGAGCCTTTAAAAATTGTAGAGCTTCCTGGAATTTTAGTTAAAAGATAAGAAAGATATCCGCCGGTTGCTGATTCAACCGTGGCTAAAGTTAAATTTTTGTTTTTTAAGTTTTTAAATATCTTATTTTCTAAGGTCATAGAATTATTATAACAAAAGAACAAAAATAACCTATAATTTTATCTATATATCTTCTTCAACTACTATTTCTTCGTAAGTTTTGACAGGCAATTCCTGGGCAAACATTGAAGGACGGGTAATAATAACTCCTGTTTTATGGCTGAACTTAGTTTGGGGATAACTTATATAAAGAAGAGATTTAGTTCGGGTGGTAGCTACATAAAATAGTCTTCGTTCTTCTTCAAGAGATTCTTGGCTGCTGAGGGCTTTTGCGTGGGGAAAGTCGTATTCACAAAAGCCGATAATAAAAACTGCCTCCCACTCCAGCCCTTTAGCTTGATGAATAGTGGTAAGGGTAAGAACTTCTTGATCTTTTTTTTCTGGGGAACGTTTTTCTCCTTTAAACTCTTCATGGGAACCTATATCACCGAGGAACTTTTTAATAGTAGGGTAGTTAGCTGACATTTTGGCCATCTCGTCTAAGTCCAGAAGCCGCTCGGCAGCATTATCAAAACTAAGATAACAGTATTCTTTATAGATATTAAGGATTTGCTCTAAAGCATCTTCGGGCAGTTTTAGCTTTTTTAATTTTGCATAAAGTTTATTAAACTCTTTAAACCCTGCCTTTTGCCTTTTAGGAAGCTTTTCTAATATTTTATCTGGAGAGTTATTTTTAATTATTAAATTTTCCCAAATTCGGTAAGCATAGTTTTTACCGATTCCCCGATAAAGAGAAAGGGCTCGCTTAAAAGATATTTCATCATGAGGATTAACTAGGATTTTTAAAAATGAGATAACATCTTTTATGTGAGCTTGTTCAAAAAAGCGCAAACCGCCCCTTATGATATAGGGTATATTGCGTTTGGTCATCTCCATCTCCAGTTCAAGGGCTTGAAAACGGGAGCGGAAAAGAACTGCCATCTCTGAAAGAGGAATACCTTCTTGGCTTAGTTTGAGGATATGCTGGCCGACAAATTTAGCCTGTTGGTAAACATCTTTTGCACTGACCAAACAAGGCTTTTGGTCATCGTTTCTTACTGCTTTTAGTTTTTTGGGATATTGATAGACATTGTGTTTGATTATTGAATTTGCTAAGTTAAGTATTTGAGGGGTTGAGCGGTAGTTAGTCTCTAGTTTAAAGATTTTCTTGGTTTTAAAGGTTTTAGGAAAATCTAGGAGATTACTAATTTGGGCTGCGCGAAAAGAGTAGATAGATTGGGCATCATCTCCGACGACTAAGATATTTTTATGATAAGCAGATAATTTTTTTAGGATTTCAAATTGGATTTTATTGGTATCTTGGTATTCATCGACTAAAATATATCTAAAAATCTTTGAGTATTTTTCTGCTATCTCTTTATCTTGCAGCAGTTTAAGCCATTTACTTAATAGATCAGAAAAATCCATAAGGTTAGCCCTCTTTTTTTTATCTTGGTAGTAAGAGATAATTTTTTTTAT
>JAIPHU010000009.1 GCA_021735045.1 Candidatus Omnitrophota bacterium | reverse complement strand
CCGAAATAATCAAGTAGGGGCGAGGCTTGTCCTCGCCCAATGTAGGGGCAGGCCTATGTGCCTGCCCTAAAAGACATAAAAATTAAAAAATGGATATCAAAAGTTTATACAAAAGATATAGCCTAAACACTTATAACCGACAAGGGCCGGTTTTTGTAAAAGGTAAAGGCAGTTGGCTAGAAGATTCTAAAGGAGTGCGTTATCTAGATTTATTTCCTGGTTGGGGAGTATCTATTTTAGGCCATTGCCACCGGCGTCTAGCCAAGGTTATTGGCGATCAGGCCAGTAAGCTTATTCACCTTCCTAATAATTTATTTTCTTGTCAACAGGCAATATTAGCTAAAAAAATTAGCCAGCTTAGTTTTAGATCTAAAGTTTTTTTTGCTAATTCGGGAGCTGAAGGAGTTGAAGCTGCAATTAAGTTTTCTCGTCTTTGGCGCCCGGGTTGTAACCAGATAATAGTTATGCAGAATTCTTTTCATGGTAGAACCCTGGGAGCTCTTTCGGCAACTGGGCAAAAAAAGCATAAGAAGCATTTTAAACCATTATTAGGTGGTTTTAAGGAAGCCAGATTCAATGATTTTGATCATTTTAAATCTAAGGTTAGTGCAAAAACTTCAGCCGTAATTTTAGAGTTGATTCAGGGAGAAGGTGGGGTCAATGTAGCTGATAAAAATTATGTAAAAAAAGTAGCAGAGTTTTGCCAAGCTAATAAAATATTGTTAATTATCGACGAAGTTCAAACTGGTATGGGTAGAACCGGCAAGATGTTTTGTTACCAGCACTATAATTTAAAACCAGATATCTTAGTTTTGTCTAAAGGCCTAGGAGCAGGGGTTCCTGTATCGGCTATAGTTGTTAAAAAAAGAATCGCTGATATAATAAAGCCGGGTATGCATGCTTCGACTTTTGGTGGTTCTCCTTTTGTAACTAGAGTTGCAGGAGAAGTTTTTGATATTATCAAGGAAGAAGATCTTTTAAGTAATGTAAGAAAACAAGGTAAATATCTGAAGCGATCATTACTCAAGCTAAAAGATAAGTTTTCTTTGATAAAACGGGTAAGAGGAATGGCTCTGATGCAGGCAATTGAATGTAGTTGTCCAACTGCACCGATCTTTAAGACGGCACTGAAAAAAAAGTTGATCATAAATTCAACTCATGAAAATGTTCTAAGAATCATGCCGGCCTTAAATGTAAAAAAAGCAGAAATAGATCAAGGGATTGCCATATTAGAAGATATTTTTAGAGCTATAAAAAAAAATAAGAAATGTAGGTAAAAACATGGCCAAAAAAAATTTTATTTCTTTAAAAAATTTAAGCAAACACCAGCTTCTAGATATAGTCAGTATAGCTCAAGAAGTGAAAGCTCATCCTCAAGATTTTAGCAATTTTTTTCTAAAGAAACATATAGGTTTATTGTTTGAAAAACCATCCTTGCGAACTAAAACGTCATTTTATCTAGGAGCGCAGCAGTTAGGGGCTAGTGCCATCTACTATGATCCTCAAGAGGTTCGGCTTGGCCAAAGGGAAGAGATTTGTGATGTTTCTCGTACTCTTTCTCAATATTTAGATGTAGCTGTATTGCGTACATTTTCACATCAAGATATTCTAGAGTTTGCTAAATTTTCTTCAATTCCCATCGTAAACGGCCTGACGGATTTATATCATCCTTCTCAAGTTATAGCTGATATACTTACTGTTACTGAACTAAAGAAAGATATTGAAAAGATTAAATTTAGCTATATAGGTGATACTAATAATGTTTGTAACTCGTTGATTAATGCTTTTTCTATACTGGGGGGTAATCTATCTATAGCTACTCCTGAACAATACTGCTTTGATAAAGAAACTATCAAAGAAATAGAAGAAAAATTTGCTAAAAACGGAGGTAGTTTTACTATTGGTAGTTCACCGGAAGAAGCAGCAGAAGCAGCAGATGTCCTTTATACAGATGTTTGGTCATCTATGGGCAGAGAAGATGAAGCAAAGCAGAGAGAGAAAGTATTTAAAAATTTTCAAATTAATGGTAAAATTTTAGAAAAGGCAAAAAAAGATAGCGTCGTTATGCATTGTCTTCCCGCCCATCGGGGCCAAGAGGTTACTGATTCGGTTTTTGAAGGAGATAATTCTGTAGTGTTTCTGCAAGCTGCTAATCGTTTGCATGCGGCAAAAGCTATCCTTATTTTTATTTGGGAAAAATGAAAAAAGAAAAGTTAATTTTAGCATATTCTGGTGGCCTAGATACTTCTTGTTGTCTTAATTGGTTAAAAGACAAAGGCTTTGAAGTTATCTGTTTTTCAGCTAATTTAGGCAGTGAGTTTTTGCCAAAGGAAATTAAAACTAAGGCCAAAGAAGGTGGGGCTTTTAATGTTTATGTTAAAGACTTGCGAGAAGAATTTTCAAAAAATTATATTTTACCGGCGCTTAAAGCCGGGGCTTTATATCAAAATAAATATCTACTCAGCACTGCTTTAGGAAGGCCTTTAATTGCAAAATATTTAGTTGAAATTGCCAGGTCAGAAAATGCTAAATTTGTAGCTCACGGCTGTAGTGCTAAAGGTAACGATCAGATTCGCCTAGAACTGGCAGTTAAATCTCTTGCTCCGGATCTAGAGATTATTGCTCCGTTGCGTAGTTGGGAGTTAAAGTCACGTGAAGAGGAGATAGACTATGCAAGGAAAAATAAGATATCTGTTGAGTCTACCAAGAATAAAATTTATAGTATCGATAAAAATATTTGGGGTGTAAGTATTGAAGCGGGCTTGTTGGAAGATTTAGATAATAGTGTTCCCGAGGAAGCCTATATCTTAACTAAATCTGCGCAGGCTGCCCTTGATGATTCAGAAGAAGTTGAGATTGAGTTTTCTGAGGGTTGCCCTGTAAAGATAAACAAAAAAGCAATGGAATTTACTGATATTATCGAAAGCTTAAATAAAATCGGCGGCCGGCATGCAATTGGGAGAACTGATTTAATCGAAGATAGAGTGGTGGGAATAAAATCCAGGGAGATCTATGAAGCACCGGCGGCTTGGATCTTGCATAAGGCTTTAGCAGAGATAGAGGAGCTGGTTTTTACCAAAGACATGTTAGAGTTTAAGGAGATTATTGCAAAGCGCTATGCCGATCTTGTTTACCATGGTTTTTGGTTTTATGAATTAAAAGATTCTCTAGATGCTTTCTTAAAGGAGTCTTCAACTAAATTAACAGGTAAAGTTTTGTTTAAGCTATATAAAGGAAATGTTGTTACTTTAAAAAGAAGTTCAAAATATTCTTTGTATAAGAAGAGCCTGGCTACTTATGGTAAAAAAGATTTATTTTCTAGAGAATGGGCTGAAGGATTTATAAATATATTAGCAAATCCTTTTAGGAGAGGTAAATAGAAATGAGTAAACAAATGTGGGGCGGGAGATTCAAGAAGAAAATAAGTAAAGATTTTTTTCGTTTTCAGCAATCAATCGATATAGATTGGAAGTTAGCTGAATATGATATCTATCATTCGATCATCCATACCACCGCCTTAAAAGAAGCAGGTATTTTAAATAGAAGTGAAGCCAAAAAGCTTACCGATGGATTAGCCGATATTTTTAAAGAAGTCCAAAGAGGTGCTTTTAAGCCAGATAGCAGCTCTGAAGATATTCATACTGATATTCAGAATCGTATGGAAGAAAAGGTAGGAGAACTTGCGCAAAAGCTACATACTTTAAGGTCTCGTAATGATCAAGTTGTTTTTGATCAAAAATGGTATTGTTATAAAGAAGGAATATATATCTTGAGTCTTTTGAATGTAGTTTTGTCATCTTTAAACTATTTAGGCAATAAATATCGGGATATTACCCTCCCTGGCTATACTCATACTCAAAGGGCACAAATTGTATCTTTTCTCGATTATACCGGAGCATTTTTTTGTATGTTCGAAAGAGATTTTGAGAGACTTGATAATTTTATAAAAAAATCTTCTATTTATATTGGTTCAGGAGCTTTAGCCGGTAGTGCTATACCTAAATCTGCTTATTCTGAAGGAATAAAGAAATTTTTAAAAAAGATTAAGCCGGGGATAAAAGAAGGTAAGTCTAAAACAGTCAAAAATTCTTTAGATAATGTTTCTAGCCGTGATTTTGTTATTGAATTTTTAAATATTTTATCTATTTTACAGATGCATTTATCTCGTTTAGCTGAGGATTTTATCCTTTTTTCAACCAAGGAATTTAATTTTTTTGATTTACCCGAAGAATTTTGCACGGGATCTTCTTTAATGCCTCATAAAAAGAATCCTGATTTTTTAGAGTTAGTGAGAGGTAGTAGTGGAAAAATTTATGGAAATTTAGTATCAATTTTGACTACGATGAAAGGTATTCCTTTAACTTATAACCGTGATATGCAGTTGGATAAAGAACCTTTGTTTTCATCAACCGAAACGATTGAAGATGAACTGAGTGTTATGTCTGATTTTTTAAGAGGGGTCAAAGTAAAAAAAGGCCAAATAGCTATAGCTCTTGAGGATCAGGAGCTGTATGCTACTGAACTTGTTGAGTTTTTGGTTAATAAAGACGTTGCGTTTAGGGTTGCTCATGATATAATAGGCAAACTAATAAGATATTCGGAAGACAAAAATATAAACATAAAAGAGATGAAAGATGCTGATTTAGTTAAATTTCACGAAAAGTTAACTGCTAAAGAGATAAAAAAGATAATGACACCTGAATATGCGATAGCATCAAAAAAGTCTTTACCGAAAAAGAAGCGCACTTCTTCCAATTAATCAATTAACCAATTAATCAATTAACCAAATTAGATATGGATTATTTTAAATACAAAAATAGTAGTTTATATTGTGAAGGGGTATCGGTAAAAAAGATAGCTAAAAAATACGATACTCCTCTTTTTATCTATAGCCAAAAAACTATATTAGAGCATTTTTCTAAGCTAAAAGAAGCTTTTAGTCAGATAAAGCCTTTAATCTGTTATTCAGTAAAAGCTAATTCAAATCTTTCTATTTTAAAACTTTTGGTTAAAGCCGGTGCTGGCCTAGATATAGTTTCCGGTGGGGAACTTTATCGGGCTAAAAAAATAAAGTGTCATTCAGAAAAGATTGTTTATGCATCGGTGGGAAAAACAGAAGAAGAGATCAAAGAAGCAATTGCCGAAGATATTTTTATGTTTAACGTCGAATCAACAAATGAACTAAAGCGAATAGATAAAATCGCTAAAAAATCCGGCAAAAAGGTGAGAGTTTCCTTAAGGCTTAATCCCGATGTTGAGTCAAAAACTCATAAATATATTACTACCGGCAAAAAAGAAACAAAGTTTGGGATTGATAAAAAAAGTGCAAGAGAAATTTTTCTTGGCGCAGATAAATATAAAAATGTCATTATAGCTGGGATTCACCTCCATATTGGTTCACAAATCACAGAAAGTTTTCCTTTTATTTCTGCTCTTAAAAAAACTAAAGAGTTTTTAGCTGCAATACCGGCAAGTAAAAATTTAGAATTCTTAAATATCGGCGGAGGCCTAGGTATTGTTTATAAGGATGAACAACCTCAAACTGCTAAAGAGTTTGCTAAAAATACCTTACCCTTACTTAAGACTATTGGATTAAAAGTTATTCTTGAGCCGGGGAGATTTATTATCGGTAATGCGGGGATATTGGTAACTAAAGTTTTATACAATAAGGAAAGCTATAACAAAGGTTTTATTGTAGTTGATGCGGCGATGAATGATTTCTTAAGGCCTTCTTTGTATAATGCTTATCATAAAATAATTACGGTCGATGAAAATAAAAATAAATTATTTCAGAAAAATAAGCTAGTTGATATAGTAGGCCCAGTTTGTGAAAGTGGTGATTTTTTAGGCAAAAAGCGTAAAATCTCAGCAGATGAAGGTGACTATTTAGCGGTTTTTGGTGCAGGAGCTTATGGAACTTCAATGAGTTCTAACTATAATTCTAGACGCCGAGCCCCTGAGGTTCTAATAAATAATAAGAGATGTTACCGGATTAAAAAAAGAGAAAGCTATCAGGATTTAATCAAACAAGAAATAATTATTTAAAACATTAAAGTTCATGAAAAAGATTAACTTTTATAAGTTACAAGCATCAGGAAACGATTTCATCTTAATAGATAAAGGCAACTTTTTAAAAGACAAGGGTAAAAGATATCTTTCTGCCTTTGCTAAAAAATATTGTGTCAGAAAGCAGGGCATAGGAGCTGATGGATTGTTAGTTGTTGAACCTTCAAAGATTAGTGATTTTAAGATGAGGATCTTTAATGCCGATGGCACAGAGGCAGAGATGTGTGGCAATGGTGCTCGTTGTGTAGCTTTATGGAGGGCGTATTTTTCTAATTTAGGATTAAATAAAAGGATAAGATTTAATACAAAAGCAGGCATTATTGAGGCTAATCTGGCCAGCAAAATAAAAGAAGATAAAAATTTAATTTCAGCCAGAATAAAAGCAAAAATTACTAAGCCGTTTGGATTAATTGAAAATATACCACTGAAGGTTTTAGGTCGAAAAATTAAAGTTAATTTTATAAATACCGGTGTTCCTCACGTTGTTATATTTGTAGAGGGTTTAGATAATATCGAAGTGGAAAAAATTGGTAGGCCGATAAGGTTTCATCAACACTTTTTTCCTCAAGGTGTTAATGTTGATTTTGTTGAACCCCTAGATGATGATAAAATTAAAATTAGAACTTATGAAAGAGGGGTCGAAGCTGAAACTTTAGCTTGTGGCACAGGGACTATTGCCTCAGCTATTTTGTTTTCTATAAAAAAACAAAAAAAGGATGTCAAAGTCACCTCTAGGCAAAAAGTTAGAATACAGACAAAAGGAGGCGAACTCCTTAAGGCTAATTTTAGATTAAATAAAGGTCAAGCTGAAGATGTTTGGTTTGAGGGAAAAGCCTTTATTGTTTATGAAGGTCAGTTCAAAAATAAAGGTATTCGCTAAATAATAGCATTAAATATAAGGCACTTCGCCAAGGAATTTGGCTTAAGTGCCATTAAAAATAAAGGTATTCGCTAAATAATAACATTTTTAATGGGAGGATATTTATGCTTAAAGGAAGTATGGTAGCTTTAGTTGCGCCATTTAAAAAAGATAGGTCAATAGATGAAGATAAACTTAGATTTTTAATCAATTGGCATATTAAAAATAAAACAGATGGGATTTTAGTCTGTGGAACTACCGGAGAAAGCGCGACCTTAACTCACCAAGAACATAAAAAGGTAATTAGTATTGCAGTTGAGGAAGCAAAAAAGAGGATACCAATAATTGCAGGAGCTGGATCTAATTCTACCGATGAAGCTCTAGATTTAACTAAATACGCTAAAAAAGTGGGGGCTGATTATGCTTTGGTAATAACTCCTTACTATAATAAGCCTACACAATCAGGGCTTATCCAGCATTTTAAAAAAATAGCAAACTCAGTTAATATTCCGGTTATTATCTATAATGTTCCGGGGCGGACTGGTGTAAATATTTTACCTCAGACTGTAATCGAGATTGCTAAGAAGTGTAAAAATGTTGTAGGAATAAAAGAAGCTTCGGGAAGCTTAGCTCAAGCTGTAGAAATTATGTCTATGGCCCCAAAAGGTTTTTCGCTTTTATCCGGAAATGACCAAATAATTTTGCCAATTATGTCAGTAGGCGGTTCAGGGGTAATATCGGTTGTAGCTAACGTTATGCCTAAAAAAACTCATCAGTTAACCGAAAGTTTTCTAAAAGGTAATATAAATAAAGCAAAAAAAATACAGTTAGAGCTTTATGATTTAATTAAAACCTTATTTATCGAAACTAACCCCATCCCTGTTAAAACTGCTTTAAAACTGATGGGGCTTATTGAAGGTAACTTTAGATTACCTCTTTATAAGATGGATAAAAATAATTTAACTAAACTTAAAAAAACCTTAAAAGAATATAAGCTAATAACTGGTTAATTGTGGTTGGTAAGTAGAAATAATCAACGAATATACGAATCTTTTACAAATATACGAATAAATTTATACTAATTCGTAAATTCATATAGATTAGTAAATTTGGAGATGGTGATTGATTAAAAGGTGGAGGATCTATGGTTAATTTAGCGATAAATGGTATTTGCGGCAAAATGGGCCAGCGAATTCTTCGTTTAGCAGAAAAAGATGATGAAATTAAGATGATTGTTGGCTTTGAGCAAGAAGGCCACCCGGAGTTAGGTAAAGAAATAGACGGGATTAAGGTATCTTCTGATTATACTTTGCTTGAGCAATGTGATAGTGTTATTGATTTTAGTGCACCGGCTGGAACTATTGCTACATTAGAAAAAACAAAAGAAGCTAAGAAAAGTATTGTTATCGGAACAACTAATTTAGATAAAGAACAAGAAGCAGAAATCGAATCCGTTTCAAAAGATATACCCGTGGTTTATTCGCCGAATATGAGTATTGGGGTAAATCTTTTTTTTAAAATATTAAAAACAGCTGCTTCTGTTTTGAGGGAATATCAAGTTAGCATAAAGGAAGCTCATCATATCCATAAAAAAGATGCCCCTTCCGGTACTGCTAAAAAATTAGCCGAAATTATAAACAAGTTTGGCTTTAATCTAGATTACAATCAAATTGAGTCAAA
Source organism: Candidatus Omnitrophota bacterium (assembly GCA_021735045.1). Lineage (GTDB taxonomy): Bacteria > Omnitrophota > Gorgyraeia > Duberdicusellales > 4484-171 > PXAH01. The sequence continues at coordinate 37,319 of JAIPHU010000009.1, read as the reverse complement.
GAGAGAAGGCGAGATAATTGGTGACCATCAAGTTACCTTTGAAAGTGAACTTGATTCTTTTGAGATTATTCATCATGCTAAAACCAGAGATATCTTTGCCCAAGGTGCCATAATTGCAGCTAAGTGGATTAAACAAAAACCTGCTGGGTTGTATTCTATGGAAGATATTTTATTTGATTAAATATGTAGGGGCACGGCATGCCGTGCCCCTACATGGTATTAATTGACGTGTCCAATATATTATTATTTAAAAAGGAGAATATATGTTTGATTTTTCGAAAAATTTAAAGAAATTACCTCCTTATCTATTTGCAGCAATTGATGATAAAAAGTCACTTTTGCGAAAAAAGGGGGTAAAATTTTTAGACCTTAGTGTAGGAGATCCAGATATACCTGCACCTGAGAATGTAGTAAAAGTTTTATCTAAATCCGCTAAAATTAAAAGTAACCAAAAATATGCCTCTAATAAAGGCAAATCTCAACTACGTAAAAGTATAAAAAAGTGGATGAAAAAAAGGTTTAAAGTTAACCTAGATGAAGAATCGCAAATCTTACCAGTTTTAGGAACTAAAGAAGCCCTAGCCCATCTTCCGGTAGGCTTAATCAATACAGGAGATTATATTATCACACCTTCTCCGGGGTATCCTGGTTATAGAGCAGCAGGAGTTTTATCCGGAGCTAGAGTTTATCAGTTGCCGCTTTTAGAAAAGAATAACTTTTTGCCTGACTTAGAAAAAATACCAGAGTCGGTAAAGAAAAGGGCAAAAATTATCTATCTTAACTATCCAAACAATCCCACAACTGTTTCTGCACCAAGGTCTTTTATGAAAAAAGTGGTAAAGTTTTGCCTAAAAAATAAAATTTTGCTTGTCTGGGATAATGCTTATTCTGAAATTTATTATGACAAAAAACCTTTAAGTATATTGCAGATAAAAGATGCTAAGAAAGTAGCCTTAGAGTTTCATTCACTTTCTAAAACATTTTGTATGACTGGTTTTCGTATTGGCTGGGTTTGTGGTAATCCTGATGCAGTAAATATTTTAGCAAAAGTAAAATCGAACGTTGATTCAGGTATTTTCGGCGCGGTTCAAGATGCAGCTATCACGGCTTTAGATAAAAATGCAGCTTATGTAACGAATTTAAGAAAAATATTTAACCAGAGGAGAAAATATCTACTGGAAGCTTTAAAAAAGGCAGGATTTAAAAAATTTTATGCTAATTCTACTTTTTATGTTTGGGCAAAATTACCAGCTCCATTTAAATCTTCTCTAGAGTTTAGCAGATACTTAATAGAAGAAGAAAAAATAGTTGCTACCCCTGGGGTAGGTTTTGGTAAATACGGTGAAGGTTTTATCCGTTTTGCTCTTACTGTTGACAAAAGTAAGTTAAAAAATATTTTTAAGAAAAAAATATCAGACTTAGATATTTAGGAGGGGATTTTGCGTTTTTTAACAATATTGATATTATTAGTTTTTTGTTCCATTAATTTATTTGCTTTGAACTTAGAAAGTGATGTTTTTAAAAATGGCGGTTATATTCCAGGCCGCTATACTTGTGAGGGTAAAAACTATTCACCGTCTTTAACTTGGGATGATTTACCTAGAGGTACTAAAAGTCTTGCCTTGATTGTTGATGATCCCGATGCACCGGCTGGTATTTGGGTCCATTGGGTTGTTTATAATATACCCTCTGACCTAGAAGGTATAGAAGAAAATATTAGCGGTGAAAAATTCAACTCCCTAGGTATCAGACAGGGTAAGAATGATTTCGGTAAAATAGGATATAATGGGCCATGTCCACCTTCTGGCTCAGCGCATAAATACTCATTTAAATTATATGCTTTAGATAAAAATATTACAGCTAGAGGGGGAGCAACAAAGTCTGAACTCATAGATTTAATCCAGGGCCATATTATCGCTGAAACAAAATTATCAGGATTTTATCAACGTCAAAAAAACAAAAAAGGAGAAAAAGATGAAAAAAATTAAATCTGTTAAAGCAAGAGAAGTTATTGATTCACGAGGAAATCCTACTGTAGAAGTAGATGTTTTGTTAAACCAAGGAACTTTGTCTAGAGCTGCTGTTCCTTCTGGGGCTTCTACTGGTGAGTTTGAAGCTTTAGAGCTAAGGGATAAAAAAAGCAAAAGATTTTTTGGTAAAGGTGTCCAGACAGCAGTTAGAAATGTTAATAAAAAGATAGCACCAAAGATTAAGGGTAAGGCTCCTGACTATAAAAAAATTGATAAGCTTCTTCTTGACCTAGATGGTACTCCAAATAAAGAAAAATTAGGAGCTAATGCAATTTTAGGTGTATCTTTAGCTGTAGCTAAGGCTGCAGCTAAATCAGAAGGTAAGCCTTTTTATAAATATTTGGGTAAAACAAAAGCAAAAATTTTGCCTTTGCCGTTAATGAATATTGTAAATGGAGGGATGCATGCAGATAATAATTTAGATATTCAAGAATTTATGATTGCTCCAGCTGGCTTTAGTTCTTTTAAGAGATCTTTACAAGCAGCTTGTGAAATATTTCAGAAATTAAAAAAAATATTAAAATCAAAGAAACTTTCTACTTCTGTAGGGGATGAAGGTGGATTTGCCCCTAAACTAAAAAGTAATGAACAAGCTCTAAAATTAATCTTAAAAGCAATAGATGAAGCTGGATATATTCCGGGACGGCAAGTTTATCTAGCCCTTGATTCAGCAGCTAGTTCATTTTATAAAAATGGCCAATATCTGTTTGAAGGTAAAAAAAGAGGTATAGATTATATGGCTAATTTTTATGCAAAGATTTGTAATAAATATCCTATTGTATCTTTAGAAGATGGGCTATATGAAGAAGATTGGCCGGGTTGGCTTAAACTTACTAGAAAGTTAGGAAAAAAAATACAACTCGTAGGAGATGATCTATTTGTCACCAACACCGAAAGGCTTAAAAAGGGTATTGACCAAAATATTGCTAATTCAATTTTAATCAAAGTTAATCAAATTGGAACTTTAACTGAAACTATAGAGGCGATTGATATGGCCCATGCGGCTGGTTATACTGCTGTGATATCGCACCGGTCAGGTGAAACTGAAGATACTACTATATCTCATTTGGCGGTAGGAACATCAGCAGGCCAGATTAAAACGGGTTCTTTGTCGCGAACCGATAGAGTTGCTAAATACAATGAACTTTTAAGAATAGAAGAGGAGTTAGGCAAGAAAGCTGTATATGGCGGAAAAACTTTTAAGTACAAAGCGCGCTAAATTTATAAAACTATTATTGCTGGGAGTAGTAATTTTCATTTTGGCAATGATAGTTTATTTTCCTGATTATTCTAAGTTAAAAAAATTAAGAAAAGAAAACCAGAAGCTAATTGGAAAAATCGATAGTTTAAAAAAAGAGATTGTTAATTATCAGATTAAGAATAAAAAATTAAAAGAAGACTCGTTTATCTATGAAAAAATAGCTCGGGAAAAACTAGGTGTTGCCCGAGAGGATGAGATAGTGGTTGACATAGAAGAATAAAATTGTACAATACGGGTTAAAGCTTAGGTAATTCCCAAATGACAAAATTCAAATGCCAAATGAATGACAAAATCCAAATATCAAAATGATTTGTTGTTTGACATTTGAAATTAATTTGAAATTTGATATTTGTTATTTGTAATTAAACAGGATTAAAGGTCGAATTATCGCGGGGTGGAGCAGCCAGGTAGCTCGTCAGGCTCATAACCTGAAGGTCACAGGTTCAAATCCTGTCCCCGCAATTAAAAAAATAAAGCCTGAGATTGCCTCAGGTTTATTTTTTTAACCCTGAGTGAGGCCGTAAGGCCGAATCGAAGGACCTAATTTACAATCCCAGCTTACATATTTGTAGGTTGGGATTTTCTATTAACCAATTCCCACCTACGCGGTGGGAATTTTTTGCCCCAACCCAAAGCAGATGGTATAATCAAGAAGAAATTTCAGAAAATACAGCAGTTAAATAGTACCAGTTATTTGGGAAAGAATAAATGGAAAAATAATGATATTTTTGTCTCTATATGATATAATTTGATAAAGTAAATGGTGATAAATTATGCTGAATATAAAAAATTACGAAAATAAAATCAAAGAAATATGCAATAAATTGCATATTAAAAAGCTAGCTTTGTTTGGATCAGCTACAACTGACGAATTTAGTCCAAAAAGTGATATTGATATATTGGTTGAATTTGATATACAAAGAAATAAGAATTTATTTAATGCCTACTTTGCTTTAAAAGAGGAGTTAGAAAACCTTTTCCAAAGGTCAGTTGATATTGTTGTAGAGCATTCGATTAAAAACCCTTACCTAAAACAAACTATTAATTCTACAAGGAAAACAGTATATGCAGGATAAAGTTAAAAAATACCTTTTTGATATAAAGCAGGCCATAGAAGAAATCGAAAGTTTTATAGAAAATAAAAGCTTTCAGGATTTTACCAATGGTACCCTTCTTCAATCAGCAGTTGAACGCAAACTAGAAATCATTGGCGAAGCGCTTAGCCGAATTAAAAAGATTGATGAAGATATACTAGATAATATTGCTGACGCCCGAAGGATTATTGGTTTTAGAAACATTATCATTCACGGATATGATGTCCTAGATTCTAAAATTATATGGGATGCTCTTCAAGACAACCTGCCTCAATTAAAAAAAGAAATAGAAAACCTGATGGAAGATTAGATTTTTCCTTTCTGGGCTATTTTTATAAATTCCCTAGAATGCTCTGACTTTACTTTTACCTAATTCTCATCTACGCGGTGGGAATTTTTTTGCCTCAACCCAAAGCAAGTGGTATAATTGAAAGAAAGGGGGTAAAAATGAAAAGATATCTAGATATTGAAAGATGTTTTAAAGATGCTTTAGAGGTATATAAGCAGCATTGGCAGATGTTAGTTGTTTTAAATCTTATTTTGGGCCTTTTAATATTTTTAACTTTAGGGATTTTTGCCGGGCCTTTAGTGGCCGGGTATAATTTTGTATTAATAGAGTTGCTTCGTAAAAATAAACAAAAGGTTGAGGTCTCTGATTTATTCAAATTTGTAAATAGATTTTGGCCGCTAACCGGATTGTTTTATCTTCATTTATTAATAATATTAGGAGGGACTATCTTATTGATTATTCCGGGGATTGTTTTTTCGATAATGTTATTATATGTTTTTTATCTTGCCGCAGATAAAGGGTTGTCTCCTAAAGAATCAATAAAGCGAAGTTGGGATATCGTATCAAGCAAGGGGTTTTGGCCTAACTTTGCCATTGCTTTCTTAAGCGGAATTATCATGATGCTTGCACAGATGGTTCCATTTTTAGGTTATCTATTGGGGCTTTTTGTTTCACCCTTTACGGTTTTGCTAATCGCCTCAGCTTATATACAACAAACAGATCAAGATCAAAGAGAACCGAATTTACAAACTAGTTGAAAAATGATATAATTTTTTGGTGGCTAATAAGTTTATAAAAATAGCATTAACTCTCTCCATTTTTTTAGCTAGTATTTCTTTATTTTATAAGTTTGTTTTAGAACCTTTCCAAAAATCAAATAAGTTAGATCAATGTCTTCAAGCTGTGGAAAAAAGTCATACTCAAAGATGGGATGATTCTTGCAAAGCATTAGGGCTTAAAGAAGGTTGTGGACTAAATAAAGATACTGCTATTATTCATCTTAGGGTCTATGAAGAAGAAAGAGAAGATTGTTATAAAAAATATAAGTGAAAAATTAGATGAAGGGGTTTGAACTAAAACAGATAATATGATAAAATGTTTCCGTTGATAAGATATTAGGGGGGTGAAAACATGGCAAAGCAAAAAAGATGTGCTGCTAAGACAAAGGCAGGCAAGAGATGTAAAAATAAAGCATCTGGAAGATCGAAGTTTTGTGCTGTTCATAAGAAATAATTATCAATAACTTCTTTTGTTTTTACCAAAAAGGGAGAGTGAAGCTCTCCCTTTTTGCATTATAGTACAATCAAAGCTCTTGACTAAAAGTTTTGTTTATGATAATCTGAAACTGCTTAATTTGTAAGGGTTTTTCAGATATTTTATCTAAAAATTTACTATTACAGAGAATAAATTTATTAAAAAATACCTGGAATTTATCCGGGGACCGGTATCAGTATCGTATAAATTAGAAGAAACCGGGAAAACCCTAAACAATGTCTGTTTATCAGGAGGGAATATGAAAAATAAAATATTTTTACTACTGGTTATATCTGTTTTTATTTTTAATGGTTGCGCAGTGGTTTTTCAAAAAGGACGCCGCTCCGATATAGAAAAAATTCAAACTTTAAAAAAAGAACTGGAAAGCCTAAAGCATGCCAGGGAAGTTCTAAAAAAGCGCCTAGCAACAGAGTTGCAAGATCAACAGGTTCGTCTGGAAATGGCAGAAAAGGGACTAGTGATTACTTTTGTAGCGGAGGTTCTTTTTAATTCGGGAAAGGCTAAGATAAAGCAAGATAGTAAAGAAATGCTAGATAAGGTAGCTAGAATTCTAAAAGAAGAAGTTCCCGGCAACGAGATTGGAGTCGAAGGCCATACTGACAATATTCCAATTAAGCATTCAGGTTGGGATTCAAATTGGGAACTTTCGACTCAACGAGCTTTAAGTGTTTTGTATTATTTAGAAAGTAAAGGAGTTAATTCAAAGAAACTTTCAGCAAGGGGCTATGGCCCTTATAGGCCAGTTGCTTCAAATGACACAGAAAAAGGCCGCCAATTGAATCGGAGAGTAGAGATAGTGGTTTTACCTAAAGCAATAACTAAAACAGAACAAGATCAAGTTGAAGAAGTTTATTCAGAGGAGGAACTAAAATGAAAAATAATGTTTGGATAATAAGCTTATTAGTTGGGCTTGTTGTGGTGTTAGTTATAGGAGGAGTTTCTCTTTTGGTGAAAGTTAATTCTTTATCCAAAGAATATAAACAAGAAAGTGCAAAAAATATAAGTTTAGAAAAAACTATCGAAGACTTAAAAGAAGAAAAAATAGATCTTCAGGAAAAGGCAGAACAGTTAAATGCACAGAATATCTCATTGAGTAAAACTGTAGATGATCTAAAGCAAGAGAATAATCAGTTTTCTTCCCAGGTTAAGCAGCTCGAGGAAAAAGTTAAGACGTTAAAAGAAGAAAGTAAATCTTTAGAAGAAATATCTAAAGAAGAAGAATCAAAAGAAAAAAATCTTAAAAAGCAATAGTTGCTTTAAGGTTTTATAACTTTGCTTTATAAAAAAGGGGGCACACGCCCCCTTAAATATTATATAGGCGGGTGAAATGAGTTTAACGATTCCTGATCATGTTGCAATTATAATGGATGGCAATGGCCGTTGGGCTAAAGAGAGAGGTTTACCTAGAACCGAAGGGCATAGGCAAGGAGCTAAACGGGTAAAAGAAGTAGTCCATCAAGCCAAGAAAAAAGGGATAAAGGTTTTAACTTTTTTTGCTTTTTCAACAGAAAATTGGAATAGGCCGAAAAATGAGATAAGGCATTTATTTGATTATTTAATCAATTTTTTAACCAACTATAAGAAAGAATTAATTAAAGAAGGCATAAAACTTAAAATAATTGGCCGTAGAGACAGGTTAAACAAGAAAGTTTTGAACAAAATTGATGAAATTGAAAAGGCCACTTGCGATAATGCTAATTTTTTCCTAAATATTGCTATAGATTACGGGGGCCGTTGGGATATAGTTAGTGCGACTAAAAAAATAGTTCAAGCAGTCAATAATAGCTCTATGAAAGAGGAAGAAATAGATGAAGAAAATTTTGCCAACTATCTTTCTTTATCGAAGTTTAATGATCCGGATATTTTGGTGAGAACTTCTGGGGAAAAACGAATTAGTAATTTTCTCATTTGGCAAACTGCCTATACTGAGTTTTGTTTTCCTGGAGTGTTATGGCCAGATTTTGATAAAAAATGGGTTGATAATATTATCGAAGAATATTCGGGGAGGGTGAGAAAATTTGGAAAAATCAATGCTTAAAAGATTAATATTTTCTATTATTTTAGCAGTTGTAGCAGTTATAGGAATTGTTTCTTATCCGCTTTGCGGTATGTTTGTAACTCTTTTTATATTTATTGCACTTTATGAGTTTTTTTATATGGTAGAGAAGAAAAAGGTAAGAATGTTTAAGCCGGTTGGGCTTGCTATTGGCCTTTTAATACCAATAACTATCTATTTTGGCTTTTCAATAAAAGAAGGATGGCAATTTCTTTTTGTGGTTCTTGGCCTGTTTTTGTTATTTCTTTTAGAGTTAACTAAAAAAAGAGCCCATCAACCAATACTTTCAATCTCAGCTACTATTTTTGGTGTTTTATATATTTCTTGGTGTTTTAGTTTTGTAATTAGAATACGTCAACTTCCGGAAGGAGCATTACTTTTAAGTTTTTTAGTTTTGGTTACTAAGTCTTCAGATATAGGAGCCTATCTTTGGGGGAAAAGTTTTGGCAAAACTTCTTTAATTAAAAAAATAAGTCCCAAAAAAACGCTTGAGGGAACTGCCGGCGGATTTTTTATGAGCTTAGGAGTAGGGCTAATTTATTCATTATTTATCGAAAGCATTAGTTTTTGGGAAAAGTTTTTTTTAATTATAATTCTAGCTATTGTTTCTCAATTGGGAGATCTTTTTGAATCTTTAATTAAAAGAGACTGCCAAGTTAAAGATTCAGGAAAAATGTTTTTAACTATGGGCGGAGTTTTAGATGTTATTGACAGCTTGATTTTTACGGCTCCGACTTTTTATGTATATATTACAATGATGCGTTAAAAATAAGGTTAAAGGTTAAAGGATAAAGGTTAAAGTAAATACTTATGGGTAAAAAAAAGAAGGTATTAGTTTTTGGTTCTACTGGTTCAGTTGGTAAAAATAGCCTAAAGGTTATAGAAAAAACAACAGATAAGTTTGAGGTTATAGGCCTTTGCAGCAATAGCAACATAAAAGAAATAGTTAAACAAATTAAAAAATTTAAGCCCAAGTATGTATGCTTAAAAGATAAAGCAGCAGCTAACAAGCTGAAAAAAAGAACGAAAATAAAATTCAAACTATTGAGTGGCGAACAAGGCCTAGAAAAGTTTTCTCAAATAAAATCCGATATTTCAATTATGGCTATCTCGGGTATAGATTGCCTTAGGCCATTGCTTATAAATATTGAATTTAGCAAGAGAATCGCTTTAGCCAATAAAGAGGCAGTGGTTATCGGGGCAAAATTTATTTTCAAGAAAGCAAAAAAACACAAAACAGAGATTATTCCTGTAGATAGTGAGATAAATGCAATATTTCAACTGCTTAATTTGAACAAAATAAACAATAAGAATATAGGTAAAATTTATATTACAGCTTCAGGCGGTGCACTCCTAAATTATGATCAAAAATCTTTAAAAAAGGTTACTGCAAAACAAGTTTTAAATCATCCGACTTGGGATATGGGCAAAAGGATCACCGTTGATAGCGCAACTTTAGTTAATAAAGGATTCGAAGTGATAGAGGCTCATAATTTTTTTAATATTGATTATCAAAATATCGGAATACTTTTGCATCGCCAGTCTTTAATGCATGCAATGGTTAAGTTATCTGACCGGACAACTTTTAGTTGTATTTATCCTCCGGATATGAAAAAACCTATATCTTATGCGCTTTTTTATCCAAAAAGAATGAAATTACCTAAATCAGATAATGAAAAAAAAGAGTATAGTTTTTCCTATAGCCCTATATCTTATAAACAGTTTCCTTTATTAAAAATAATTTTAGAGGCTGGTAAACGGGGAGATAATTCTTTAGTTATTTTAAATGCTTGTGATGAAATAGTTGTTGATTTATTTTTAAATGGAAAGATTAAGTTTACTCAAATTGAAAAAAATATTAAAAAAATGTTTAAAATATATCCAAAGAAAAAAATAAAATCAGTTAAAGATATTTATTATTGGGACAGGTGGGCAAGGTATAAAACAAAGGAGATTTTAGGAGAGATATGATTTCAGTTATAATTTCAATGTTAATTAAAGGTGTAATTATTGCAGCAGTATTTAGTGTATTGATTATTATTCATGAACTTGGACATTTTCTTGTAGCAAGGTTATTTGGAGTAAGGGTAACAGATTTTTCAATTGGTTTTGGTAGGCCAATCTTTAAGAAAAAAATTAAGAAAACAAATTTTTTGATTTGTGTATTTCCTTTGGGTGGTTATATAAAAATGGCAGGAGATAGTCGGGTCGAATCAAGGGGATACAGAGATGAATTTTTTTCAAAGTCACCAGGTGCACGGTCAGCAATTGTTTTTGCGGGGCCGTTGTTTAATTATATTCTGGCCTTTATGATGTTAATTATTATTGCAACTGTGGGGTTTCCAGTTCAAGATGCTGTAATTGGAGCAGTTAAAGATGGTTCCCCAGCTCAAAGTTATGGTTTACAACCAGGAGATGAAGTTATTACGGTTGCCGGAGGAGACGTGCAGTCTTGGTCACAGCTCCAAGATAGGATTTATCAAGCAAAAGATTCAGTGAAGATGGGTTTAATTAGAGATGGCCAAAAAATAAAGATTGATGTTCCTGTCCAAGAACAGAAAACTACCGATCGGCTGGGTAGAGATATTGAAGTATCTCAAATTGGGATTATGCCTTATGGGTCGGTAATTGGAGAAGTTATCGATCAATATCCAGCTAAAAAAGCCGGTCTTAAAAAAGGTGATCAGATTATAAAGGTTAATGGTCAAAAGGTAGAAACTTGGGAAGAGTTAGCTAACAATATACAAGATTCTAAAGAAAGCGTTTTGCTAAAAGTAAAGAGAAAGGGAAGAACATTTTCTTTAAAAGTTCCTGTTAAAAAAGAAGAAGCAGGAGGAGTTAGCAAGGAGCAAGAACATATTTCAGTTATTGGGATTAGGCCACCTGTAAAAGATAAGATCTTACAAGTAAGATTTCCAGCCTCTGTTTTAAAGGGGGCGGAGATGTTATTTCAAACTACTGTCTTAAGCATAAAAGGCCTTTGGTATATGATCACAGATCCTTCGATTTCCGTTCGTGATTCGGTAGCAGGGCCAATCTATATATCTTATATAATTTCTAAAACTGCTCAACTGGGGTTTGTTGCCTTGCTCCAGTTGATGTCATTACTAAGTATTTTTTTATGTATTATAAATCTTTTACCAATACCGGTATTTGACGGAGGGCATATCCTTTTCTTTGGAATTGAAAAAATAAAAGGAAAACCATTAAGCCCAAAGATAGAAGACACTGCTAATCAAATTGGATTTTTTTTACTTATAGCTCTAGCAATTTTTATCTTTTATAATGATATCGTAAAACATGGGTCTAATATTTTGAAAGATTTAAAAAGTTCTTTTAACCAAGAAGAAGTAAATGAATCTAAAAGTATTAAAAATCTAGAGAAAAAGAATGAAAAAAACTAAAGTTGTAAAAATAGGGAATCTAGAAGTTGGCGGGAAAAATCCAATTAGGATAAAAGGGATGTTAAAGACGCCAACTAGTAAAATAGACCTACTTGTAAAAGAGGCTAAACTATTAGCCCAAGAAGGAACCGAGGCGATCAGATTAGCAGTGGAAAAGGAAGAAGATGCAAAAATAGTTAAAATTTTAAAAAAGCAGATATCGATTCCAATTGCTGCAGATATTCATTTTAAGCCTCAGTTGGCAATTGCAGCAATAAACAACGGTTTTGACCAGATAAGGTTAAATCCATTAAATATCTCGGATAAAAAGGATATCAAAAGAATTGCTCAGTTGGCAGGAGAAAAAAATATTTCGATAAGGGTTGGGGTAAATTCTGGTGGTTTTAGAAAAGCGAGCATTTCAGAAGCTGATTTAGCAAAACAGATGGTAGAAAAAACTATTAATTATATTCAACTCTTGGAGAGTCAGAAATTTTTTGATATAATGGTTTCACTAAAGTGTGCAGATATAACTGCAACTGTTACTGCAAACAAAATATTTTCCAAGCAATCCAGTTACCCCTTACATTTAGGTATTACAGCTACAGGTTCTTATTTAGAAGGCATAACAAAATCATCTGTTGGATTGGGGATTATGCTTCAGAAAGGCTTAGGAGACATAATCAGAGTGTCATTGACTACAGATTCTGTTACTGAAATTAAGGTTGCAAAATATATAACACAATCTTTAAATTTACGAAAATTTGGCCCAGAAATTATCTCTTGTCCAACTTGTTCACGCTGCAGAGTTAATTTGCCTGAGATTGTGGATAGTTTTAGAAAAAAATTAGATGAAATAAAATATAGAAAGCCATGCAAAATTGCGATAATGGGATGTGTAGTAAATGGTCCTGGAGAAGCGGCTCAAGCAGACCTAGGAGTTGCTTTTGGCAAAGGTGAGGGCGTTTTGTTTAGAAATGGTAAGACTTTTAAAAAAACCAGCGAAGATAAAATAATTGATGATTTAATCAAGGAGTTAAAAGAGTATGAATAAAAAAGATATTAAAGAAGCTCTAAGAAAGGATATCAGTTCCTTAGTTGGGACCAATCAAAATATCGACAAAAATTTTATAGTAAACAGAGCTAGAGTATTTTTTGAACGTCTGGAAAAAACGAATAAGATTGAAATTGATAACTCTATAAAAAATTCGGTGGTAAACTCACTTTGTAATGATTTTTTAGGGCTAGGGCCACTTCAGAAACTTATGGATGACCCAGAAGTTACCGAAATTATGGTAAATGGGCCTGGCAAAATTTATATAGAAAGAAATGGTAAAAAGATTGAGGCTGATGCAAAATTTGATGATTCGGCTCACCTTCGATATATAGTTGAGAAAATGGTTGCACCTTCTGGCCGGAGAGTAGACGAAAGCTCGCCTTATGTAGATTTTTCCCTAAAAGATGGTTCACGAGTCAATGTAATTTTACCACCACTTTCAATTGATGGAACAACAATCACCATTAGAAAATTTTTACGGTCTATTGAAAAAGTAGAAGATTTAGTTAGATTAGGGACGATTAATCAAGCTATGGCGGATTTTTTAGTTGCTTGTATTAAAGCTGACGTTAACATTATGTTTTCAGGAGCTACTGGTTCAGGTAAAACGACAACGTTAGAAGTTTTATCTTCATATATTGATAGTTCAGAAAGGATTATTACTATTGAAGATGCGCTTGAGCTTAATTTACGCCAGGATCATGTGGTAAGATTATTAACTCGTCCTCCTAATATTGAAGGGAAAGGTGAAATATCACCGCGGGCACTTTTTAGAAATACTTTAAGAATGAGGCCAAATAGGATAATTTTAGGTGAAATTAGAGGTAAGGAAGCTATGGATTATCTTCAGGCTTTAAATAGTGGGCATCGGGGTTCTTTATCTGTAATTCATGCATCTGATCCTATTGATGCTTTAACTAGATTAGAAACTATGGCTTTATACGCTGGCCTCAATCTGCCGGCTTGGGCGATAAGAAAACAGATATCACAAGGCCTTGACTTAATAGTTCAGCACCAGCAACTTCAGGATGGAACTAGAAAGTTAACTCATATAACCGAGGTTGGTCAGTTAGAGGATAATAATATAAATTTAAGAGATATTTTTACCTACAAAATAGAAGAGTTAACTGATGATTTTAAAGTAAAAGGAAATTTTCAAGCTAAAAATAAACCTACATTTTTCCAAATATTTAAGAAAAAAGGGATAAAAATCAATGAAACTATATTTACTTAATCAAAAGGTTTAACTATGCTTTATTCAAAAAGTTTTATTAATACATCTAGAGAAGATCCAAAAGTTGCAGAATGTAAAAGCCATAAACTTTTGCTCAAAGCAAATTTTCTCTACATGGTTTCCTCAGGTATTTATTCTTATTTACCTTTAGGTTGGAAAGTTTTAACTAAGATAAATAAAATAATTAAAAAGCAGATGGATTTAGCTGGGGCTCAAGAACTATTTATGAGCGCGGTCCAGCCTATTGATATTTGGGAAAAAACCGGGCGGGATAAAGATTTAGAGGAAGTAATGTTTAGATTTAAAGACAGAAAAGACAGAAATCTTTGCCTTGGCCCTACTCATGAGGAAGAAATCACTGAAATTGTAAAACGTTATATAAATTCTTATAAACAGTTGCCTTTTATTCTTTACCAGATTCAAACTAAATTTCGGGATGAACCGCGGCCCCGTTTTGGTTTAATGCGAAGTTCTGAGTTTATTATGAAAGATGCTTATAGTTTTGATATTGATTCACAAGGCTTAGAGATTAACTATCAGAAGATGCACCAAGCTTATAAGGTTATATTTGATCAATTTAAGCTTAACTATGTTATAAGTGAGGCTGACCCTGGGGCTATGGGCGGAAGTGCTTCTCATGAATTTATGGTTCCGGCTGAAATCGGAGAAGATATTTTATATTTTTGCTCTAAGTGCAAAAAATATTATAAAAAAGAAGGTAAATGTTTATCTTGTCAGAGTGAGACTAAGCCTGAGAAGATGGTTGAGATTGGGCATATTTTTAAATTAGGAACTAAATACTCAAAGGCACAAGAAGCTTTTGTTTTAGATAAGGATGGTAAAAGAAAACCTTTGATTATGGGTTGTTACGGTATAGGAGTAAGCAGAATTTTATCTGCAGTAGCTGAAACTAATTCTGATGATAAAGGATTGATTTGGCCAAAAACTATAGCTCCATTTGATGTAACTTTATTAATTTTAGATAAGGAACAAACGCAAGAAGCTTTATCTATAGAAAGTTTTTTGCAAGCAGAAGGTTTTTCTGTTTTAGTTGATGATCGCAAAGATCCAGCTGGGGTAAAGTTCAATGATGCTTATTTAATTGGCAATCCTTATATTATGATTATTGGAAAAAATTACCGGAAATCAAAAAAAGTTGAAGTTGAAAATCGGGAAACTGGGCAAAAACATGAGATTGCAAAAGATAAAATAAAGGATTTTTTTAGAGATGAGTATAATACTAAATAAAATTGAAAATAAAGTTAAGCAAATTATTAAAAAAGAACAGGTAGAACTTGTTGAGTATAGAGCTTTTAATCTAAGAGGCAAGTTAACCATTAGATGCTTGATTGACTATCCAGCAGGAGGCATTACTTTAGATAAGTGTGGGCAGATAAATAAAATAATTTTTAATCAACTTCAAGAATCTCTTTCTGATGTTGATTATACAGTAGAAGTTAACTCACCGGGATTAGATAGATTATTAAAACGGCCTCAGGATTTTCTAAAAGTTAAAGGGAAAAATATCCTTCTTTGGCTTAATCAACCGGTTTTAGATAAGCAATTTCTAGAGGCAAGGCTAAAGGACCTAAGAGAAGGTAAACTTATTTTAGAATATAAGGGAGACCAAATATCTATAGATTTTGACAAAGTAAAAACAGGCAAACAAAAGTTTAGAACTTAACTAAAGAAATACAGTTGGTTTATAACTTATGTTTTTTAAAGTTATTGGCAATGAGCCATGAGCTAACAGCTAAGAGCCAATCAATAGGAGGTAACTTGTGAAGAGAGAGTTTTTAAGTATAATTGCTCAACTGGAAAGGGAAAAGGGGCTGGATAAAGAAGTTCTTATGGAGTCTGTTCGTTATGCCCTAACTGTTGCAGCAAAAAAAATAGCTAAAATGAGTTCTCATGACGAAGAAGATGTAACGGTTGATATAGATGATAAGGGTGGAGATATTCATGTCTATATTGGTGATAGAGAGGTAACTTCTCAGGAATTCGGACGGATTGCAGCTCAAACTGCTCGTCAGGTAATTATCCAAAAAATTCGTGAGGCAGAAAAAAATAATATTTATGACGAGTATAAGGAAAAAGAAGGTGATATAGTCGGCGGAGTAGTTTATCGCTTAGAAAAAAGAGCTGTGATTTTAGATTTGATGGGTAAAACCGAAGGTATAATCCCTAAATCTTTTCTTTCATCTTTAGATAGATTTAAAATGGGGGAAAGAGTTAAGGCTTATGTTTATGAAGTAAAAAGAGAAAGAGGGACCCAGATCATACTTTCACGTATTGACCCTCTTTTGGTTAAGAAACTATTTCAACTTGAAGTACCGGAGATATCCGAGGGTATAGTGGAGATAAAATCTATTGCTCGCCAAGCTGGTGAACGGACAAAAATTGCAGTATATTCCAAGGAAGAAAAAGTTGATTGCGTGGGGGCTTGTGTGGGAATCAGAGGTTCAAGAGTAAAAAATATAATTGAGGAATTACGGGGTGAAAAGATTGATATTGTAAGGTGGAGTGAAGACATCAAAGAATTTATTAAGGCTGCGCTTTCCCCAGCAGTAATTTCGATGATTGAGCTAGACAGAGAAAACAAAAGAGCCAAAGTTCAACTTAGTTCAGATCAGCTTTCTATTGCTATTGGAAAAAGGGGACAAAATGTAAGGCTGGCTTCTAAGCTTGTTAATTGGGACATAGATGTAAGATCAAAAGAAAGTATAGAAGAGGCAATTAAAGAACTGCAAAAATTAAAGAGTTTAGGTAAAAAAGCAGCAGAAAGTTTAGTTGATTCTGGTTATAATTCATTAAATTCGCTAGAGAATGCTGAGGAAAAAAAACTTGCAGAATTAAAAGGGATAGGTAAGAAAAAAGCAGCTAAAATTATAAAAGAAGCTAAAAAAGTTAAAGCTGAACAAAGAAAACAGCAAGAAGATAGAAGGCTGAAGAAAGAAGAAAAAGAAAGGAGAATAAGGGAGCAAGAAGCAGAAGCTAATGCAGCCGACCAACAAGAGGAACAAGACAGTCAGCAAGAGCAAGAAAACAAAGGATAGATTAAATCAAAAAATAATTAAACTTAAAGTATGAGGTATATCTATGAGAATTTATGAATTAGCTAAACAATTGGACATCGATAGCAAGGAATTGATTAAAAAGCTCAAAAGCCTTAATTTTCCCGTAAAAAATCATATGTCCGTTGTAGATAAAGATACAGCTGAAATTATAAAACATGAGGTAGAAGAGTTAGATAAAAAAGAGATAGAAGAAAATATTATTGAGGTGGATTTCCCAATAACAATTAAAGATTTATCTACCAAATTAGGTAAAAAACCATCTCAGCTTCTCGGAGATTTATTTAAAAAAGGAAAGATGTTTACTATTAACCAAAATTTAGATGAAAAAACTGCTCAAACTATTGCTTATGATTATAAGGTTAACTTAAAAGAAAAGCCAACTCAAGAAGAACAAATTTTACAAACAGAATCAAAAAACGTTAAAAAAAGAGCCCCTATAGTCACTTTAATGGGACACATTGATCATGGCAAAACTAGTATCTTAGACTATATCCGCAAGAGTAAGGTAACAAATCAAGAAACCGGGGGGATTACCCAGCATATTGGAGCTTATCAAGTTAATTTAGACAAGGGAAGTGTTAGTTTTCTCGATACTCCTGGGCATGAGACTTTTACTCAAATGAGAGCCAGAGGTGCAAGTATTACTGATATCGTAGTTATTGTTATTGCAGCTGATGATGGGATAAAACCTCAAACCATAGAAGCTATTGATCATGCTAAAGCTGCTGAAGTACCAATAATTGTAGCGATCAACAAAATTGATAAGGATAATGCTAATATTGATATGGTAAAACAAGGTCTATCTAAACAAGAACTGGTTCCTGAAGACTGGGGAGGAAAAACTACTACTGTGGAAGTTTCGGCCACAAAAGGTAGCGGTATAGATGAGTTGCTTGATTTGATTTTGCTGCAAGCTGATGTTATGGAGTTGAAGGCAGACTTTGACCGTCCGGCAATAGGCGTTGTTGTTGAAGGCCGTCTTTCTAAAGGTAAAGGAGCTTTAGCCACTGTCTTGATCAAAGAAGGAACTTTAGAGACAGGCCAATGGTGTGTGTGTGGTAGATATGGAGGAAAAATTAAAGCAATGCATGACGATCTGGGAAATACCCAAGATAAGGTTTTTCCTTCTGAACCGATTGAAATTTTGGGCTTAAATGGGGTACCGGCTCCAGGTGATAAGTTGATGGTGGCTCCTGATGAAAAAACCGCTAAAGAAATTATGAAAAAAAGAGAAGATGAAGAAAAAAAGAAAAAGATTACTCCAGTTACTCATCTGCGATTTGAAGATTTACATAAAAAGATTAAACAAGGAGAGATAAAAAAATTAAAGATTATTTTAAAAGCAGATGTAGGAGGAACTCTTGAGGCTGTAGAGGGAGCTTTGGCTAAAATTCCTTCCAAAGAGGTGGAGTTGTCAACGGTACATAAAGGTGTCGGTTTAATAAATTCTTCCGATATACTTTTAGCTGAAGTTAGTGATGCTGTGGTGGTAGGGTTTAAGGTTACTACAGATTCGCAAGCAAGAGATTTAGCTAAAAAGAAGGGGATAGAGGTTAGAACTTATCATATTATTTATGAGTTAATAGATGATATTAAGGCGGCTTTAGAAGGTTTGCTTACCCCTCATGTGAAAAAAACTTTTATGGGGAGAGCTAGAGTAAAGGCTGTTTTTAATGTTTCAAAATCTGGAGTTATTGCCGGATCTCAAGTTGAGAAAGGTAAAATATTGCGGGGGGCTCCTTGTCAACTAACTCGAGGTGGCGATATTGTATTTGAAGGAAAGATCGAAACTTTAAAAAGATTTAAAAATGACGCTCGGGAAGTTAAAGAAGGTTATGAATGTGGGATTGGCCTAGGGTATGATCAAATTAAAGAAGGCGATTATATTGATGTTTTTGGCCAAGAGGTAATTTCCCGCAAACTATAACCAGGGGGATATACGAATTAGTGAGTAGTTAATTGGTGAGTGGTTAATTAACCAATTAACCAATTAACAAATTAACCAATTAACAATGAATAAAAAAGTAATACTTAGTGGAATGCGGCCAACTGGAAAGCTTCATCTTGGACATTGGGTAGGGGCATTGTCTAATTGGATTAGCCTCCAAGAAAAATATAATTGTTTTTTTATGGTTGCTGACTGGCATGCTTTGATGAGTGAATATAAAAATCCGAAATTGATTAAAGATATAACTGTTGATAATGTAGCTGATTGGTTGGTTTTTGGGGTTGATCCTCATAGATCAACTATTTTTAGACAGTCACAAGTTTTGGAACATCTCGAACTATTCATGATCTTATCTGTTATTACTCCATTGGGGTGGCTGACTCGATGTCCGACTTTTAAAGAGCAAGTCAAACAGCTTAAAGAAAAGGATATAAATACTTATGCGTTTTTGGGTTACCCTGCTCTTCAGGCTTCGGATATAGTGTTGTATAAAGCAAACTATGTGCCGGTAGGAGAAGACCAGTTGCCCCATCTTGAGTTATCTAGAGAAATTGTGCGTAGATTTAGTAGTCTTTATAAAAAGAAAGTTTTTACTGAACCACAAGCTTTATTGACTAAAGTTTCTAGGCTTAGCGGTTTAGATGGAAGAAAGATGAGCAAAAGTTATAATAATTATATAGCTTTAGATCAAGATGATGATTCGCTAGAAAAAAAAGTTTTAGGAATGTTTACTGATCCAGCTAGGAAAAGGAAAAAAGATCCCGGCCATCCGAAAAAGTGCAATGTTTTTTCATACTATAGAATAATTAATCCAGATTTAGAAGAAGATGTAGGAGATTGGTGCACTCATGCAAAGAAAGGGTGTGTTGAATGTAAAAAAATATTATTGAGCTCGATAAAAAAGTTTTTAACGCCAAAAAGGGAAGAAAAAAAAGAAATACTCAAAGACAAAAATAAAATATATGATATACTAAATAGAGGAGAAGCGAAAGCAAAAAAAGTTGCTTCAGCTACATTAAGGGAAGCAAAGAAGGCAATGAAGCTAATTTAGTTCGTAGAAATATTAAGCTAATTACAAATGACAAAATCCAAATGTCAAATCAATGACAAATCATAAAATCTAAAAAGAAAAATAATATTAATTTGATATTTGGTATTTGAAATTAATTTGTGATTTGAAATTTGGAATTTGGGTTTATCAAAGTTTAAATTAAGCAATATATGCTAGTGATAAAAAGATGAGATTAAAGTTAGATATTTTTGAGGGTCCTCTAGATTTGCTTCTTTATTTAATCAAAAAAAATCACTTAGAGATTTCCGATATCTCGATTACACAAGTGGTCGATCAATACTTACAATTTCTTGAGGTTATGGAGCTCCTTGATTTAACTGTTGCTTCAGAGTATTTATTGATGGCTGCTAATCTAATTAGTATAAAATCAAAAAGTATTTTACCTAAGGAAGAAGAAGATCAAGAAGAAGAGGAAGAAAAAGCTGATGATTTGGTCAAAAGATTGCTTGAATATGAAAAGTTTAAAGAAGCAGCAGGATTCTTACGGAATAAAGAAGATCAAAGAAATAAATATTTTCCTCGTCCACCAACATCATCAAAAGAATATAGCCAAACCTATATTGAAGCTTCAATTTTTGATTTAATCAGCGCATTTAAATCGGCTCTGAAAGAAGTTCCTAAAGATGTTTTTTTTGAAGTGATGAAAGAGGAATTTACTGTTGAAGATAAAATTCACGATATTTTACACATTGTTTTAGAAAAAGGGAAAGTATCATTAGAGAAGTTGTTTTCAGAGAGTAAAAGCAAGATAGAAATAGTAGTTACTTTTTTAGCAATTTTAGAGTTAATTAAGTTAAAAGAGATTGCTGCGGTGCAGGAAAAACTTTTTGGCCCAATTTCAGTTGCCAAACCCCAATTGGTGAGTAGCTAATTAATTTGTAGCTCATAGCTCATGGCTGATAGCTCATAGTTAATATTTTGCCAAGAGCTAAGAGCAATGAGCCAAGAACTAATTTCAATTATGAATGAAGAACGATTTGTTGATTATCTAGGAGAAAACGAAGAAGAACAAATTGTAAACCTTTCCCTGCGGCCAAAAACCCTTGATGAGTTTACGGGTCAGCAAAATACAGTATCAGCTTTGCGGGTTGCAATTAAAGCTGCAAAAAAAAGAGAAGAACCTATCGAACATCTTTTACTTTCTGGGCCCCCTGGGCTGGGAAAGACTTCCCTGGCATATTGTATAACAAAAGAGATGAAAGCAAAACTTACTTCAACTAGCGGGCCAGCGATTGAACGAGCTGGAGATTTGGTAGGAATTCTTACTAATTTAGAAAAAGGCGATGTGCTATTTATTGATGAAATTCACCGGGTTTCAAAGGTGGTTGAGGAGTTTCTGTATCCGGCTATGGAAAATTTCCAGATTGATTTTATAATTGATAAAGGGCCTTATGCCAAAAGTGTAAAGTTTAACCTACAACCGTTTACCTTAATCGGCGCAACCACAAAAAAAGGCCTTTTAAGTGCACCTTTGCGGGGAAGGTTTGGTTTATTTTTTGATTTTGATTTTTATCCGGTTGATGAGCTAGCTACAGTTGTTTCTCGAAGCGCAAAGTTATTGGATATTCCGATTGATAAAGATAGCTGTCTTGAGATTGCTAGCCGGTCTCGAGGTGCGCCGCGTTTATCAAATCGTTTGCTGAAACGGATTAGAGATTATGCCCAAGTTGAAGGAGATGGAAAAATTAATTTAGAGGTAACAAAAAGTGCTTTAGATAAAGTTGGTATAGATGGTCAAGGTTTTGATGATCTTGACAGAAAGTATTTGTCTGCACTTATAAATATCTATCAAGGCGGCCCGGCCGGAATTGATGCCATTGCTGCCTCTTTAGGCGAAGACCGTCAAACTCTTGAGGATGTAGTTGAACCATACCTACTTACCAAAGGCTTTGTTACCCGCAGCCCCCGGGGCCGAATTGCTACCAAAAAGTCTCACCAACACCTCCAAACTGGCTAACAATCCCAATTTGAAGATTGGAGAGGTTAGACCTCTCCATATACATAAAAAAATTATACTAGTGCGAAAGAGTTTCGTTTCTTGAATGCTTGGAAGCGTTTTCAAAATTCCACCAAAAGCTGCTAAATTAGCAGATTTACAACCCCTAAATATGTTATATTTTCCCTAGTTGTTTATTATATATACCTTATAAAGGGATGATATGCGGGGAAGGAACGAAAATCAATCGAATTTTATTTTATTTTTAACCAAAAAGAAAGCCCACCTTTCTTTTAAGTGCCTGATAATTTTTCTAATCAGCGCTTTTTTATTATCCGCCCTGATTCCTTTTGTAAGCAGAAATCAACCGAAAAGTTATGCATCCACCTTACCTGCTCCTGACCAATTGCTTGAGCCAACTCCCAATTTTGTGCCGCCGATGGTCCGCGGCCTGCGGATTAATCCGGCTAATCCTTTTGAATTTAATTTTATAGTTGATACCGGTGACAGGGGTGATTTATCAAAAGAAGAACTAAAAAAAGAATCAGAAGAATTAATTCGTTATTTTCTGGCTTCTTTAACTGTGCCCGAAGATGACCTTTGGGTTAATTTATCTCCTTACGAAAAAGACAGGATTATCCCTTCTGGTTTAGGCCAAACTGATTTAGGCAGAGAGTTACTCGGCCAAGACTATATTCTAAAACAACTCCTTTCTTCACTTACTTATCCGGAAAGCCCGTCAGGGAAGAAGTTTTGGGATAAAGTTTACAAAAAAGCTTATCAAAAATACGGAACTACCAATATTCCGATTAATACTTTTAATAAAATTTGGATCGTTCCGGCTGAGGCTCAAGTTTATGAAAATGGCAATACCGGCTATGTGACCAAAGCGAAGCTGAAAGTGATGCTGGAGCAAGATTATCTTGCCCTGGATAAAAACTTAGACAATAAAGATATTGGAACCGATCAATTAGATAAAAAAGATACCCAAGAGTTAAGCGGCATCTCTTCTAAAGTAACTAAAGAAATAATTCTTCCGGCAATTGCCAAAGAAATTAACGAAGGTAAAAATTTTGCCTCTCTGCGTCAAGTTTATTCGGCTTTGATTCTAGCGATTTGGTTTAAGCAGAAGTTAAAGAAAACTATTTTATCTGAAATTTATCTGGACAAAAATAAAATCAAAGGTGTAGAACTTGAGGATAAACAAGCAAAGGATAAAATCTATGCCCGTTATGTGAAAGCCTACAAGAAGGGAGTTTATGATTTTATTAAAACCGACTACGACCCTCACTTAAGGCGCCAAATCCGCAGGCAATATTATTCCGGCGGCTTTGATGGTACTGCTTTAGCTTCAAATTTACAAACTACCCCTGTTATGCCAGCTACAGGCCTGCCAGTTGCAGGCAGCTCCTTAGGTGTAGGCGTAAAGATTAACCCGGTAGCAGAAGGATTAGCTGGAACTGGTGTTACTGGTGAAGTTCAAGGTGGGCGCGAAGGCGGCACTGGCACTGGCGCAGATACTGGCTCCGGAACCGGTCCTGGCACCTCCGGAACAGGAGAAGGTAGTGGCGGGAGTTTTTTAGAGGATTTAACTACATACTTTAAAAAAACAATTCCGGAATTGCTAATAGGTACTTCTTTGACGTTAGGCGGAGCATTTAGCCTAGGGTTTATTTCTGGAATGTACATTAGTTCTTCTTTAAGTGTTCTGGGATATTTGGTAGGAATGAGTTTAGGTGCAAGGATTGCTTGGTCTTTAAATGCTTGGTTGCAGACAAAACTTTTTAATTTTTTAAAAACAACTAAATATATGACTGCTTACAAAGAAGGCAAAAAAATAACTTTACATGTTTTAGCTAATCTTAACGAGTTAAAAAAGCAAAATAATCCTTATCAGGCCATATTCAAAGATTCCTTAATAGCGATAGAAGAAGTATTGAATAGAATAGAAACAGAGCCTCAAATGAAAGGTATAATTTCTATTGAAGCAACTTCCCCTCTCTTGTGGCGGTATAAAAAAAGGCCTAATGGTAGTATAGTAGATAAGCCCAATCCTGTTTTTGAATCTTATTTTTCTAATTTAGACAATTACGAATTTAAGTCAAAACCTCTTGGTTTTATAGGAAAGTTGACTAAATTAGCTGTTACAGGTTTTGGTAAAGATTCAATTAAGAGTTTTAAACCATTATTTTCTAAAGACAAAGAGGGGAGATTAATTATCGATGTTTCTTCTTCGGAAAAACGAAACAATATAAGAAAACTATTAATTAAACATGAGGCAGAATTCAATCAAGCCGAGAGAAGAACTTTGATTAAAAATAGGGTAGGGGGAGAGTCAGAGGTAAAGGAAGATAACGATATATATAAAACAAACAGTGGAGTTGAATATGCTGTAGAAGTTATTAATGATCGTAACAATATGGAAGAAACAATAAATAAATGGTTTGAGCAAGCCAAGCAAAGAGGAGAAGAAAGGTTTTTTAAAAGTTGGCGATGGAAAAATCAAGCTATTAACGCTTATCCTAATGGTTATTTAGTGATGTTGGAAGCTTTAGATACAGGTGAAATTTTAGGTTTGGGCTATTTTCACAAAGGGTTAAGTATGAAAGATGAAAATGAAGGTGCTAAAGAATTTTATATAGGAGATTTTATTGAAGTTTCCCAAGAATATCGTAAGAGCCAAGGTTTCGGTAAGGTAATTTTAACTAAAGCTATAGAATTGAGTAATAATGATCAAACTATTGCAGAGGATAGTAAAGGTATTATTATGGTGCATCCTGCTGAAGCAGAAAGAGAAGCTAAAAATATTCCCAGAGAATACTTTGAACAACTTGGTTTTAGGGTTGCGGCTTCTTCTACTTTGGAATTTCTTTCAGAAGAAGATGCTATTGATAATACGTGGATGTGGTTATCAAAAGATATGGCAGAAAGAATAGTCGATGAAACGGAATCATACAAGGTTAAAGAACAGATACCAGAAAATGAAGAGAGTAGCAATAAAATAGAACAACAGTTATTATTATTTGATGAAAATCAATCCGCCGGGGGTAGTTCTAATCCTTCCCCGGAAAAGGCTCCCGGTGGGATTGATAATAAAGGTGGAATTGATCTGACTCCGGCTCAGATAAATCTAGACGTGCAAGGCCAAGGTATCAACTCAACTCAGCTTCAACTTCCTTTTGATCTGCAAACTTTCCAAGGTTTTACCTTCAATATTATCAAAATCGAAACTATCGATAATTTAGGCCAAATCTTTGGCCAAGCAAACAATAAAACCCTTCCATTTTAATGATTTCCTTGGTTATCTACAATATATAGTATGCAATTTTTATCCCCCCTATATATTGTAAAAAGGTGATTTTTTTTCAAAAATTTAACTTGACGCTGTTATAGTATCCAAGATATAATTACTAGTAAATAGATAGAGAAAGATACCCTAAGGGGGGTCAGAATATAGTAAGCTATAGTAGCAGGGTGTAACATGGCAAAAAATAAATATTATACAATTCAAGAACTATCTAAGGAGTTAGGAATTTCTAAGGAAACCATTAAGCGCTATGAAAAAAAAGGAATTTTTCCTAAATCGAGCCGAAATCCTATAAATCACTGGAGACGATATAGTTTAAAAAGAGTAAGAGAGTTAAAAAAAATTCTTGGACAGGAAGAATAGATATAGGTAAATAAAAGTTATGAATTGGAAAGAAAATAAGTTAGTCGGTATTATAGGGGTGGCAGTAATAGTGGGGGCTTTATTAATTGCTTTATTTCCTTTTATAAAAAATAAATGGCAAAACTTAAGGGCTGATCAGCAAAATCAGGGAGAACAAGGATATCAGGATGGATTACAAAGAGAGGATGGATTTTCGGCTGAAAGTTCTTTGTATTCAAGCCATAAATTTTCAGAAGAAAAAAAATTAGGAGATAAGCAGAGCGGCAAAAGAAAAAAATTTAATCCTTTTCTTACTTATAAAGAACGGGAAGAGTTGAAAAAATTAAAACGAGAAGAGGTCCAACGGTATAGAGAATTTGTTCTTTCTTCTATATTTTATTCTTCAAAAAAGTCTTATGCTATAGTTGACGGGAGAGTAGTTAAAGAGAATGATATAATAGGTAACTACAAAATATTGAAAATAGAACCAGAATCTATAGTTCTTAAAGATTTTTTAGGTAAAGAATATGTTTTAAGATTAAATAATATTTATTATGAGAAATAAATTAAGCATTTTATTTATTATACTTTTAATTTTATTTTTACCCTTATCTTATGGGCAAAATATATATTATGAGGGTAAAATTTCACCTTTACGATTAATTCAAACCATGAACAACTCCTTCTATCAAATAGATTCGGTAAAGGCACTTGTTAATTATTGGGCTCAATCACGTTCTTTTCATTGGAAGATCTCTACCACAAATCTAATAAAAAATTTTGATAATTTAAAAGTTACAGGACGAGCAAGCGTTTCGTCTTTGTTACCGAACCTAGATTATTCTAGTTCGTCTTGGGTTCAACAGTATGTTATCAGAGGAGTACCCTTTGTTTGGAATTCAAAAGAAAGAAGATGGGAAAATAAATCTTTATCTATTAGTGATAAAAAAGATCAAGAGAGATTAGAGTATTCTTTAATCGAAAGTTTATTTTATATTAATCAACATAGATGGGTTGAAGACAGTCTAGAGTATTTAGGGCAAAAAAAGAAAAAAGGTAAGATTTGTTATCTGATTTCTTATAAGTTAGATCCGGCAATGTTTAAGCAAAAAATGTTAATTGCAGATTTAGAAGTTAAGGTTTGGATAAATCGAGATAATTTTTTACCTGTATTTCAAGAAATTGAAGGGACAATGGGGTATGAGAAAATATTACATCGAACAGAATATAAAGATTATGATAAAAAGTTTAATTTTAATACTCCTCAATATATAACTCAACAAGTAAGAAAAGAAAAGAAAGAATTAAAGGATAAGGTTAATGAACTTAAAGAGGCAGTTGCTAGGTTAAGGGGATGGAGTCTTGAAGATATAAAAGCCTTGAAAATAAAATTTGTAAATCGTTCCATAATGCGCAACGTTATGATAGAACAGATAAAAAACCAATATACAAAAGAATTAATAGAAAATGAAGGGGTAGTCTTTAAATGGCTTAATCTTATTCCCGAGGAAATAGACTATCAAGATTTGGTTATAAACAGTTCCGATGCTGCGTTAATAGCTGGATTCTATGAGCCAGAAGATAAAGTGATATATCTTGGAGATTACCTTGATCCGGCAGTAGCGGAGATAGTTCTTGTTCATGAGTTAGTCCATGCTTTCCAGGATAAAAAATTAGATCTTAATAAATTAACGAAATCTACTAAATATAACAAAGACTACAAGTTTGCTCTTAATAGTTTAGTTGAAGGGGAAGCAACAGCTGTGGAAGCAGAATATCTTTTAAGTAAGAAAAACGAAAGTTTTACAGAGTTAGGAGATATAACAAATTTTATAGAACAAAAGATAATTAAAAATAGTTCTTTAATTAATAATAATCTTTTTTATAATGTTTATGGGTACGGAGCAGATTTTATCCAAAATTGGCTTCAAGATAATAGCTGGGAAGATATCAGTCTGCTTTATAAAAATCCTCCTACAACAGCTAGAGAAATTATGCATCCTTTGCTTTATAGCTTCAGAGAAAAGATAGAAAGATCTGATAAAAAACGAGCTGGCTCAGTAGAGGTTAAGGGTGTTAAATTAAGTAACGAATGGCATAATATCTATTCTACCTCTTTAGGTGAATATTTTATCTTTTTGTCGCTTCAATCCAGATTAAATACTGATCTGGCAAAAAATGCGGCCTTAGGATGGGAAAATGATCAAATAACTCTATATAAAAGGAAGGGTGATAGACAACTAATTGTTTTTTTAACTAAATGGAATAGTTATGAAGATGCAGCTTTTTATTATGATGTGTTTAAAAAATGGATTAAAGCAGGGAAATATTCAGTAGAAGAGAAAACAGATGTTGAAAATTTTATCTGGGTTAACCAAAATAATGATAAAATAACTGCTAAAATAATAAAAGATACTGTTGCAATAGTTGGATCAAAAAAAGTGGATAAATATGAGTTTAAAAATGTTATTGGTGATATTATGTCCCAATTAAAAAGGGGTGGTAAATGAAATTATTAAAATTATTTTTAGCTTTCGTTTTTGTATTTATTACATTTATAGGTTTAGATAAAAAAAATGCAGAGGCACAAGCTCAACCTGGAGGAAGTACTTCTCAAAGTAAAAAGCAGAAGTCTTCTTCTGTAGCTGTACCTAAAAAAAAGAAAGAAATCACCGAACAAACTCCTTTGATGGAGATTAAACGCCTAGAAAAAGAAGAACCAGAATATTCGATAGAGCTAAGGCGAGTTCCTTTGCAGGATTTTTTTAGATTAGTTGCTCATGATTATGATTTAAATATCATTGTTGATCAAAAAGTAGAAGGTGAGATAACTGCCAGTCTTACAAATGTATCTCTTGAAGAAGCGTTGGATATTATAGTCGAACAAAAAGGGCTAGCTTTAGAAAAAAAAGGAAAAATAATCACCGTAAAACCAAGTTTGGTCACCAAGATTATTCCTTTAAAGAATGCTACTGTTTCTTCGATTTTAGAAGAAGATGATAGCAAAACTTCTAAAGGAAAAACTACCTCTGGTGGAACTCAAACAGCTAAAACTCAAAAAACCCAAGCAACCTCTCAAACACCTCAGTTGATTGCAGCAAGAGGCAGCAGAGGCGATATTTACGACCTACTTTCTTCTTATGGTAAAATTATTCCTAACAAATCAACTAACTCTTTGGTGGTCATAGATTATCCTAGCTATGTTGAACAGGTGGAAAATTTTGTAAATTTGATAGACCAAAAGTTAACAACAAGAGTATTTAAAATAGATTATATTTCTGTAAAACAACTATTTCCAAAATTGCTGGAAAAAGAAAGGCAAGAGCGCAAATTGCAAAGAGAAGAAAGAGAAGAAGAAAGAGAAGAAATTGAAGGGATAAAGGAATCCGAATAAGGAGGATAATAATGAAATTTGTTAAATTAATAGGTGTAGTTTTTCTTTCAGTTTTTATTGTTTTAGGTAATATGCCTTTTGTTTTTGCTCAGCCTTCATCAAAAGGCTCCGGAGAAGTTTCTTCTGAGACTCTTCTTAATCTTCTTTCTGAGTCGGGTAAAATTATACCTGATACAGAAAGCAACTCCATATTGGTTATAGATCATTCTCCTAATATTGCTATGATTGAAGAGTATTTAAAAATGGCTGATAATCCAAGTGAACAAATTCTTATCGAAGCAAGGGTAGTGGAAGTTTCTTTAGATAAAGAGCATTCTTTAGGGGTTACCTGGAAATTATGGAAAGAAGGAGGGTTAGATTTAGGTGGTAGTGCTACTTTAGGTTCAGCGGCAGATTCTTCGTTAGATCAACAAATACCATTTCGAAAACCTTACTATAAACCGATTTCAGGGTCTTCCCAGCAAGATCCTTTCACTATTGGTATTTTTGACGATAATATAGAAGTTGTTTTAAAAGCTTTAACTACTCAACTTGATACAGATATTCTTTCTGCCCCTAAAATTGCTACCAAAAACAATCTTCGGGCTAAAATAGATGTAAGGACTACTATTCCTTATTTATCAGAAGTAGAAAAGGAAGATCAAGAAACAGAATCAGGCACTGATACTACCTATACTTATGAATATGAATATGCTGATGAAGGGGTAGCCCTAGAGGTAACTCCTTTAATAAATCCTGATCGTACAATTACTTTAGATATTCATCCAGAAGTAAAAGAAATCACTCGTTTTATTGCTCAAGTTACTCCTGAAGGTGCTAGTGGAACACCTGAGTTGCCTGAAACAGATATTCGGGTAACTCAGACAAAAGTAACAGTAAAAGAAGGCCAAACTGTAGTTATCGGCGGTTTGATTAAAGAGAAAACTTCTCATGGAATAACAAAAGTTCCGCTTTTAGGCGATATTCCTTTTTTAGGTAATCTTTTTAAAAGTACAAAAGAAGAAAAGCAAAAAACAGAACTTCTAATCATGGTTTCTCCTAAAATTATTAGTACTGGCGAACCGCTTTTATCGGGTAAAGAAAAATTGACTCAAGTAGTACAGCAAGAAAAAATAAGGAAACCACAAGAGTTTAAAGAGATACAAAAAGAAGAAAGAGTAAAAGTGGCAGAGGAAGAGAAAAAAGCAGAAAAAGAAATAAATAGAGAAGAAAAGGTTAAGGCTTTGCACCAAGAGGCTCAAAAACTCTATAAAAATAAAAAGTTTAAAAAAGCCAAAAATCTATTTCAACAGATCCTTAGTTTAGATCCGGGAAACGCTAAGGCTAAAAATTATTTGAAAGTAAAAATTCCTCGAAGTTTAAGGGCAATAGAAGAGCTTAAAAAAACCGAACTAAAGAAAAAAGAGGTAAAATCTCAGGAAAAAAATACAGCGGAGAAGCTATATTCACAGGGAGTGTCTCTATATAGGCAAAAGCAATACCAGCAAGCTTATAAAAAGTTTTATAAAGTTAAACAATTAACAGGTGGTTATGCTAGTGTGGATAAGTTTTTAAAAATTATTCCAAAGCTGATTAACGTAAAAAATCGTCAAGATAAAGTAAACAAGGCTTTGAATGTCTTGCAAAGTGATACAGAATAAATAGATAGGTTTTAAAATGGCAAAAAAACAGAAAATAGGTGAACTGTTAGTATCTCGGGGTATTATAACTGAACATGTCTTAAAGCAAGCTCTTGCTGAACAGAAAATTGTTAATCAAAAATTAGGGGAAATTTTAGTAGAAAGAGGTTGGGCAAAAGCTTATCAAATCAATGAAGCAATAGCTTCTCAGATGGAAACTGAATTGGTTAGCATTGCAGACTATGTAATTGAATCTGAGATACTTTCTTTGGTAGGCGAGGACCAAGCACGAAAATTTAAAGCTATGCCTTTATTTAAACATGAGGATGTTTTAACAGTAGCGATGACCGACCCTAATGATGTTTTTGCCCTAGATCAACTACAAAGAAAAAGTGGTTATAAGATTAAACCTATGCTAGCTACAGAGGCTGATATATCATGGGCGATTGAGCATTATTATAAAACTTCTGGTAGCGTTGAAGATGTAATAGCGGCTATTAATCAGGAGGATTTAGAAAAGGGCGATCGTTCTCAAGAAGCAAATATTTTAAAGTTAGTAAATTTATTAATCAGTAAAGCCGTACACGATAAAGCTTCAGATATACATATAGAACCTGAAGAAAAAACAGTAAATGTTCGTTATCGAATAGATGGAATTTTGAGGAAACGTTATGTGTTGCCTAAATTTATTCAGTCTGCGGTATCGTCGCGAATAAAAATCTTATCTGATCTGGATGTTTCTGAAAAACGTCTTCCCCAAGATGGTAGAATTAGAATGAATATTGAAGCAAAACAGATCGATTTTAGAGTTTCAATTTGTCCTATGATCTATGGCGAAAATGTTGTATTAAGAATATTAGATAAGTCAGGTCTAGTTTTAGGGCTTGATTCTTTAGGCTTTCAAAAAAGAGAGTTGGACTTATTTAAAAAACTGCTTCTTTCTCCTTACGGAATTTTATTAGTTACCGGGCCAACTGGTTCGGGTAAAACCACTACTTTATATTCTGGCCTGCAGATATTAAATAAGGAAGATGTAAATGTTATGACTGTTGAAGATCCAGTAGAGTTTCAATTTCATCGTATGCGGCAAGTACAAATGAAACCTGCTATAGGATTAACTTTTGCTAGTGCTTTACGTAGTTTTTTAAGGCAAGATCCAGATATAATTATGGTTGGTGAGATAAGGGATCTAGAAACTGCGCAAATATCTGTTCAAGCTGCTTTAACTGGCCACTTGGTCTTATCGACTTTACATACCAATGATTCTTCATCTGCCTTTACACGTCTTATTGATATGGGGATAGAGTCATTCTTAGTTTCGAGTTCAATTTTAGGAGTTTTAGCCCAAAGGTTGGTAAGAGTAGTTTGTGGTAAATGTAGAAAAGAGTATAAACCTTCTCAAGAAATACTAGAGTCGTTGGAATTAAACCCAGATGAATATAAAGATGCTAAATTTTATAAAGGCCAAGGCTGTAAAAATTGTAATGGGACCGGCTACAAAGGCAGGGTTGGTATTTATGAACTATTACAAAATAGCAAGTCTATTCAGGATTTAATTTTAAAAAGAGCTTCTTCTTCACAAATAAGAAAAGTTGCTTGTCAAGAAGGTTTAGTGACTTTAAGGCAAGCAGCAATTAACAAGTTATTAGCTGGAGAGACTACAGTTGAGGAAGTTCTTCGTGTTACCCAGGAAATTAATGTTTAGTTTGATCCAAGATTATTAAGGCATAATTTGTTGACTTGTAAAAGTAATTATGCTATTTTTAAAGAAGAGTTATTTTATGAAAAAAAGTTTTACTTTAATCGAGCTTTCGGTGGTAATAGCAGTTATAGCTATTTTGTTAGGCGTTATTATTCCTAATGCTGTAAATTTTATGGAAAAATCCCGTGATGCAAAAAGAGTTTCAGATATAAATACTATTGCTTTAGCCCTAGAGTCATTTTATGATGATAATGGGAGGTATCCAAATCAAGCTGATGATGGGGTTTCTAGTTCTGGAGAAAAATTTGATGGGTCAAGTAATATTGAAAATGTACTAAAGCCCTACATAAGAGGTGGAATTCCCAAAGACCCATTATATAAAAATAGTTCGTCTCAATTTTATTATGCTTATGATCCGTCACATTCTGTTGATTGGTGTGATTCTGATGCAACTAATGATACTTCTGCACCTGTTTTAGGGTTTAGACGTAAAGAAACTGATTCAGTTGAACTTAGTAAAGATACTTGTGAAGGTTCAGACCAAGATCTAGATAATGCAGTATATAATATTGCTTTTGTTGAGCCCGATTAATTACAAAAATTATTAGTAAAAATTATTATTTTAGGCTCTGCTTAAAAAGCAATTTAATATAAAATAATTAAATAAGGTGTTGTTTCTTAAAGGAGGTTAGTTATGAAGAAAGGTTTTACTTTAATCGAGCTGATTGTAGTTATTGCGATCATTGCAATTTTAGCTGCAATTATTGCTCCTAATGCGTTTAAAGCTATTGAGAAGGCAAAAGTGTCAGCATCAGTAGGAGATTATAAGTCACTTAAAACAGGGGCAATGTCATTTTATGCTGATACAGGAACATGGCCAGATCAAGAAGATGATGGTACAGGGTTTGTTAATAATGATAATAATGTAACTGGCTGGGATGGCCCCTATTTAGAAAAATGGCCGAATAAGGCAAGTTGGGGCGGAGATTATGCTTGGTGTGTTGTAACTGATTCTGATGATGGAGATTGTGTAGCTTGGGATAATGACGCCAACGAAGAAAGATATGTATTAATTTCCGATGTTCCTCAAGCAGCAGCTGTAAAGATTGATGAAAATTTAGATGGAGAAGAAGATAATGATGATGGTTCTGTTAGATATGGAACTTCTGCAACAACAGATGTACAAATATTAGTTTCAGAAGACTAGGTTGCTTTAACCTAAAGTTTTAATGATACTAAAGAGGGGGTGCTCCCCCTCTTTAAGTAGAAGGGCAAGACAAGAGGGAGGCAAAATGAAGAAAGGTTTTACTTTAATCGAGCTGATTGTAGTTATTGCGATCATTGCAATTTTAGCTGCAATTATTGCTCCTAATGCGTTTAAAGCTATTGAGAAGGCAAAGATTACCGAGGCAGTTGGTGATTTTAAAACTTACAAAACAGCTCTCTATACTTTATATGCAGATACCGGAAAGTGGGGCACAGATGCCCATTATAGTGGTTCGAAGAACTATGTTGCAATGGATAACTATACGGAGTTAATTGAAGATCCCGGAGGTATGGCTGGCTGGGATGGCCCCTATCTAGATAAGCTTAAAGGTAAAACTCCCTGGGAAGGTACTTACGTGATGCAGGCTTCTAACTGTACTGGTGGAGCTGCAAAGGAGATTTGGCTGGAATTTGAAAATAATTGTTATGATGGTTCCGGAAATAATTGTGATATAAGTGACGCTACAGCTGAGAAACTTGACGAAAAAGTAGATGATGGAGATTTAACTACTGGTTTATTCCGGCAGTGTGGTTCAGGTGCGAACTGGTGCTACTGTAGTGGAGATGATACTATTTGGGTAGTTGTCGAAGACGCTCTTTAAATTATTAAAAATATGACTATTTAAGAAGAAGTAATTAATGAGTCCATTTTTAGAGGTAGAAGGTCTTACAAAATTTTTTGTAAAAAAAACAGTATTAAAAAATTTATATCTTAAAATAAAAAAGAGTGAAATCTATGGCGTTTTAGGCCCTAATGGGGCAGGTAAAACTACTTTAATTAAATGCTTAGTTAATCTGTTGGTTCCCGATAAAGGAAATATATTTTTTAAAGGCCAGCCTTTAGAAAAATTTATTCATAAATATTTTGGGTATCTGCCTGAGAACTTTTTTCCTCCAGCCGAATTGTCTGCTTTTCAATTTTTAAAATATCTTGGTTTGTCTTTAGATATTTCATCTGAAAAAATAAAAAATATCTTAACTCAATTAGAGCTTGATTTTCATACAAAAGCAAAAAACTATTCTCGAGGCATGATTCAAAAATTAGGTTTGGCTCAAGTTTTAATAAAAAGTCCAGAGTTTATTATTTTAGATGAGCCTACCTTAGGCCTTGATCCTCAAGCTCAAATTAAGATACTTGATTTGCTAACTACTTTAAACAATGAGGGTAAAACTATTCTTTTTGCTTCACACGATCTTTTTCATATAGAAAAAAAGTGTAAAAGAATATCAATATTAGATAAGGGGCAAATCAAATATACTGGGTTAGTAAGTCAGTTTTTAGAAAAACATAACACCTTTTCTTTAGAAGAGGCTTACCTAAAAGAGTTAGAATAAATATGAGAAAATTTATTTTTTTAACTATACTTAATTTTAAAATTATTATAAAAGAAAAAACTTTTTGGGCTATTGGTTTCTTGTTTATTTTTCTATTAGGATTTTCATTATTTTTAGGCCAACTATCTTTGGGAGAAAAATATACAGCTTTAAAAATAGCTGCTCTTTCAATAGTTGAAGCCACTGCACTATTACTTATAGCTATTGGTTTTGTTTTTAATTTTTATAAAGAAAAAGAGACTCGTCTTCAGGAGGTATATCTTTCCCATTTTTCTTCCTTAACCTATTTGGGAGCAAAGTTAGCAGGTTATCTTTTGACTTGCTTTTTTTATATAATAATTGCTTCATTTTGTCTTATTTTAATATTAGGAAAAAACTTTAATTTCTTTTTCCTTTTGGGGCCATTTGGCATTTTTCTAAAACTTTCTATATTCTGTGCCTTGGCTTTATTACTTTCAGTTGTGTTTAACTACCCTCTTTTATCAGCTTCTTGTTTATTTTTTCTTTATATTGGTGCTGAACTTGCTTATGGAGCTTATAAAGTAGCAGGAACAACAAAGATTGTTGTAGGGGGCGTTATGGCTAAAGTTGTTTATTATATTATTCCTAATGCCGATAAATTGGATTTTAAGTATTTAGCGGTCTACGGTCAATCTTTAAAAACAGAGAATATTTTATTTATAGTATCTTATGTTATTTGTTATATCCTATTTTGTTTTTTCTTAGCCAATTTAATTTTTTCATATAAAGAACATTAAATGTATTCAAGAAAGTTTTCTTTTACTTTATTTTCCCTTTTTTTCATTTTTACAATAATCCTTTCTTTTTATTTATCAAAAAAGTCACCGATTCAGCAAAAAATAAATTATTTTTTAGTTCCCGCTAAAACCCTAAAAATCACAACTGGTACATTTCAGCCTTTAGTAGCTGAGCTTTTATTTATTAAAGGGGTTTTAGGACTTAGTGAAAATAGGCCTCAACAAACTGATAATCTTATGAGTTTGTTTGAAACCTCTATTGAGTTAAATC
Source organism: Candidatus Omnitrophota bacterium (assembly GCA_021735045.1). Taxonomy (GTDB): domain Bacteria; phylum Omnitrophota; class Gorgyraeia; order Duberdicusellales; family 4484-171; genus PXAH01. Next base: position 1,613 of record JAIPHU010000009.1, on the reverse strand, counting down.
CTAAAATAAAAGAAGCTTATTTTTTAGGGGCAGTAGTAGTACCGAAAAACAAAAAAGATATATTAAAAGGTATTTCTCTTTTGAAAAAAGGCTTAGAGCTTAATCCTTCTAGCTGGAGGATACCTTATTGGATTGGATTTAACTATCTAGAGTTAAGAATTTATTCTAAAGTTATTGAGTATTATAAAAAAGCGGCTAATAAGCCTAATAGCCCGGGCTATATAAAAACTAACCTTCCTTTTTTTTATTATAAAAATCAGAACTACCAGCAGGGTATTGTTTATCTTCAGACTTTGTTAAAAACTGTCAAAGATAAGAACGTAAAAAGAATAATGGAAAATAAAATAAATTGGTTAAAAAATATAATTTTTTTAGAAAAGAAAATACAAGATTATAAAAATTTGTATAAACAATGGCCTATTTCTTTAAAAGAATTAGTAAAAAAGGATTTGCTAGATAAAATACCCTCGGATCCTTTTGGAAAAAAATATTACTTGGAGCGAAAATCTTTAAAGAATAAACCAAAAATAAAAAGTAAATTTTAGGGTGGTTTTTTTGTTTTGGTTGGTATTTAGAATAAAGTTAATCTTTGCCGGAAAAAGATAATTTGTTACTATTTTTTATGAATAAAGTAAAGATCATAATTCGGTTAATCTTGTATATAAGTATCGGTTTATTAGTTGCTTCATTTTTTTTTAAAAGAAAGCTTCCCAAAAAAGATGAAATTTTACCTCAGTTATATCAATCTCCTTTTCAAGAAAAAACCAATCTTTCTGATTTTAAGGTAGAGGCCTCTGGGGTTGATTATGTAGTTAAGCCTCTCTATCATTATGTTTTGTATGGTTTAGTTGTTTCATTGCATGATTCTAGGGTTTGGTGGGATATTTATCATAAAAATTGGGGTGATTACTTAAATGTTAATGATTTTTGTGTTATCTGGGGTGATAATCTTAAAAATAACGCCTATACTAGAATGAAATTTAGCAGTGGAAGCTGGACTTGTAGGGTGGGGGTTAACTCGGATACAGCTGAAAAAGATTGGGCAAAGTTTGATTTAAGCTATTTGTCCAATAATCATATTTTGGTAGATGATCCAGAAATTAAAAAAAGTCTAAAAAGAGTAGCAAAGGGAGATCAAATTTATCTTAAAGGGTATTTGGTAACTTATTTTGCTGATAATAAAAAAAATAATTTTGCAAGAAGTTCAAGCGTAACAAGAACTGATAAGGGCAATGGTGCTTGTGAGGTTGTGTATCTTAAGGATTTTAAGATATTAAAGAAGGCCAATCTTGGTTGGCACTTTATTTTCAATCTAGTTAAATATTTAGTTGTAGTTTGTTTATTGTTACTGTTGATTTTTCATTTTAGATCTCCTCTTGATTAAATTTAGGCCAAAAATCATTATAAATCTATTAATATTTATGTTATAATTTACTTAGGTTAAAAAAAAGGGGTAGTTATGTTTAAAAGATCTTTTACTTTAATCGAACTTATTGTAGTTATAGCTATTATCGCTATCCTGGCTGCAATTATTGCTCCCAATGCCTTCCAGGCTATTGAGAAGGCAAAGATTATTGAAGCAATAGGTGATTTTAAAACCTTAAAAACTGCAA
>JAIPHU010000021.1 GCA_021735045.1 Candidatus Omnitrophota bacterium | reverse complement strand
CTATAGCCAACACAAAGAGAAAGACGCTTGATAAATCTTTCATTACTAAAAGAATTGTTATTCATTGATTAATTTCTCTTTAGATAAATTAGGTAGTTTAGAAAATCAAAGTAATCAGATTTATTATCAGCCTCAATTTCTAAAAGATAATAATCTTTTTGAGATTTAACAGAAAGAATTGCATCAGAAACTTCACTTTTTAGTTTGTCTATTAAGGCTTTATTGTAAATTTCCTTGCAAAGCTTAATATAAGATTTATTTTTGTCTTTTTTAATAAAAGGGTAATTCATTTTATTTTTCCCGAGATTTATCTTCTTCTTCTTCTAGCTCTTTAATTAAGTCTGCTATCTCTTCTTCTTCGGCTTCTTTAGCTAAGGATGGTTCAGCCGAAAATAAAGCCCGCTGCATCAACATCTTCACTGCATCTGCATTGGTTTTAAGGCTGGTATAATAATGGGCGTAATTCAATAGTTCATTGTAAAATTCACCCGCTATCTTGTCAAGATTTTGGCTTTTTTTCTTAGGATATATAAAGACTGCTATCTTATTTTTGCTTTCTTTATCTAAATAGATATAGGCTTTATCTAAAAAGATATATCCGGCTGAATAAATAGTAGCAAGAGGATAAACCGAAGGATTTAAAGATAACTTTATCCAACCTTTCCCTTTTTTTGTGTTTACTTTCATAGAAGCCTCCTTAAGTCAAATCAATAACTCGTACAATACCAGACATCTCTTACTTTCATTATTGCAGGATTTCCTGATGCATTTTCTACCCTTGAATAAGCACCCTTTAAGCTTACTTTTCCGCCCCCAGCGCGAATATAGATATCTCTGTTCCCATATGTGTATAAAGTAAAATCATCTCCATCACCATAAGCTGCATCATTTTTATTCCACATAAGGCCAGCAAAATAATTGCCAGCTGCATCAGCAGCACCTGCACTTTGGCCTTTTGACAGACGAATAAAATCATAACGGGCACTATCTGAGCCGGCTTGCAGATAAGAAGTATTTAAGACCTCATAAACACCCGAGGGAGAAGGATAATAAGTGGTAAGGGTTATATCTTCTGCTTGCAGAAAAGGAAGAAAAAGAAAAGAAAAAAAAATGACCAATTTTATTTTTTTCATAACAATCTCCCGCTTATAAAGTTATACTATAAGCTATTAATAACATATATACAAATATAAGTCAATAGATAAAATAAACCAAACTAATCAAATACACCTTCTATTCTATTTTGGCAAAAAATGCATCTTCCTTTTTTAACCTGTATCTGGGTAGCCTTAAAATAAGGCCTCTCTATAATCTTTTTTTTACAATTTGGACAAAAACTATCTTCTGGTTGGCCGGTATTACCTAAATAAATATAGTTTAGGCCAGCTTTTTTGCCTAAGTCATAAGCCAGATTTAGAGTTTCCATAGGAGTAGGCCGGCCGTCACTATTTTTATAATCAGGATAAAACCGGCTAATATGCCAAGGAATATCTTTATCAACTCCAGCAATAAATTCAGCAATTTGGCTTAACTCCTCTTCTGAATCATTCTGGCCGGGCACAACTAAAGTAGTAACTTCAACCCATATTCCTAATTTTTTCATATAGGAAATGGATTCTAACACAGGTTCTAAATTTCCTTTGCATATTTTCCGATAAAAACCATCACTAAAACTTTTTAAATCAACATTAGCAGCATCAAGATAAGGATTTATCTTATCGATTGCTTGTTTGGTCATATAACCATTAGTTACAAAAATATTATAAAGGCCCTGCTCTTTAGCTAATTTAGCAGTATCATAAGCATATTCAAAAAATATAGTCGGTTCAGTATAGGTATAAGAAATACTCTTGCAGTTATTTTCTAAAGCTTTCTCTACTACTGCCGCCGGTTCTAACTTTTGGCCGGGAAATTTGTTGGGATCTCTTTTTGAGGCCTGTGATATCTGCCAGTTTTGACAAAATTGGCACCTAAAATTACAGCCTATAGTTGCTATCGAATAAGAGTAAGAACCTGGTAAAAAATGATAAAGAGGTTTTTTCTCGATTGGATCAACCCCGGCAGCGATAGCCTCAGCATAAACTAAACTCCTTAGTTGGCCGTCAACATTTTGCCTTACCCCGCAAAAGCCAAAATCTCCTGATTTTATACGGCAATGATGAGTGCATAAAAAACAATAGACTAAGCCACCTTCAACTTTTTTATAAAGCATCGCTTCTTTAATCATATCTAACACCTTACTTCTGTGCACACCCGGTGTGCACAGAAGTTGTTCGGGCTAATAAAAATAAAAAATCTGATAAACGGTTTAGGTATGCTAAGATATTTAGGTTTTTTAATGATTTTTTTCTGCTTAAACTAACTATTCTTCTTTCTGTCCTTCTGGCTATAGCTCTAGCAATGTCGAGGCTGGCTGATTTTAAATTTTTTCCCGGTATATAAAAATCTTTTTTTAATTTTATTTTATTTTCGAGATTTTTAATTAGTTCTTCTATTTTTTTAACTTTCTTTTTATTGATTCTTTTGGTGAGTTTTTTTAACTGTTTTGGCTTTGTAACTATTTCTGCACAAATTAAAAATAAATCCTTTTGTATTTGATTAATTATTTCCTTATCTTTTCTTTTTTTTAATTGAACTTTAGCAAAACCCAAATAAGAGTTGAGTTCATCAATATTGCCACAAATCTCAACACAAGGATGATCCTTATAAACCCTCTTTCCTTTATAAAACGAGGTTTTTCCCTTATCTCCGTTTTTGGTTACAATAGACATATTTAAATTTTTATTGGCCCTTATGCAACAAAACAGGTTCAAACAGAAATGTTGCATTAGAGATTACTTTAGTTTGTTGGCTACCTTAACTGCTGCTAATCCATCCGAAGCATATTTAGCTCCCAACTGCCTCGCATAATTTTTGGTAACTACTGCTCCGCCGACTATAAACTTACACCCTAATTTTTCCTTTTTTGCCAATTTAACTACATCTTCCATCTTTACCATCGTGGTTGTCATCAACGCAGAAAGCCCCACCAAAGGAGCCTTATACCGCTTAACCTCTTGAATAATTTTATCAGCTGATATATCTTTTCCTAGGTCTATCACTTTAAAACCATGATTTTCCAGCATTAAAGCAACGATATTTTTCCCGATATCATGGATATCACCTTTTACAGTCGCTAGAACAATAACTGTTTTCTGGCGTGTCTTAGCTGTACTTTTAAGCTTCGGCTGTAAAATTCCAAAGGCTACTTTAGCCGCTTCTGCAGTTGATATAAGCTGAGGTAAAAAATAGATCCTTTTATCAAATAGTTCTCCAGTCTGCTTAAGAGCCGGAATTAAAACTCTATCCACCAAAGAATATGGTTTAATTCCAGAAGCAATTGCTTCATTGACTCCCGTTTTAATCTGATCTTTTTGGCCTTCAAGAAGAAACTGATAAAGTTTTTCTTCTAATTCTTTTAAATTCTTTTTAGCTGGATAAATTTCATTTTTTTTAGTTAAATCAGCAAAAAAAACTTCTTTTGAACCTTTTTTTGCCAATAAAAAATCAGCTGCTTTTTTTGCTTCCATAGTTTGGATAGATAAAGGATTAGCAATTACAGAATCAAGGCCTTCTTTTTGAGCTAAATTTAAAAAGACAGAATTTATAGTTTTACGTTTGGGCAAACCAAAAGATACATTGGACAATCCGATTACCGTTTTATAGCCAGATTTTTTCGCCCATTTAATGGTAGCTAAAGTTTGGGCGGGATTTTTTGAATCAGAAGAAGCTGATAAAACCAAAGCATCCACTAAGAAATCATCTCTGTTAAACCCATATTTTTTAGCTTCTTTAGAAATAGTTTCTATATTTTTTTTGCGTTCTGATAAACTTTTAGGAATACTTTTTCCGGTAATCGGAAGGCCGATAAATGTAGCTCCATATTTAGAAGCTAGACTAAGCAACTTTTTTATTTTTTTTCTATCAGCAGAAATTGAATTAATGATTGCCTTCCCCGGATAAAGGCGTAAAAACTCTTCTATAACCTCAACATTTGAAGAATCAACTTCTAAAGGTATCTTTATGTCTTTAGCTAATAACTTCACAACTTCAAAAATAGTTTCTTTTTCATCAACTCCAACTGCACCAATATTAATATCCAAGATATCTGCTCCAGCCGATTGCTGTTTTTTAGCCAGCTCTCTCAACAAAGAAAAATCTTTATTCTTTAGCTGGCGGCTAAGTTCTTTTTTACCAGTTGGGTTGATGCATTCTCCGATAACCGCTAAAGAATCATTTTTCTCAAAGATAAAATGAGACCTAGCTGAAGATACAGCGGCTAAATTTTTTCTAATAGTTCCTTTTGGTTTTTTACCTTTTAAGTTCTTTTTTAGTTCCTTTATATGAGCTGGGCTAGTCCCACAACAACCACCAAAAAAATTTACACCTGCCAACAAAAACTGCTTAGAAAAACTAGCAAATTTAGCTGGTGTCATATCAAAAACAGTTTCTCCTGCTCTTAACTTTGGCAGGCCAGCATTTGGTTTTGCTAAAATTGGTACCTTGGCATATGGTTTTATCTTTTTTATGATTTCAACCATTGCCTCTGGGCCAGTTGAACAGTTACAGCCAAAGGCAAAAGCTCCCATACCTTGTATTGTAATTAGAGCAGTTATTGGATCTGTACCCCCTAAGGTAAAACCATCCTTTTCAAAAGTCATACTAACCATCACCGGCTTATCAGTTAACTCTTTTATAGCTAAAAGTGCAGCCCTAGCTTCTTGGATATCGATCATTGTCTCAACTACAAAAAGATCTACCCCACCAGCTAATAGCCCTTTTACTTGCTCTTTAAATATAGCTACTGCTTGATTAAACTTTAAATTGCCAAAAGGTTCAATCAATTTACCGGTAGGCCCAATATCTCCGGCAACTAGACTATTTTTGCCAACAGCTTTTTTTGCAATTGAAGCTAACTTCTTATTTATTTTTTCCGGTGAAACTTTACTAGATTGGCCCAACTTAATTCGATTAGCCCCAAAGGTAGCACTATAAACTATATCTGAACCGGCTTTTTTATATTCCTGATGCAGCTTGGTTAAGATATCTGGATTATCAAGGCACCAGATCTCTGGAGAAACCCCCGGAGGTAAACCCATCTTGTGCAACTGAGTTCCCATTGCCCCATCTAAGATAATCACCCGTTTTTTTAAAAGATTATTTAATTTTTCCATATTCCCAAGCCCCTTATCCCACCTACGCGGTGTGATTCTTGCTCAAAAGGGGACGTTTCCCTCATGGTTATTTTATGCCGCAGAGGGCAGTTACTGTTTTCTCTGGTTTTAATATATAGCTTTCTTTTAATTGTACCCCAAGTTTAGCTAAATTTAAAACATTATATATTACTTTTTGATAACTCAAATCAAAGTCTCCGTATCCAGCTGAGAATCTCTGCTGAGTTATAAACCTATTTTCTCTGCGCAAAATTCTTGCTTTATAATCAGCAATCCAGCCTAGGGCAGCATCAACTACTTCACTAGCTACAGCATCGGCAACCACTGATTTTTCTAATTCTTTTTTCCCAGATCCAGAAGATATTACTTTCATTATATCAGAACCAGTAGTTGCTCCCATAAAAAGAACACTTTTACAATCAATGAGGAATTTTTTAATAGAGTTACTTTTTATAACAATATCACCTTCTAAAATAATTTCTGAATCAGTTTTTTCCTTTATAGAGATTATTGCAGCTGATCCTTGTAGATTAATCTTATCTAGAGCAAAATCTATATAAGATTCAAATTTAGCTAATTCCGCCTGAGATAGTTTAGTTTTATCCTTAGAATACTTTAATCTTAGATAGATCTTATCTTTTGGCGGCGATAAATTAATTGATTCAAAAAATTCTAAATCCATAAACTAAAAACCTTATGCAACAAAACAGGTTCAAACAAAAATGTTGCATTAGCAATATAAACTAAAAACCTTATGCAACAAAACAGGTTCAAACAAAAATGTTGCATTAGCAATAAAGAGATACTCTATTATATTACAGAGAAGGAGAAAATTGAAGAGAAAAAGAAATATAAAACTATATTGCCTTAGATTCCTATTGTTGATTTTCTTTGTTGTTTTTTAGTTTTTCCGGATGATGTTTTACTATTTTTGCATCAATCATATAAATTGTATCTTCGGCAATATAAGTTGCATGGTCACAAATTCGTTCTAGATGGCGAGAGATTAGGATTAAAGGAACGGCTCTGGGGCCACAACTACCATCTTTTACTATATAATCATCCACCAACTCATAGTAAACTGCATTTCTTAACTTATCGGCTTGGCTGTCGGATAATATTACTTTTTTGGCTAAAGCTTTATCCTTGTTTACAAAAGCATCAATAGTTTCTTTAACCATTTGACGCGCTAAATCAGCTAGCTTGGGAATATCAATCAAGGGTTTCACTAAAGGTTGATCTGCGATTTGGAAAACGCGTTGACAAACATTTACCGCTAAATCTGCAATTCTTTCTAATTCGGAATTTATTTTCATCCCCGTAGTTAAAAAACGTAGATCTATCGCTACCGGCTGGCGAGTAGCTAGGAGTTCAATTGATTTTTCTTCTATTTCCAGCTCTATTTTATCAATTTCAGAATCAGCTTTAATCACTCCTTTGGCTAATTCTTTATCCTTATTTTTTAAGGCTTCAATTGATAACCGGATGGCTCCTTCAGTTAAAGCTGCCATTTTAAGCAATTTTTCTTTTAAAGTTTTTAACTCTTGGTCAAAGTGCCTTTGCATTGTTTCCTCCCATTAAAAATGTTATTATTCAACGAATACCTCTATTTTTAATGACACTAAGCCGAATCCTTTAGCGCAGTGCCTTACCCAAACCTTCCGGTGATATAATCTTCTGTAACTTTCTTCGAAGGCCTAGTAAAAATTTTATCGGTTACGTCATATTCTATCAAATCACCAAGCATGAAAAAAGCAGTATAATCTGCAATCCGAGCTGCTTGTTGCATATTGTGGGTTACAATTACTATCGTATATTTTTTCTTTAAATCTAGGATAAGTTCTTCGATTTTACGTGTTGATGTTGGATCCAATGCAGAGCAAGGCTCATCCATCAATAAAACTTCCGGTTCAACCGCTAAAGCCCTAGCAATACACAATCTTTGCTGCTGGCCACCGGAAAGCCCTAGGGCATTATCCGAAAGCCTATCCTTTACCTCTTCCCAAATAGCAGCATTTTTTAAACTTTTTTCCACTTTTGCTGCAATATATTTTCTCTCTTTTATTCCGTTTACCCTCAGACCATAAGCTACATTTTCAAATATTGATTTAGGAAACGGATTTGGTTTTTGAAAAACCATGCCAATTCGCCTTCTTACTTCTACTACATCAATTTTTGAACTATATATATTTTTACCATCTAAATTAATTCTGCCTTCTAACCTAGTATTTGGAATTAATTCATTCATCCGGTTAAACAACCTAATTAAAGTCGACTTACCACAACCAGAAGGGCCAATAATTGCAGTTATTTTATTTTTTTTAATATCCATAGAAACATTTTGTAAAGCAGATTTTTTGCCATAATAAAAATTTACATCTTTAACTTCTATCCTTATGTTCTCAGCCATTTTTTCTCCTTTGTCTTTGCCGGATTACTATTGCTAAAAAAGATACTGATAAAACTAAAATTAAAAGCACAAAAGCACAACCATAAGCAATTTCTTTTTGTTGCACAGGATGCGTGCCTTCGGTCATCAATCCATAAATATGATAAGGCAGTGCCATTACCTCGGAAAAAATTGAATTGGGATAACCGCGCTTATAAAGAGTAGCTGCTGTAAAAATTATCGGAGCTGTTTCACCAGCTACTCTTCCTACGCTCAAAATTACTCCAGTTAAAATTCCCGGCAAAGCCGGTGGAATTACTGCCTTTTTTATCGTCTTCCAGGGGGTTGCCCCTAAAGCAAAAGAGGCTTCTCGGTAAGATTGAGGCACAGCTAAAAGTGCCTCTTGAGAAGCAGATATAATTTGAGGCAATACCATAATCCCTAAAGTTAAAGCTCCGGATAAAATTGATACACCAAAACCAAAAAACTTAACAAATACAGCCAAGCCAAATAACCCAAAGACCACAGAAGGAACTCCGGCTAAATTATTAATGCTAATTCGAATAATATTTATAATATAGCTTTTCGGGCTGTACTCACATAAATAGATTGCAGAAGCAAGGCCAAGCGGAAAAGAAAAAACAATAGCACCTAGAACTAAATAAAAAGTCCCCACAATCGCCGGAGCAACTCCGCCGGAAGTCATTGCATTTTTTGGGCTTTGAGTTAAAAATTGCCAAGAAATTGCACCAACTCCTTTTGCAGCAATAAAATAAATAATTGTTCCTAAAAATAAAAGCGTAATCAAAAGAAGTAAAAACAAAAAAGAAAATCCTATTCTTTGACTAACTATTTTTCTCATCTTCCTAATCCTAACTTTATTCTAAAACGGCGGCTAATCAGCTCAGCAATTATATTAAATATAAGAGTAATCAAAAACAGAATCAGGCCAATTGCAAAAAGTGCATGATAATGATTACTACCGAGTACGGTTTCTCCCATTTCTGCAGCAATAGTTGCAGTCATAGTTCTAACCGGCTGAAATATTGAATGAGGAATAACTGCGGCACCTCCTGTAACCATAAGTACGGTCATAGTTTCACCTACAGCCCGGCTCATTCCTAAAATAATTGCTGTAGAAATTCCGGAACCAGCAGAAGGAATTATTACCTTGGTAAGCGTTTGCCAACGATTTGCTCCAGTTGCAAAAGATGCGTAACGAAAACTTTTGGGCACAAAACTTAAAGCATCTTCAGAAATACTACAAACTGTAGGAGTTGCCATAATCCCCAGCATTAAGCTCCCGGTAAAAGCAGTTTGGCCCACCGGTAACCCTAATAGTTCTTGCAGAAAAGGGGCTACAACCACCATCCCAAAAAACCCATAAACGATAGAAGGAATTCCCGCTAAAATTTCGATTAAAGGTTTTAGTATTGTTTTTTGACGCCCAGTAGCAATTTCATTAATATATAAAGCACTACCTACCCCTAAGGGAACACAAATAAATAAAGCTCCCAAAGTAACTAGAAAAGAACCTAAAATTAAAGGTAAAATCCCAAAATCTGGCGGCTCGTAAGTTGGGTACCAATATTTTCCCCCTAAAAATTCAAAAAGCCCCACTTCTTTAAACATTGGTAAGCCTTCTTTAAATAAAACAATAGTTATACCTATTAAGAATATTAAAGAAGTAAAAGCTAGGCCTGCAAATATATATTTATAGACTTTTTCTCTTTGAATCATAATTAATTTTAAAATTTATTTTATTATAAAAAAATTATTCAAATAATCCCCTCCAGACCCGCCAAAAACTAAAAGTTTTTGGCGAGGTCTCGTCATTTTTTTACAAAAAATGACGGAGGGTTTTAATGAGTAACGGTTATTTCAAACCGACATAACCTTCTTTTTCTGCTAATCTTTGTCCTTCTGAACTTGTAACAAAATCCAAGTATTTTTTAACTACTCCTTTAGCTGGTCCATTAGTGTACATAAACAAAGGACGAGCCAATGGATACTCTCCTGAACGAACCGTATCTTTGGTTGGTTCTACTCCATTAACATCAACACCCTTAACCTTACTAGTTAAATAACCAAGTCCAACATAACCAATAGCACCAGGAGTTTTGGCAACAGTAGTAGCTACAGCTTGATTTGATGCCTGAAGTAAAGCATCCGGCCTAACTTTTTCTTTATCTAAAGCTAACTTATTAAAAGTCTCAAAAGTTCCACTAGATGAATCCCGCGAAATCACTACAATTTGTCCGCCAGAACCGCCAGCTCCTGACCAATTAGATATTTTTCCAGTGTAGATATCCTTTATCTGTTGCTTGGTTAAAGCAGAAACTGAATTGGAAGGATTCACTACAACAGCAATACCATCAAGTGCAACTACATGAGCTTTAGGATCAGCACCTTTATTTAGTGCCTTTTTGATTTCTTTATCTTTAATCGGCCTTGATGCATCACCAATATCAGTTGTTCCATCAATTATAGCGGCAATACCAAAACCAGAACCCCCACCTTGAACAGAAATTCTTACCTCCGGATACATATCCATAAATTTTTCAGCTGTTGCTTGAGCAATAGGATAAACCGTAGTTGAACCTTTGATTGTAATACTTTCAGCAAATGCCGGAATCATCAGTCCAGCTATTAAAGTTATTGCTAAAAGTAATTTTCCAATATTTTTCATTTTTCCTCCTTTAATATAATCACTGTAATCATTCTTAATCACCGTAATCTCTTCTAAAATTTCATCTTCCAATCAACTTGAAACACATGGCGTCTTCCGCTGCCTTGAATTATTTTCATAAGATAATAATCTAAGCCTAAACTAGTGTGTTTTCCTAAAGGATAACTAAACTTGACTTCGTGGCCTTCAACATCTGTGTGGCCACCGTAGGCATCTGAATCAGGAAAAATATCCAACCAAGCATCTTTTTCCAAATGCCGCCAAGAATAACCCAAGGTCCATTTTTTGCCAAAAAGCTTCATTGGGCCACCAAACTTCATCTTAGCACCGACTAGATAACCACTGTCTTCATCAGAAGGATCAGGATTATAAACATAATCTCCAAAAAGAGTAAACTTGTTAAATGCTTCAACGCCAAAAAGTTTTTTGACAGAAAGTTTCATGCTTGGAGATACAACATTATATTCATACTTAAGATGATCATCTGAATCTAGAGAATTATAACTCCCACTGTCATCTCCACCATTATTTAAACTTGAACCTTTGACGTTATCAAAGAAATAACCAGCAACCGCTGCAGATAGTTTTACTCCATCAGCAAGCTTTGTACTAAATCCAGGTTGAACCACCCACATCACTGGATCCGAAACATCAGTTTTTGATTCGCCTAACACCCAGAAACCATTGTTCATGAAAAAATCTGTCCCATTAACATCTTTAGTTAAAGCTATAGTTAAACCTTCCGGATGAAGATCTGAATCCCACATTAAATCAGAAGGACGAAAGATTTCTTTTTTAATGCTTTTCACCTTTCCACCGCGAAGTGTCATCCAGGGAGTTGCCTGCCATTGGGCATAAGCATAATCCAGGCGAATATCAGGAGTCGAAAAACTATCATCCATAGTCTGATTTGTAGAACGGCCATCACTACCACCTGTAGCAAGGCCGGCTGCAACAGTAAGCTTATCATTTACTTTTGATTCTAGGCCCAGCCTAAAACGATACCTGCCACGATGGCGGTCATCAGCACCGGTTTTATCTTCCCATTGATAACGTAATCTTAGGTCACCTTTAAGTTTGAGATTTTGAATCCATGAAGGTAAGGCTGCATAAGTTCCCTTCATAGCTTCTTTTCGTGCTTCGTCTTTAGCTTCAGTCACAACTTGAGTAGCCTCTGCTTTGGTCAAAATACCTTTTTCAACTAATTTTTCAACCAACACATCAATTTCTCCGGCAAATACCAAGTTAGTTGCAAAGAAAAAACTTAAAGCAAAAGCCAAAGCAAGCATAAATTTTGGAAATTTTTTCATTTACACACTCCTCCTTTTTGAGATTTTTTATGAGATAAATTTTTTTTTCTACTCTTAAGAAAAGTTTTTTTCATTTTTTGGTTTATTATTTTCCTGCCTCTAGCTTCTGAAAAACTATTATTTATTTTTTTCATCACCTCCTTTTTAAAAATTTCAGGACCTAGAAACATTTAAAAAATAAATTAAATTTAATTATCGATAAATCCTCTTATTTTACGCAACCCAAATTCAACCCTTCGTAAAGATTCAACTGCATAATCAGACTCAGTAATTTTTGAATTTTCAAAATTATCTAACAACTGATTTAAAACTGAAAGTTGGCTATACAAACTGCTTACGACAAAATCTTTATGCAATTCAGGCATCTGAGAAACTACGTGATTAGATCTTTTATATAACTTCATATCTTTTTCCCCCTGATAGTCTTTTACTCTATTTTTATTTTCTTTGATTTTGTCATAAACCTGGTAACTAAAAGACTTTGAAAGATTAAAATAAATAATCCCTAAAACAAAAAGTAAAATTGTAAATATTATTATCAAATTTGACCACATCTTTACCTCAAGTTACAGGTATAGATTAACAAAAAAATATGGAGTTAATATGA